>NZ_JAMYSC010000028.1:0-92238 GCF_040321755.1 Mesorhizobium sp. M0276 | reverse complement strand
GTATCGCAGGGTCTTTGCGTCGCGACATAGTGGGACTCCTTCTTACCCATTATGCCCGCCCGCACACGAAATTCCTGACAGTCCCCGATGACCGGCAGATAGTAATCGTAGATGGCGACCTTGCCCTTGTACTTGTCGCCGGTCAGCGCCGCCATCGACTGCATGTCGGCCGGATCGACCTTGGTCTTGTTGTAGCCGATCGTGTTGTAGCCGAACTTTTCGGTGATGCCGTAGCGCTTGCCGCCGACCACGGTGGAGCCGTCCATCTTCACCTGCGGGAACAGGTCGGCCAGCGGCAGTCTGTCTTCCGGCAGCGGTTCGAACAGGCCTTTCTCGACACCGCGCGGTATGTCGATGCTGTCGATCACCATCACGTCCCAGTCGCCGGGCTGCGACTGCTCGACGATGGCCAGCCCAGCGCCGGTGCCCTCGAATTCCTTGACGTTGACCTTGACGCCATTGGCCTCTTCGAAGGGTTGCAGCAGCGCCGGATCGGCGTGATCGCACCAGATCAGCGCATTGAGGTCGGCGGCCTGGGCGGCGCTGCCGACTCCAAGCAGCAGCGCGGTGGCGGCACACGCCGCATGCAGATGGCTCTTCAGAACGGAAAGCGGATTCCTGGATGCAGGTTTAGCGGACATCGAGTGTTCTCCCTTGCCTTTGTGGCTTCTTGCAAAAAATTGAACCAATTCTAAAATTGAGTCAATTCTGTTTTTATGGCAAGAGGCTGGGATGAGCGGATTGCGGGCAAGGCAAAAGGCGGATCGGCACCGCCGCATCATCGAGGCGGCCGCGGAGCTTTTCCGCGACGCCGGTTATGAGGGTGCCAAGATCGAGGCTATCGCTGCCCAGGCCGAAGTCTCGATCGGCACCATCTACAATTACTATCAGAACAAGGGCGACATCCTCGGCGCCATCGTCTCGCTGGAGGTCAACGAGGTGCTCAATGCCGGGCAGGGCGTCGTCGCCAGGCCGCCGGCCAATGTCGGCGATGCGCTGGACACGCTGGTCGGCATCTATATCGAGCACTCGCTGCACTATCTCAGCAAGGAGATGTGGCGGCAGGCGATGGCGATCTCGACGCAACTGCCCGACAGCCCGTTCGGCCAGGCCTACACCGCGCTTGACCGCGCGCTGACCGAACAGATCCGCGCGCTGATCGCCCGGCTGCAGGCGCTCGGCCTTGTGCGGCAGGACATCGACGGGGCGGCGCTCGGCGAATTGATCTTCAACAACATGAACATGATGTTCATCGAGTTCGTTAAACGCGACAAGGCGAAGATACCGGAGCTACGCGCGGCGATACGCAGGCAGAACCGGATACTGGTGGCGGCGATCGGGGTGTGATTGTCAGGAACAGGCGGCAGTATCGATCGTTGGAAGGCGACGGTGCCCAGCCCTCTTGAGTCGAACCTGAAATGCAACCCATAGCGGCATCTCTAGGGGAGGGATCTTTGCAGTCCGATCCGCCAATAAGCCTTCACAGAATCCGGCGTAGCTCGTCGGACCTCACGCCCGCGCTTCGTAGTGCCATGTGCGATCGCCTCGGCGATCAAATGACGTACACGTCGTGGAAGGTCAGGACCGCCCCGGCCTGTAGGTGGGCGATTTCCACCTGAGCGGCCGATTTCGAGCCATCGGGGTCATAGTACAGAATGCCCGTGGTCTGGTTGTAGAGCAGGTAGTCGTTATGGCTGGTGGCGTGTTGGCGCAACTCGAAATAGGACGAGTTCACCTGCGTCGGGCTGGACAAGGAACCGGGGCCGAGGCTGGTGAAGACGGCGTTGTCGAGATAGAGCGCGTCGTCCGCTGCGTGGAAGTCGGGGAGCGTAGCGACATTGTCCGGGCCAAAGGCCGTGTCAAACACGAAGGTGTCCTTGCCGGCGCCACCGTTGAGCACGTCGTTGCCACCCCGGCCCCACAGTATGTCGTTGCCAGCCAAAGCATCATAGGTATCGGCCGCGGCAGTGCCGAAAAAAGTGTCGTCCCCGGTAGTTCCCGTGGTCGGGTCGGTAGGCGGGGTCGGCGGTGACGGTGGCTGGTCAGTCCCGTCATGGGCTGCATGCCAGACCGCCTTGGCGTTGGCCCAGTAGTCGCGCGCCGCCTGGCCCTGAAGGACCGTCCAACCGTCGGGCGGCATTGGATAACTGGACGGCAGCGGCGTGTCAGAGAGGTTGAGATAGTAGTTGCCGTGCGACTCGACCGTCTTGTCCCAGGCCCGCTGCAGCCGCTCCATGCCGTTGTGGTTCACGTCGGTGATCGCCACCACACAATCGATAAAGTGCAGGCTGGGCACGATATCGTTAGAGCCTGTCCCCTTGTCGAGTTTAAACGGCGAACCGTGGGTCATCTCGCCTTTGCGAAGGTACTCTCCCATGCCCAGAAGCATGCCATCCATGATGACCGTGTTGTCAGACCCATCAACGTCACCGTCGCCAAGGCTCACTCCGGAAAACACGTGGTCGAACAGGGAATCCTTGATCGTGCCGCCGATGACGTCATCGTCCTCGACCGCGTCGTCGCGGGAGTAGCCGACATAGCTATCTTCGATGACGAAGGTGCCCGTGCCGCCGACACGGATGCCATCCCAGGGCTGGGTAACCGTCCAATCGTCGATGACAAAGTTGTGGGCTGAATTTATACGGACTGCGGCGGAGTTGACGTAAATGTCCTCCCAGTCGCCGGTTTGGGAGACCGTGCCGTTAATCGTGCCGCCAAATGCCAGGAGGTTGGCGCCGGGGTTGACGACCGCGAAGGGATAGAGGTTGGTGGGGCTTCCCTGATTGGCGACGATCCACGAGGCGTCGGTGGCATCGATGGTGGTGTCGGCGGGCAGGCCGGATGCCTTATACTGGGTGTAGCCATAGTCGCCGCTTAAGACAATGGTGCTTGCCTGGGCCATGGTTGGCCACCTTTCACCCCGCCCCGCCCATTCCGCCAAGTGCCTGAAGCCGGAAAGGCCTGCGCCTACCAGAGCCCCGTTAGCGGTATCGTGCAAATCACAAAATGTGTCAAGAAATCGGAAGGTGATCGACATCCTATCAAGCACCTCGCTGCACTATCTCGCCCAGGAGATGTGGCGGCAGGCGATGGCGATCTCGACACAACTGCCCGACAGCCCGTTCGGCCCTAGGCCTGTACCGGGCCCCGATCGCTCGCTCACCGCGCGGATTTGCCCCTGGTCGCCCGGCCGTAGGCGCTTGGCCTTATACGGCAGTGATATCGACGAGGGCAGCGCTCCGCGAACTGATTTCAGCAACATGACACCATGTTCATCGCGAAGCGCGACGAGGCGAGGACCCCGGAGGTACGCGCCGCGATACGCAGGCAGAACCGGCTACTGGTAGCGGCGATCGAGGTGTGAGGAGTCAGGAGCAGACAGGAGAAATCGCCGCTCGGCATAAGACTTGGTTTCAGACGAGGCTCGACTCTTGAGTTGAATTTGAAATCTGGTACAACTTATAGGGGCATAAATAGGGGAGGGGTAAATGGGGTCGTTTTCCATCTGGCATTGGGCGATCATGCTGCTGTTGATCGGCGTGCCTGTTTTCTTTGCTGTTCGATCAGCCACGAAGCCGTCACAGAATCCTGCGGCTCTTGTAGGCATCGGCGGCTGGCTGATGCTGCTGGCGATCGGCCAGGCATTGTCACCGCTGCGCACACTCGCCAACTTGGCTATTTCGGCCGAAGGCTACCAGCAACTCATGGCTCTCCCGAACGGGGTCATGGCGGCCTATGGCGAGCTTGCTCTCAATCTGGCATTTCTGGCGCTTCAGCTGGTTGTGCTCGTTTCGATGCTGCGGCGAAGCCACCGCTTCCCGCGGTTGTTTCTGTTCCAGTGGTTTGCAATTCCGGTCGTATTCATCCTGGACACCATCTGGATCGCGTCAGTTCTGGGCGTTCCGGCGAACAAGGTGCTCGCAGGTGATGCGTTGCTGGCAGCCATAGCGTCGTTTGTAGGGACCGGCATCTGGACCGCTTATGTCTATAAGTCAGTGAGGGTGAGGAATACGTTCACTCGCACGATCGCTTCCGGCCAAGTAGCAAGCGCCTCATAGAAGATATCGGTGCGGTCGGACATCAAGGTCGCTCAGGCGCGAGAGTGTCGCCATGAAGTCGGGGATGTCCGAGTGATAGACGTCGTCGATCAGCGGCCGTCATAGAGGATGCCGTCGGATAACAGGACGTCCGTCCTGTTTTCGCAGGCCGCGATGCCACTGGGCGAATGACCCGTTCGGCCAGCCTATACCGGGCTCGACCGCGCGCTGACCGAGCAGATCCGCGCGCTCATCGCCCGGCTGCAGGCGCTCGGTCTGGTGCGGCATCGACGGGACAGCGCTCGGCGAACTGGTCTTCAACAACATGAACATGATGTTCATTGAGTTTGCGAGGCGCGACGCGGCGAAGATACCGGAACTGCGCGCGGCGATACGGAGGCAGAACCGGATATTGGTGGCGGCGATTGGGGTTTGAAATGGCGGACCTACTAAGCTAGCTGCATCGTCTATGTTGGACCGGCGCTCGCGATCCAGCCGACATAGAACAAGGCGGCGTAAAACAGCGCGACATCCATAAAGTCGACCTCGCGTGCCCGGTGAAGAAGGGCACGAAAGCTCATCAAGCTGCAAAGTTATCGGTGCCTCTTGTGACTGCCAGTAACCAAGTTACCCGCCAGTGAACTGGGTGCCACCGGGGTCCAACCACCTTGTCGGCTGTCAATGTTCATTCACCCGTGACAAGTAATGTTGCAGAACCGGACTAGCTCCCTCGGACGAGAAGGCGCCGCTCAGGCCCTGAGCAGCCCCTTCCGCCGCGATGGCAGCCCGTCCCGCCATTGCCTCTTCATATCCGTTGACGGCCTGCCAGCCGTGGCCCGAGGTCAATGCCTCGGCGAGATCAACCGCATCGGCGAGCGCGAGATTCACCCCTTCACCCGAGAAGGGAGACATCAGGTGCGCCGCATCGCCCAGGAGAGTCAGCCCCGAACGACTGGTCCAGCGATGCCCGACAGGCAGCGCATAGAGTGGACGGACCGCGATGAAATCCCCGGTCTCGATGATTTCCTTCAACGCGGGAGCCCATTCGGCGAAGGGCTCACGCAACTCTGCGCGCACCCTTTCGGGCGACACCGCCTGCCAGTTCCGCGCGGTCGCCTCGTCCAGGCGCAGGCCGGCATATCCGCGAATATGGCCGAGCCCGTTTCGCTGGGTGATCAGGACGCGATTGTTGCCGACCGCAAACATCTTGCCACTGCCTGTCAGTGCGTCGATGGCGGGATGTGAGGCGGAAGTCAGCCGGAGTTACCTGAGTCAGATCGAGAAGGGTAAGTACTACGCGAGCCTGAAGATCATTGAGAAGCTTGCGGGGGTACTCCAAATCGAGGCTTGGGAGCTTCTGAAGGGACCGACTAAAGGCGGCAACGGTTAGCTAAGGGTCGCGCCACTGAGTTGGAGAAGGGATGCCAACGGGAATAGCCGACTCGCCGAAATGTTCCCCTGGAATTCCCCACGACGAATTTTCTCGAAAAACCAAAAGCGAGATTGGCAGATAAGTTATTGATTTTACTGGTGCCCCCGGACGGAATCGAACCGCCGACCTTCGGTTTACAAAACCGCTGCTCTACCAGCTGAGCTACAAGGGCACGGCGCTCCGGTTAACATATTTGTTGCGCCAGTAAAGACAAAACTCCGTTTGCCCGGCATGTGATGTGGGCCGTCGGGGAGGGCATCCTGAAAACCGCCGGATTGTTTCCTACATATGGAAACGTTGCAATCGCTTCGAGCAGGGGTGTGGCATGATCAGATTTGTCATCATTCTCCCGATCATCTTCGTAGCCTGGATGCTGCTGGTGAAGATCATCAACGATGTGAAGAAGGCCAATGTCGACTGGGTTGGCGTCACCACCATCATCGGTTTCATCGCGCTCGCCTTCTGGCTTCGCCACGTCACGGGCATGGGGTGAGAGAGTAGCCACGAAGCAGGCCGCCGGCGAAGCTACCGATCTCCCTAGCAAAGAAGACATTGGCCATCGTCAACGTCCTCGCCGATCTCTGCGGGCCGAACTGGCCGCCAGCACGACCACGGCCCAAGCGAACCAAGCCGTTCCAGAAAAATCGAAAAAAGATTCGAACCTTTTTCCTTGCCGCAGCGACAGATGATCAAGAGGCGGATGGATCGCCTCGGTCAACGAAGCAAGGAGATCATCATGTTCACGCGCACACTCGTTTTCGGCGTCATCGCCACCGCCGTCGCCGCCAGCTCTCTGCTCGGCACCGTTCAACCCTCGGCCGCCCACAGCCATCACAACCGCGACATCGGTATCGGCATCGCCGCAGGCGTTGGCGGTTTTGTACTGGGCAGCCTGCTCTCCCAGCAGCCCCGGACCGTCTATGTCGACGAAGACGGCGGCTCATGGCATGTCCGCCGCTGCTACGATCGTTACGCAAGCTACGACGTCGACTCCGACACCTATATCGGCCACGACGGCTATCGTCACTACTGCCGGCTCTGAGAGGAGGTGGCGTTCCAATCAGCTGAAAAGAGGGGCGCCCCACCGCCTCTCTTTTCGCTGTTCGTATGATCTCAGGCCGAGCTGACGCCGCCGATCATCCTGGTCACCTCGGCCGCGGCATCGCGCACCAGCGGGCCGATTTCGGCCAGCCGCTCCGGCGTCACCCGCACGGTCGGCCCGGAGACCGAAACGCCGCCGATCGGCTCGCCGAATTCGTTGAAGATGGCGGCCGCCACGCAGCGCATGCCGGGGTGCCGCTCCTCGTCGTCGACCGACCAGCCGCGCAGCTTGATTCGTGCCAAATCGTGGGCGAGGGCGGAGATGTCGGACAGCGTCTTGTCGGTGAAGCGCTGCAGCCCTGCCTTGCGCAGGATAGTTCCGACGCGCTCCGGCTCGAGATGCGCCAGCACCGCCTTGCCGATGCCCGACGCATGGAAAGGGCTGCGTGTGCCCGGCCGGAAGAAGGCGCGGATCGCCTGATGGGTCTCGACCTGGCTGACGAAGATCACGCAATCATCCTCGGCGACGCCGAGATTGGCGGTCTCGCCGGTTCTCTCCATCAGCTCCTGCATGACGACACGGGCGCGGTCGACCAGCTTGCGGCGGCGCAGGAAGGCCGCGCCCATTCGATAGGTCTCGACGCCGATCGACCATAACTGATCGCTGGTATCGAATTCGACCATGCCGTGGTTTTGCAGCGTCGTCAGCATGCGGTAGGCGGTCGACGCGGCCAAGCCGCTCTGCGCCGATATCTCGCTCAACGACAGGCCGCTGCCCTCCGCGACGATGGCCAGGATACGCAACGCCCGATCGAGCGACTGCACCGAAGCCTCCGATGGGCCGTTGAAAGCGCGCGGGCGGCCGCGCTGGCGTTTTTCTGTTGTTTCCATGTCGCCATTCTCGCCGATTTCGCCAAACAGGCAATGAAAAACTTTTTCACTCGGTCGGATGGATGCGTTTCTGGAAAACAGAAAATCCAATAAAATCAAGATATAGTCGCAGTTTTCTAGAAATGAAAAAATATTCTGAAAAAATTGAAAAATAGCTGACTTGCTGGCATCCTTGGCCAATCCAACAATGACAAACCCTGTGGAGGGCTGGAAAATGGCCAGGATGCGCGCTGTCGATGCCGCGGTTCTCGTTCTCGAAAAGGAAGGTATTTCCTGCGCTTTCGGCGTGCCTGGTGCGGCGATCAATCCGTTCTATTCGGCGATGAAGGCGAGGGGCACCATCCGTCACGTCCTTGCCCGTCACGTCGAGGCCGCCTCGCACATGGCGGAGGGCTATACCCGCGCCAAGGCTGGCAATATCGGCCTGTGCATCGGCACTTCGGGCCCGGCCGGCACCGACATGATTACCGGGCTCTATTCGGCCGCGGCTGATTCCATTCCGATCCTGTGCATTACCGGTCAGGCGCCACGCGCGCGGCTGAACAAGGAGGACTTCCAGGCCGTCGACATATCAGCCATCGCCGCACCGGTCGCGAAATGGGCGGTCACCGTCATGGAGCCCTATCTGGTGCCTATGGTGCTGCAGAAGGCGTTTCATCTGATGCGTTCCTCGCGGCCCGGCCCGGTGCTGATCGACCTGCCGGTCGATGTGCAGCTTGCCGAGATCGAGTTCGATATCGATGCCTATGAGCCGTTGACGCCGTTCAAACCGGCCATGACGCGGGCGCAGGCCGAAAAGGCGCTGACGATGCTCAACGCGGCCGAGAAGCCGCTGATCGTCGCCGGCGGTGGGATCATCAACGCCGATGCGTCGGATCTGCTCATCGAATTCGCCGAAATCTCGGGCGTGCCGGTCATCCCGACGCTGATGGGCTGGGGCGCGATCCCCGACGACCACCGGCTGATGGCCGGCATGTGCGGGCTGCAGACCTCGCACCGTTATGGCAATGCGACGATGCTGGAGGCCGACTTCGTCTTCGGCATCGGCAACCGCTGGGCCAATCGGCACACCGGCTCGGTCGATGTCTACACTAAGGGCAAAAAATTCATCCATGTCGACATCGAGCCCACCCAGATCGGCCGTGTCTTCGCGCCGGACCTTGGCGTCGTGTCGGATGCGGGTGCGGCACTGAAGGTGCTGCTCGACGTCGCCACCGAGTGGAAGACGGCCGGAAAGCTGCGCGACTGGTCCGGCTGGGCCAAGGAGTGCCAGGCCCGCAAGAAGACGATGAAGCGCAAGACGCATTTCGATCAGGTGCCGCTGAAGCCGCAGCGCGTCTACGAGGAGATGAACAAGGCGTTTGGTCGCGACGTCACCTATGTCACCACGATCGGCCTGTCGCAGATCGCCGGCGCGCAGTTCCTGCATGTCTACAAGCCGCGCAACTGGATCAATTGCGGCCAGGCCGGCCCGCTCGGCTGGACCTTGCCGGCAGCCCTTGGCGTTCGCGCCGCCGATCCCGACCGCACCATCGTCGCGCTGTCTGGCGACTATGATTTCCAGTTCATGATCGAGGAACTGGCGGTCGGCGCACAGCACAAATTGCCCTATCTGCATGTCGTCGTGAACAACGCCTATCTCGGGCTGATCCGCCAGGCGCAGCGCGGTTTTTCGATGGATTTCGAGGTCAGTCTCGCCTTCGAGAACATCAACCGATCAGGTGATCCGGCAGCCGGCTATGGCGTCGACCACGTTGCGGTTGCCGAGGCGATGGGCTGCAAGGCGGTCAGGGTGCGCAAGCCCGAGGAATTTGCCGCCGCCTTCAAGGAGGCGCAGCGGCTGATGAAAGAACACCAGGTTCCGGTCGTGCTCGAATTCATCCTCGAACGCGTCACGAACGTCTCCATGGGCACCGAGATCGACAAGATCACCGAATTCGAGGACCTTGCCGAGCATCAGGAAGATGCGCCCACGGCGATCGTGATGTTGGATTGAGAAGAAGGACAAGACGAATGCCACGGTTTTCAGCCAATCTGTCGATGCTCTTTGGCGAGCATGACTTCCTCGACCGTTTCGATGCGGCCGCCCGCGCCGGCTTCAAGGGCGTCGAATATATCGGCCCGTATGACCATGCGCCCGAAATCGTCGCTGCCCGGCTGAAGAAGAACGGCCTGACCCAGGTGCTGTTCAACCTGCCGGCAGGCGACTGGGATAAGGGCGAGCGCGGTATTGCCGCATTGCCGGACCGCGTGCCGGAATTCCGCCAGGGCATCGCCAAGGCGGTCGTCTATGCGCAAGCGCTTGGCTGCCAGCAGGTCAACTGCCTGGCAGGCATCGCGTCGGCGGGCGCCGACCGCAAGGTGCTGGAGGATGTCTTTGCCGAAAATCTCGCCTTCGCGGCGGAGAAGCTGGAACAGGCTGGCATCAGGCTGCTGATCGAGCCGATCAACACGCGCGACATTCCGGGTTTCTTCCTCACACACTCGGAACAGGCGCTGGCGCTGATCGATCGTATCGGGTCGAAGAACCTGTTCCTGCAATACGACATCTATCACATGCAGATCATGGAGGGGGATCTCGCCCGTACAATCGAGGCTAATCTCAGCCGCATCGCGCATATCCAGCTTGCGGACAATCCCGGCCGTCACGAGCCGGGGACGGGCGAGATCAACTATCCCTTCCTCTACGAGCACATCGACCGCATCGGCTATTCCGGCTGGATCGGGGCGGAATACAAGCCGAAGGCCGGCACGGAAGCTGGCTTGGGCTGGTTTCGGGAATTGAGCGGGAAGGGGAGCGCGGCGGCTTAGCGGCTATCGCAGTAGAAGTCGCGTTCCTTCGCGCCCCCCTCTGTCCAGGACGGATGGGGGCGTGACAGAACGCGGCCCAACAAGAGACGGAGAACCACAATGGAAACCATCGGTTTCATCGGCCTCGGCATCATGGGCGCGCCGATGGCTGGGCATCTGCTGGACGCCGGCTACGAGGTGATCGCCAGCGACCATCGCTCCAAGCCGCCTGCAGATCTCGTCGCCAAGGGCCTGAAGTCGGTCTCTGGTCATACCGCCGTGGCCAAGGATGCCGACATTATCATCCTGATGGTGCCGGACACCCCGCAGGTGGCCGACGTGCTGTTCGGCGACAATGGCGTCGCGTCCGGCCTGACGGAGGGCAAGCTGGTCATCGACATGAGCTCGATCTCGCCGATCGCGACCAAGGTTTTTGCCAAGAAGATCAACGAGCTGGGTTGCGACTATCTCGACGCGCCGGTGTCGGGCGGCGAGGTCGGGGCCAAGGCTGCGTCGCTGACCATTATGGTTGGTGGCGAGGAAAAGCCGTTCGAGCGCGCCAAACCAATCTTCGAGAAGATGGGCAAGAACATCACTTTGGTCGGCCCCAACGGCGTTGGCCAGACCACCAAGGTCGCCAACCAGATCGTCGTCGCGCTGACCATTGAAGCCGTCGCCGAAGCGCTTGTTTTTGCTTCAAAAGCCGGCGCCGATCCGGCCAAGGTCAGGCAGGCGCTGATGGGCGGGCTGGCGGCTTCGCGCATTCTGGAAGTGCATGGCGAGCGCATGGTCAAGCGCACCTTCGCGCCGGGCTTCCGCATCGAACTGCACCAGAAGGATTTGAATCTGGCGCTGGAGGGTGCGAAAGCGCTCGGCGTGTCGCTGCCCAACACCTCGACCACGCAGCAGCTGTTCAATTCCTGCGCGGCCAGTGGCGGCGCCAGGGAAGATCACTCGGCCCTGGTCAGGGCGCTCGAGCGGATGGCGAATTTCGAGGTCGGCAGCGCGGCAGGCGACGTCAAAGGCAAAGCGGCATAGGTCAGGAGAGGGTGGCGCAACGTTCCCAAGCCGCCAGCTCTTGCCCGTCGAAGAGCGGGTTCCGGCGTCTGTCGCCGAAACCCGTTTCTTCGTTTCGAGATGTTTCTGCTGTGCTGGCTCAGCCGCGCTTCAAAGATGTCCGCGCCACGTAAAGGCTGATGGCCGCGGCATTGGATACGTTGAGCGAATGGATGGCGCCGGGCATGTCGAGCCGTGCCAGCGTCGTCACCGTCTCGCGCGTCTTCTGGCGCAGGCCCTTGCCCTCCGCACCCAGCACCAGCGCTATCTTGTCACTGGCAAAGCTGGTTTCGAGTTCCGCCGGCCCGTCCGAATCGAGGCCGATGGTCTGAAAGCCGGCCTCGTGCAGTTGACCGAGCGCGTCGGCGAGGTTCTTCACCTCGATCTGGTCGATATGCTCCAGCGCGCCGGAGGCGGATTTTGCCAGCACGCCGGATTCCTGCGGGCTGTGGCGAGCCGTGGTGATCAGCGCGCCGGCGCCGAAGGCGACTGCCGAGCGCATGATGGCGCCGACATTGTGCGGATCGGTGACCTGGTCAAGCACCAGCACCAGCTTGGCATCGCCAAGTGCATCAAGCCGCTTCGGTTTCAGCGGCTCGGCCTCGATCACCACGCCCTGGTGCACGGCGTCCGAGCCGGTGACCTTGTCGATGTCCCTGGGTTCGACCAGTTCCGTCTTGAAGGGCAGGGCGGCGAGATCGGCGATTTCGAGGCGCTCGGCCGCATTGCGCGTCACCAGCATCTTCCTGATCTTGCGGCGCGGGTTGTCGAGCGCCGCCCGCACCGTGTGCAGGCCATAGAGCCGCACCAGGCCGTCCGCGGCATTTTCGCCCGGCGGAACCGGCTGCCGCGGCCTGAACGTCGGCGCGCCGCCGCTTTTCTCGTCGCGATAGGCGCGGCGCAGCTTGGCGTAATGGGTGTCTTTGGGGGTGTTGGTTTTATCGCTCATGGCTGGCTTCTATAGCGGTCTCCTCCGGTCAAGGATATGGCCCGTCGCCGCAGCCGGCGAACAGAAACGAAAAACCCTGGTTGCGCGGTTGACACCCAATGGGCTTGCCGCCATAAGGCGCTTCGCTGGTTTCGGAGAACACTTAACTCGGGTCCGGACTGGCGTGAATGCCTCGTTGCATGGCTCCGGCGGCAGACTGGAGAGGTGCCCGAGTGGTTAAAGGGGACGGACTGTAAATCCGTTAGCTTAGCTTACGTTGGTTCGAATCCAACCCTCTCCACCACTGCCGGCCCGGAAGCCCTGAAACGCGAAAGAATCGGACTGAAAAGTGCATGGCGCTTTTCGAGTGAATCCGGTACTTCAGGTAAGGCGCGGGTATAGCTCAGTGGTAGAGCAGCAGCCTTCCAAGCTGAATATGCGGGTTCGATTCCCGCTACCCGCTCCAGCTAGATTCCTGATGCCAACAACATCACGGCGGTTCCTACTTTGTAGAAGCCGTGCCAAAGCCCCACCACGCCGCCCCCAACGATCAGAATGAAGCCGAAATAGGCGTGCCATCTGTTAACTCGCTTCGGCGTCGCGATGGGTGGGTACTTTGCCCGTATCTCCAGGATTTCTTCCCGCAATTGCGGATCTAAGGGTAGATCATCGTATTGAATACGAAACTTCAGTCTCCTCATGCTACCAAGGATCACAGCCAGGGCTATCCAGGTCAGCACGGCAAGCCAGAGGCTGATGACGTAAAGCTGCGGATAAAGAACGTAAGGGCTGTTCAGGCAGGCTTCCGGAAAAGGCGTGCGGCGAATGAATGATCGTCTGCCCAAGCTTGCCAGCCACCATCCGTGATCAGTCGTTGCAAGGCCAACGAGGAATCCGGCCAAGAGCAACGAACCTCCGGCGATCCATAAGAATGATTTTCGGTTTTCATCATCCGTAATCGCCGCGAATGCGCACTTCCCTGCGATAGGCATCAGCAGCAGGGTAAAGACGATGGAATAAACCATCTGAGACATCACAATAGCGGAAAATGACGCCGAGCATCTTCCGAGATCTGCTGTAAGGCCGAATGATCGAGAAAACAACGTTGCGAATACGGGATCCGCCTGGGATAAAAATGCGTAGATGAAGGCGTGCAACATCAGGACCGTGGTGCCGGAAATGACAGAAGCCCGATGATTATCTCTAAACCTTAGTTCCCACGCCGATTTCACGATTCATCACCACCTAAGTTGCCTTAAAGTGATGACATAAAACGGGTTAATCTAGTATTGCGCGACCAACGGTTGTCTTGCGCAACCAAGATTGCCGTTGCAAAGTGGATCTTGTGCGAGGCCGATCCCCCCATAGGAATAGGACGCATAAAAGTTGTCCCCCTATAGGTCAGGCGTCACCGGCCTCAACATCTACAGCCTGATCGTCGCAGTGATCGGAGCTGTGGTCGTTCTGTGGGCCTATCACCAGTTCAGCGCAAGGCGGACGCTTTAGGCGTCAGCCTACGCGACGACGGCCAGCCGGCGCTGGCGCTGATCCAGCGAGACGATGGTCAGTCCGCTGCCGACAACCAGCAGGATGCCGCAGATCGCCAGCGCGTTGGGGAATTGCCCGAACACCAGCAGGCCTGAAATCACCGCCCAGACGGTGAAGCAATAGTAGAACGGCGCCACGGCACTGGTCGGTCCGACGCGATAGGCCATGAAGATGAAGAAGTGGCCGAAGATCAAGAAAAATCCAGCACCTGCCATCAGCAGCAAATGGTGCATCCCGGGCATCACCCAGCGCTCGGAAACCAGATGCGCGGCACCGGCGCCGATCAGCACGACGACGACGGCGGAAATCGCCACGATCATGCCCGGCACCTCGGCCGAGACCCGCCTGCCGGCAAGGTCGCGCGCGGCCGCAAGCGCTGCATTGCCGAGCGCCAGCAGGGCGTAGATCGAAATGCCTTGCATCGTCGGCTGCGCGACCATCAGCGCGCCGATGAAGCCGAGCCCGATCAGCGCCATGCGCCGGCCGCCGATCCGCTCGCCAAACAGGATCGAGGAGCCGACCAGCATCAAGAGCGGCGTGATCTGTCCAAGCGCGGTGGAATCGGCGATCTGCATGTTGGCGAGCGCCACGACATAGCAGAGGATCGCCGCCAGCTCGAGCAGGTTCCTGCGCAGCACATGGCGGTCGAAGATCAGCGGGATCTGCTTGCCGTAGCCCAGCGCCAACAACAGCGGGAAGCCCCAGAGCGCTGCCGCCGCACCGCGCAGAAACAGCACTTCATAGGACGGCAGGCCTGCCGTCGCGAGCTTCATCATCGTGTCGTTGACGAGATAAGATCCCGTCGAAACGATCATGAACAGCGGGCCACGGATTGAGGGCGGGATGAAGTGCATCCGGTCAGGAGATCAGACCTCGATGACTTCAGCAATGGTCCATGGCCTGGCCATGAATCAGACAGGGATTGGGCAGGCAAGACAACGCTATCGCGGCATCGATCGATCGGCCCGCCACCCATTTCATTTCGCGGTGCGCCTCCCTATATCAGCGCCACATCCCCGCAATCGGATCAATGGTTCGGACTGGGTGAGACGGCACCCGGCCAAAAGACGCTTGTGTTTTTTGGCCTTTGTCGCTAATCGCCCCGCATTCGACTGAACTGAAGGTCTTCGACCGAACTGAAGATCCGGGCCGTCCAAGGAAAGAGACTATGGCAAAAGGTAAATTCGAGCGTAACAAGCCTCACGTGAACATCGGCACGATTGGCCACGTCGACCATGGCAAGACGTCGCTGACGGCGGCGATCACCAAGTATTTTGGCGAGTACAAGCGCTACGACCAGATCGACGCTGCGCCTGAAGAGAAGGCGCGCGGCATCACGATCTCGACGGCACACGTCGAATACGAGACGGCCAACCGCCACTACGCTCACGTCGACTGCCCCGGCCACGCCGACTATGTGAAGAACATGATCACCGGTGCCGCGCAGATGGACGGCGCGATCCTGGTCGTGTCGGCCGCCGACGGCCCGATGCCGCAGACCCGCGAGCACATCCTGCTCGCCCGTCAGGTCGGCGTGCCGTCGATCGTGGTGTTCTTGAACAAGGTCGACCAGGTCGACGACGCCGAGCTGCTCGAACTGGTCGAGCTCGAGGTGCGCGAGCTTCTGACCAAGAACGAGTTCCCCGGCGACGACATTCCGATCGTCAAGGGTTCGGCGTTGGCTGCTTTGGAAGATTCGGACAAGAAGATCGGCGAGGACGCGATCCGCGAGCTGATGGCTGCGGTCGATGCCTACATCCCGACCCCGGTTCGTCCGCTCGACAAGCCGTTCCTGATGCCGATCGAGGACGTGTTCTCGATCTCGGGCCGTGGCACGGTCGTCACCGGCCGCGTCGAGCGCGGCGTGGTCAAGGTCGGCGAGGAACTCGAGATCATCGGCATCCGTCCGACGACCAAGACGACCTGCACCGGCGTCGAGATGTTCCGCAAGCTGCTCGACCAGGGCCAGGCCGGCGACAACATCGGCGCGCTGCTGCGCGGCGTCGACCGTGAAGGTGTCGAGCGCGGCCAGGTCCTGGCCAAGCCGGGTACGGTCAAGCCGCACAAGAAGTTCGTGGCCGAAGCCTACATCCTGACCAAGGACGAAGGTGGCCGTCACACGCCGTTCTTCACCAACTACCGTCCGCAGTTCTACTTTCGCACGACCGACGTGACCGGCATCGTGTCGCTGCCGGAAGGCACCGAGATGGTGATGCCGGGCGACAACATCACCGTCGATGTCGAGCTGATCGTGCCGATCGCCATGGAAGAGAAGCTGCGCTTCGCCATCCGTGAAGGCGGCCGCACCGTCGGTGCCGGCATCGTCGTCACCATCAAGGAATAACCGACGCCGGCCTGTGCCGGTCGGGTTCGAAAGAAAAGGGCGGTCCTTGGGGCCGCCCTTTTCTTTTGCCTAGCGATCGGGTGTTCGCCTTGTCGCCCGAGTCCTGTTGCAAGCCTTTGGACCTCGTCTAGTATACATTCCAATAAGGGGCTTCTTTCCAAATGGTCTCAGAGCGCCTTTTCCATCGGCGGGCATCGTGGTCGCTGCGGCTGATCTGCCTGCTGGCGTTGCTTGTTGCGGGAGGTGCCGTTGCGGCGGATACCGCCCCGGGTCCCGGTCCGACGATGCGGTTCGTCATTGTCCGCAGCAATGCTCCGGGGTGCGAGCCGATCTGCCCGGAATGGATCTCGGCCGAAGGCTCGATAGAAGCCGGAACGCCGGCCCTGTTCAAACGCATGCTGAAGACGCTTGGCGGGCGAGACCTGCCGATCGTCGTGGATTCTCCCGGCGGCAACGTCGAGGCGGCGCTGGCGCTTGGCCGGTTGATCCGCAAGAACATGCTTGATATCGCGATCGGCAAGACGGTGTTTTCCGGTTGCCACCCTGACGCGGAGGGTAGCCGGGACCGTAACAAGAATGGCGCCCATTACCTCGGTGATGTCATAGACTACGGCGCCATGTGCAACTCCGCCTGCCCATTGATGTTTGCCGGCGGTGTCCGGCGTGTGGTTGGCGAATGGGCCTTTCTCGGCGTCCACCAGATCACCACCACCTACATCCGCACGAAATTGCAATACAGGACCACCTACCGCATCGTGGCGGGCAAGAAGAAGGTGCTCAACACAAGGATCGTCAGCCGCAAGGACGCCGGCAGCTACAAGACCTACGAGATGAGCAAGGCGGTGGAGAAAAGGCTGGCGGCCTATCTCGACGAGATGGGCATCGATCAGGGCGTGCTCGAAACGATGAAGAGCACGCCGGCCAGCGAAATCCACCAGATCGCCCTCGACGACATGCTGAGGATGAAATTGGTCACCAGCCTGGATGCTGCGGACCTGTTGACCGCCGCCGGCCTGTGCAGGCCGGACCGATTGGCCGGGAATTGCCTGGAAATACGGGGAAACAAGCCCGATGGCCTGACGACCGCGGCCAAGCCTGCCCCACTGCCGGCCGAACCCGAGGGCGTGCAGCGCGATGACGACATGCGTTTCGTCGTGGTTCGCGGCAGCAATCCGCTCTGCAATCCGGATTGCCCGGAATGGATCTCGGCTGAAGGCGCGATCACGCCTCAGACCCCGCAGAAGCTGCGCCAGTTGCTCGCCACGCTTGGCGACCGGCAGCTGCCGGTCGTGATCAGCTCAAAGGGTGGCGACCTGCTTGGCGCTCTGGCGGCGGGACGGCTTATCCACCAAAGGAAGCTCGACGTCGCCGTTGGCCGCACCGATTTCGTCGACTGTGACCCGGCAAAGTGGAGTTGCCTGGCCAAGGAAGGCGCCTATGCCGGGCTGAGCATCGATGCGGGAGTGGAGTGCGATTCGGCCTGTGCGCTCATGCTTGCCGGCGGCGTGAGACGGCTTGTCGGCCCCCGTGCACGGCTTAGCCTGTACCCGATGGGGCAAAAGCAGGCGGTCAAGGCCTATCTCGAGGAGATGGCGATCGATCCCGCTCTGTTCGCAGCGATCGAGCGACGCTCGGTCGAGCGCCAGCTCGAACCCGACATGATGCTGAAGGTCGGACTGACGACGAGCCCGCAATCGGTCGACGCGCTGACCGGCGCCACCATCTGCGATACGGTGCCGAAACCGCAGAATTGCCGGATCCGGTCTTCCGCCAATGCCGAGGCTGACGCGCCCGCCAAGTTGTAAAGCGCGGCGAAGTCGGAAACTGGCCATCGAGGTAGGTTGAGCCACTCGCGATTTTTCCGCTATCGTCGCTGCTGGCGGCACCGGGGCCGGCGGAGGATCGAGAATGAGCCAGGATATCCCGACACTCTACGACTGGGCCGGCGGCGGCGAGGCGTTGAACCGGCTGACCCAGACATTCTATGACAAGGTGGCGCTGGACCCGATCGTCGGGCCGGTGTTCAAGGCCATGTCGCCGGATCATCCCGCCCATGTCGCGGCCTTCATCGGCGAGGTGTTCGGCGGACCGAAAACCTACAGCGAGCGATTTGGCGGCCATCGCGAGATGGTCATGCACCATCTGGGCAAGCATCTGACCGAGGAGCAGCGCCGCCGCTGGATCAACCTCCTTGCCGATGCCGCCGACGCGGTCGGCCTGCCCGACGATCCGGAGTTTCGTTCGGCCTTCATGGGCTATGTCGAATGGGGATCGCGGCTGGCCAAGATGAACTCCAATCTCGGCGAAACCTGCGATCCCGAGACGGAACCGATGCCGGCCTGGGGCTGGGGCGTGCCGGGCGGGCCATATCGGCCACCGGATCCAAAGTAGCTTTCGGTCGCCACGGGAGGTCCCGGAGCGATGCCGAAAAACGTCAAGGTCGTGCGCTGGCGCGAGTAGGATGGCCCCAGCCTCGAACATCTGGTGCTGAGGAGCGGGCTTAAGGCGCGTTTGCTTGCAAACCACTCTTTACAGAGCGAGCGGAAGCTTTTAGGAAGCGCCTGCTGCGCCGACATGCGCACGATACGGGCATAGCTCAGTTGGTAGAGCGGCGGTCTCCAAAACCGCAGGTCGTAGGTTCGAGCCCTGCTGCCCGTGCCATTTCTCGAAATGGCACTCAACGTGATATTTCGCCATTTTTCGAAATGGCGTTTCAAAACGATATTTCTACGGTCTACCCTTTGAAAATCGGCGACCCGCTTGCCATATTGGCTCAATTGGGGCATAAGGGCGCCATAGCCGGGACGGAACGACTGGATGGTTCCGAGGCGGCGTTTGGTCATAAAGCGGACACTTGCCACTTGCGTGGATCAAGAATCGGTTTTATGTAGACGAAACAGACACGCGACGCGTGGAGCTGGGAAGCCGGCTTTACGCGTCTGATTTGCATGGGCGAATTGTTTGCGCTGATTCGGCGCGAGATTGGCTCAGGCGGCACGTCCCGGCCAGCGGGATCATCCAGGGGACCCGGCCAACGGGTCTTGAAGACAGAGCGGCATATGGCTTCGAAAACCACAAATCCTTTCGTCTTTCTCCAGCAGGTTCGCGCGGAGACCGCCAAGGTGACTTGGCCGTCGCGGCGCGAAACGATGATCTCGACGGTCATGGTCCTGGCTTTCGCTGTGATCGCGATGATCTTTTTCTTCACCGCTGATCAGCTCATGGGCCTCGCGGTCGAACAGATTCTGGGCATCGGACGCTAAGTCCGGCGATTACGGAGAAGTCTTGAAATGACCGCGCGCTGGTACATCGTCCACGCCTATTCGAACTTTGAAAAGAAGGTCGCAGAGGATATCGAGAACAAGGCCAAGCAGAAGGGCCTGTCCGCCGACATCCACCAGATCGTGGTTCCGACCGAGAAGGTCGTCGAGGTTCGCCGCGGACGCAAGGTCGATGCCGAGCGCAAGTTCTTCCCGGGCTATGTACTGCTGAAGGCCAATCTGACCGACGCTGTGTTCTCGCTGGTCAAGAACACGCCGAAGGTCACCGGCTTCCTGGGTGACTCCAAGCCGGTGCCGATCACCGAGGCGGAAGCCCAGCGCATCCTGAACCAGGTGCAGGAAGGCGTCGAGCGGCCCAAGCCCTCGGTCACGTTCGAGATCGGCGAGGCGATCCGCGTTTCGGATGGTCCCTTCGCGTCGTTCAATGGTTTCGTCCAGGAAGTGGACGAGGAGCGGGCGCGGCTCAAGGTGGAAGTTTCGATCTTCGGGCGCGCCGTGCCTGTCGATCTGGAATTCGGACAGGTCGAAAAGGGCTGATCCGAAATCCCTGCCGCCAAGCGCGGCAGGAAAGAGCGGCGCGGAGATCGCGCGGTTCTTGAGGGCGGTGGGAGACGAGTGCGGCTTTAGCCGGCCGCATGGATCGCACCACCAGACTGCAACCGCCGGGTTTCCCAGACAGTTGGGCCGGCATAGACAAAGGCAGGAAAAGAGATGGCTAAGAAAATTGCAGGCCAGCTCAAGCTCCAGGTGAAAGCGGGATCGGCGACGCCGTCTCCCCCGATCGGCCCGGCGCTTGGTCAGCGTGGCATCAACATCATGGAATTCTGCAAGGCGTTCAACGCGCAGACCCAGGAAATGGAAAAGGGATCGCCGGTTCCGGTCGTCATCACCTACTACCAGGACAAGTCCTTCACCTTCGTCATGAAGACGGCGCCGGTGAGCTACTTCCTGAAGAAGGCGGCCAACCTGACGTCTGGTTCCAAGGAGCCGGGCAAGGTCAAGGCCGGTACGGTTTCGCGCGACAAGGTCCGCGAGATCGCAACCGCGAAGATGAAGGATCTGAACGCAAACGACGTCGAAGCGGCCATGCGCATGGTCGAGGGCTCCGCCCGCTCGATGGGTCTGGAAGTGGTGGGCTAAGATCATGGCAAAGATTGCAAAGCGTGTATCGAAGACCCGCGAAGGCATCGATCCCAACAAGGCTTATGCCCTGGGTGACGCGCTGAAGCTGCTCAAGGACCGTTCCTCGGTCAAGTTCGACGAGACCATCGAAGTCGCCATGAACCTCGGCGTCGACCCGCGCCACGCCGACCAGATGGTCCGCGGCGTGGTCAACCTGCCGAACGGCACCGGCCGCTCGGTGCGCGTCGCTGTGTTTGCGCGCGGCGACAAGGCTGACGAAGCTCGCGCCGCCGGCGCCGACATCGTCGGTGCCGAGGATCTGGTCGACATCGTCCAGAAGGGCACGATCGATTTCGATCGCTGCATCGCCACTCCGGACATGATGCCGCTCGTCGGCCGTCTGGGGAAAGTGCTCGGCCCGCGCGGCATGATGCCGAACCCGAAGGTTGGCACCGTCACCACCGACGTTGCCGCCGCCGTCAAGGCATCGAAGGGCGGCGCTGTCGAGTTCCGCGTCGAGAAAGCCGGCATCGTTCATGCCGGCGTCGGCAAGGTCTCGTTCGAGGTCACGGCCCTGGAAGAGAACATCCGCGCCTTCGCCGACGCGGTGACCAGGGCAAAGCCGGCTGGTGCCAAGGGCAACTACGTCAAGAAGGTGTCGGTCACCTCGACGATGGGTCCGGGCCTCAAGCTCGACGTCGCGACGCTCACAGCGTCCTGATACGAACATTTGGATCGGGCCGCTAAAGGCCTGATCCGCAAGTGAATTCCGGGCCTCCGACTTGTCGGCGGCCCGGTACCGGAAACCGAGAGGTTTCCGGACATCCTGTCCGAGATTGCAGGCGGCCCAGAAGCCTTAATTCGATTTGGGCCTGCATGAGACGGGTGAAGACCGGACAACGGAGCGATCGCTCCAATGAAAGGTTCGAACCGTGTTTGCCTTTTGTCTGCGCATCGCCGGCTTGACCGTCGATGTGGCGAAAGGGGGCAGGATCCTCGAGCGTCGTTCGGGAGATCCGTT
This sequence comes from Mesorhizobium sp. M0276, assembly GCF_040321755.1. Classification (NCBI taxonomy): domain Bacteria; kingdom Pseudomonadati; phylum Pseudomonadota; class Alphaproteobacteria; order Hyphomicrobiales; family Phyllobacteriaceae; genus Mesorhizobium; species Mesorhizobium sp. M0276. Next base: position 70,747 of record NZ_JAMYSC010000028.1, on the reverse strand, counting down.
ACTGGATGGCCCGGCCGACAAAGGCAACCCGACGCCTGTCCCCGTTAATGGGGCAGGGGTCAACTGGAGATAGGCAGTGGACAGAGCGGAAAAACGCGAACTCGTCACGGGCCTGAACGGTGCGTTCTCGAACGCAGGTTCAGTGGTCGTGGCCCACTACGCCGGTATCACCGTCGCGCAAATGAACGACCTTCGGTCGAAAATGCGCGCCGCCGGTGGCACCGTCAAAGTCGCGAAGAACCGTCTCGCCAAAATCGCTCTTCAGGGCACGGACTCCGCATCGATCATCGAGCTGTTCAAGGGACAGACGCTGATTGCTTATTCGGAGGATCCGATTGCGGCGCCGAAGGTCGCGTCCGATTTCGCCAAGGGAAATGACAAGCTCGTCATTCTCGGCGGCGCAATGGGCACCACCTCGCTCAACGCCGACGGTGTGAAGGCACTCGCCACACTTCCGTCGCTCGATGAGCTGCGCGCCAGGCTGGTTGGCATGATCGCCACGCCGGCAACCCGGATCGCCCAGATCGTCAATGCGCCAGCGGCCTCGGTCGCGCGCGTCATCGGCGCTTACGCCCGGAAGGACGAGGCGGCATGAGGCCGTTCCTCGCTATCACAAACACACGTTCGAACCTTATGAAGGAATACAACAATGGCTGATCTCGCAAAGATCGTAGACGACCTTTCGAAGCTGACCGTCCTCGAGGCGGCCGAGCTGTCGAAGCTTCTGGAAGAAAAGTGGGGCGTTTCCGCCGCTGCTCCGGTGGCTGTTGCCGCTGCTGGCGGTGGTGCGGCTGCAGCTGCTCCGGTCGAGGAAAAGACGGAATTCGACGTCGTCCTTACCGAGGCAGGCGCTCAGAAGATCAACGTCATCAAGGAAGTCCGCGCCATCACCGGCCTTGGCCTCAAGGAAGCCAAGGATCTGGTCGAAGCGGCTCCGAAGCCGGTCAAGGAAGGCGTTTCCAAGGCCGACGCTGACAAGTTCAAGGCCCAGCTGGAAGCAGCCGGCGCCAAGGTCGACCTGAAGTAAGCGTAAATGCGGCGGACGGCCTCGCGCCGTCCGCCACTCCCTTCGCCCGGAGGGAGGACGCGTAACGCGAGACATACGAAAACCTCTTTCCTGAGGGCCGAAAACCGGCCTTCAGGAAACGGGTTTTCTCCCGTTCTAGCCGGCAGCCGACAGGCACCGGGAAAACAGACAAAGGGTTGCCGCCAAGGTAGCCCAGCATGCAAGGCGAGCCGCGGCGAGGCTCGTCCCGAGTTTAGAGCTAAGGAGCGACGATGGCCCAGACCCAGACTTTCAATGGCCGCAGACGCGTACGCAAGTTCTTCGGAAAGATCCCGGAAGTTGCGGAGATGCCGAACCTGATCGAGGTTCAGAAGGCGTCTTATGACCAGTTCCTGATGGTGGCGGAGCCCAAGGGTGGGCGTCCGGACGAGGGACTGCAGGCCGTTTTCAAGTCGGTCTTCCCGATCTCCGATTTTTCCGGCTCCTCGATGCTGGAGTTCGTGAAGTACGAGTTCGAAGGACCGAAATTCGACGTTGACGAATGCCGTCAGCGCGACCTCACCTATGCCGCGCCGCTCAAGGTGACGCTGCGCCTCATCGTGTTCGATATCGACGAGGATACCGGCGCCAAGTCCATCAAGGACATCAAGGAGCAGGACGTCTACATGGGCGACATGCCGCTCATGACCCTGAACGGCACCTTCATCGTCAACGGCACCGAGCGCGTCATCGTCTCGCAGATGCACCGCTCGCCGGGCGTCTTCTTCGACCATGACAAGGGCAAGTCGCACTCGTCGGGCAAACTTCTGTTTGCCGCGCGCGTCATTCCCTATCGCGGTTCGTGGCTCGACATCGAGTTCGATTCCAAGGACGTCGTGCACGCCCGCATCGACCGTCGCCGCAAGATTCCGGTGACGTCGCTGCTGATGGCGCTCGGCATGGACGGCGAAGAGATCCTGTCGACCTTCTACAACAAGATCACCTATGTGCGTGCCGGCGACCACTGGCGCATTCCGTTCAACGTCGAGCGTTTCCGCGGCCTCAAAGCCGTCGGCGACCTGGTCGATGCCGACACTGGCGAAGTCGTTGTCGAGGCCGGCAAGAAGATCACCGCCCGCCAGGCAAGGGCGCTTGGCGAGAAGGGTCTCAAGGCGATCAAGGCGACCGACGAGGATCTGCTCGGCAACTACCTGGCCGAGGACATCGTCAACTACGCCACCGGCGAGATCTTCCTCGAAGCCGGCGACGAGATCGACGAGAAGACGCTGAAGGTGCTGCTCGGCACGGGCGAGGACGAGATCAAGGTTCTCGACATCGACCATGTCAATGTCGGCGCCTATATCCGCAACACGCTCAACGTCGACAAGAACGAGAGCCGCCAGGACGCGCTGTTCGACATTTATCGTGTCATGCGCCCGGGCGAGCCGCCGACGCTCGAAACCGCGGAAGCCATGTTCAACTCGCTGTTCTTCGACTCGGAGCGCTACGATCTGTCGGCCGTTGGCCGCGTCAAGATGAACATGCGTCTCGAGCTCAAGGCCGAGGACACCGTGCGCGTGCTGCGCAAGGACGACATCCTGGCCGTGGTCAGGACGCTGGTCGAACTGCGCGACGGCAAGGGCGAAATAGACGACATCGACAATCTCGGCAACCGCCGCGTGCGTTCGGTCGGCGAGCTGATGGAAAACCAGTACCGCGTCGGCCTGCTGCGCATGGAGCGCGCGATCAAGGAGCGTATGTCCTCGATCGAGATCGACACGGTCATGCCGCAGGATCTGATCAACGCCAAGCCGGCGGCTGCCGCCGTGCGCGAGTTCTTCGGTTCCTCGCAGCTGTCGCAGTTCATGGACCAGACCAACCCGCTGTCGGAGATCACCCACAAGCGCCGCCTTTCGGCGCTTGGACCGGGCGGTCTGACCCGCGAGCGCGCCGGCTTCGAAGTGCGCGACGTGCACCCGACGCATTACGGCCGTATCTGCCCGATCGAGACGCCGGAAGGCCCGAATATCGGTCTGATCAACTCGCTGGCCACCTTCGCACGCGTCAACAAGTACGGCTTCATCGAGAGCCCGTACCGCAAGATCGTCGACGGCAAGCTGACCAATGACGTCGTCTATCTCTCGGCGATGGAAGAGGCCAAGCACCATGTCGCGCAGGCCAACGCCGAGCTCGACAAGAACGGTGGCTTCGTCGACGAATTCGTCATTTGCCGCAGCGCTGGCGAAGTGATGATGGCGCCGCGCGAAAACGTCGATCTGATGGACGTGTCGCCCAAGCAGATGGTGTCGGTGGCCGCGGCCCTGATCCCGTTCCTGGAAAACGACGACGCCAACCGCGCTCTGATGGGCTCGAACATGCAGCGTCAGGCCGTGCCGCTGGTGCGCGCCGAGGCGCCGTTTGTCGGCACCGGCATGGAGCCGATCGTCGCCCGTGACTCGGGCGCCGCCATCGGCGCCCGCCGCGGCGGCATCGTCGACCAGGTGGACGCGACGCGTATCGTTATCCGCGCCACAGAGGATCTCGATCCGGGCAAGTCCGGCGTCGATATCTACCGGCTGATGAAGTTCCAGCGTTCGAACCAGAACACCTGCATCAACCAGCGTCCGCTGGTTCGTATGGGCGACCGGGTCAACAAGGGCGACATCATCGCCGACGGTCCGTCGACCGAGCTCGGTGATCTGGCGCTCGGCCGCAACGTGCTGGTCGCGTTCATGCCGTGGAATGGCTACAACTACGAGGACTCGATCCTCCTGTCCGAACGCATCGTCGCCGATGACGTCTTCACCTCGATCCACATCGAGGAGTTCGAGGTCATGGCGCGTGATACCAAGCTCGGCCCGGAGGAAATCACGCGCGATATTCCAAACGTCTCGGAAGAAGCGCTGAAGAACCTCGACGAAGCCGGCATCGTCTACATCGGTGCCGAAGTTCAGCCGGGCGACATCCTGGTCGGCAAGATCACGCCGAAGGGCGAAAGCCCGATGACGCCGGAAGAGAAGCTTCTGCGCGCCATCTTCGGCGAAAAGGCATCGGACGTGCGCGACACCTCGATGCGCATGCCTCCGGGCACCTTCGGCACCGTCGTCGAGGTGCGCGTCTTCAATCGCCACGGTGTGGAGAAGGACGAGCGCGCCATGGCGATCGAGCGCGAGGAGATCGAACGCCTCGCCAAGGACCGCGACGACGAGCAGGCCATCCTGGACCGTAACGTCTATGCGCGTCTTTCCGACGTGCTCGTCGGCAAGGAAGCGATCGCTGGACCGAAGGGCTTCAAGAAAGGCTCGACGCTGTCCAAGGATACGCTCGACGAGTATCCGCGTTCGCAGTGGTGGCAGTTTGCCGTGGAGAACGAAAAGCTCCAGAGCGAACTCGAAGCCCTGCGTGGCCAGTACGACGATTCCAAGAAGGCGCTCGAACAGCGTTTCATGGACAAGGTCGAGAAGGTCCAGCGCGGCGACGAAATGCCTCCGGGCGTCATGAAGATGGTCAAGGTCTTCGTGGCCGTGAAGCGCAAGATGCAGCCCGGCGACAAGATGGCCGGCCGTCACGGCAACAAGGGTGTCGTGTCGCGGATCGTTCCGGTCGAGGACATGCCTTTCCTCGAGGACGGCACTCATGCCGATATCGTGCTCAACCCGCTGGGTGTGCCGAGCCGCATGAATGTCGGCCAGATCCTGGAAACGCATCTGGGCTGGGCTTGCGCCGGTATGGGCAGGAAGATCGGCGAGCTGATCGACACGTACAAGGCAGCCGGCGACATCAAGCCGCTGCGCAAGACGCTCGAGAGCTTCATTCCGTCTAACGACCGCAACGAGCCGGTCCGCGACTATGACGACGAGAGCATTGTTCGCCTCAGCGAGCAGATGCGCCGCGGCGTTTCGATCGCGACCCCGGTGTTCGACGGCGCGCATGAGGCTGACATCAACATCATGCTGGAGCAGGCGGGCCTGCACACCAGCGGTCAGTCGCAGCTCTATGACGGACGCACGGGCGAGCCGTTCGATCGCAAGGTGACGATGGGCTACATCTACATGCTCAAGCTTCACCACCTCGTGGACGACAAGATCCACGCGCGTTCGATCGGTCCGTACTCGCTCGTCACCCAGCAGCCGCTGGGCGGCAAGGCGCAGTTCGGTGGCCAGCGCTTCGGCGAAATGGAGGTCTGGGCGCTCGAAGCATACGGCGCCGCCTACACGCTGCAGGAGATGCTGACTGTGAAGTCCGACGACGTCGCCGGCCGCACCAAGGTGTACGAGGCGATCGTGCGTGGCGACGACACTTTCGAGGCCGGCATCCCCGAGAGCTTCAACGTTCTCGTCAAGGAAATGCGGTCTCTCGGCCTCAATGTCGAGCTGGAGAACACCAAGCTCGAGGACGGCCCTATGCGGCTGCCCGACGCGGCCGAGTAAGGCCATGGCGCGCCACGGATTCCGCGGCGCGCCAATCGAATTCGACGGCCAGTGGCCGACAAAGACGGCGGGCGTTTGGCTCGCGACTAGATGCAAGGGGTTTTCGAGGACCCCGAAAAGGAGAACGGCATGAACCAAGAGGTCATGAATCTCTTCAATCCGCAGGCGCCTGCGCAGGTGTTCGATTCCATCCGGATATCGCTTGCCAGCCCTGAGAAGATTCTGTCCTGGTCTTTCGGCGAGATCAAGAAGCCGGAGACCATCAACTATCGCACCTTCAAGCCGGAGCGTGACGGTCTGTTCTGCGCGCGCATTTTTGGCCCGATCAAGGACTATGAGTGCCTGTGCGGCAAGTACAAGCGCATGAAGTACAAGGGCGTCATCTGCGAGAAGTGCGGCGTCGAAGTCACACTGTCGCGCGTTCGCCGCGAGCGCATGGGCCATATCGAGCTGGCGGCACCTGTCGCTCACATCTGGTTCCTGAAGTCGCTGCCGTCGCGCATCGGCACGCTGCTCGACATGACCCTGAAGGACATCGAGCGCGTCCTCTACTTCGAGAACTACATCGTCACCGAACCTGGCCTCACTGCGCTGAAGGAGCACCAGCTGCTCAGCGAGGAAGAGTACATGATCGCCGTCGACGAGTACGGCGAGGATAGCTTCACCGCCATGATCGGCGCCGAGGCCATTCACGACCTCCTGGCCGGCATGGACCTGGAGAAGATCGCTGGCGACCTGCGTTCGGAACTGGCTTCGACCACCTCCGAACTGAAGCAGAAGAAGTATCTGAAGCGGCTCAAGGTCGTCGAGAACTTCATGGAATCCGGCAACCGTCCGGAATGGATGATCATGAAGGTGGTCCCAGTGATCCCGCCGGACCTGCGCCCGCTCGTCCCGCTGGACGGTGGTCGTTTCGCCACGTCGGATCTGAATGACCTCTATCGCCGCGTCATCAACCGCAACAACCGTTTGAAGCGGCTGATCGAGCTGCGCGCCCCCGGCATCATCGTGCGCAATGAAAAGCGCATGCTGCAGGAGGCCGTCGATGCGCTGTTCGACAACGGTCGTCGCGGCCGTGTCATCACCGGCGCCAACAAGCGTCCGCTGAAGTCGCTGTCGGACATGCTCAAGGGCAAGCAGGGCCGGTTCCGTCAGAACCTGCTCGGCAAGCGCGTCGACTATTCCGGCCGCTCGGTCATCGTGACCGGTCCGGAGCTCAAGCTGCACCAGTGCGGCCTGCCTAAGAAGATGGCGCTCGAACTGTTCAAGCCCTTCATCTACGCCCGTCTCGACGCCAAGGGTTACTCCTCGACCGTCAAGCAGGCGAAGAAGCTGGTCGAGAAGGAACGTCCGGAAGTCTGGGATATCCTCGACGAGGTCATCCGCGAGCATCCGGTGCTGTTGAACCGCGCGCCGACGCTGCACCGCTTGGGCATCCAGGCGTTCGAGCCGATCCTGATCGAAGGCAAGGCGATCCAGCTGCACCCGCTGGTCTGCACGGCCTTCAACGCCGACTTCGACGGCGACCAGATGGCTGTTCACGTGCCGCTGTCGCTGGAAGCACAGCTTGAAGCCCGCGTGCTGATGATGTCGACCAACAACATCCTGCACCCGGCTTCCGGCGCGCCGATCATCGTGCCTTCGCAGGACATGGTTCTCGGTCTCTACTATCTCTCGATCGTCAACCAGAACGAGCCGGGCGAGGGCATGGTGTTTGCCGACATGGGCGAACTCCAGCACGCGCTCGAGACCAAGGCGGTGACGCTGCATGCCAAGATCAAGGGCCGCTTCCGCACGGTCGACGCCGAAGGCAAGGTCGTGTCGAAGATCTACGACACCACCCCTGGCCGCATGATCATCGGCGAGCTTCTGCCGAAGAACGTCAACGTGCCTTACGAGACCGCCAACCAGGAGATGACCAAGAAGAACATCTCCAAGATGATCGACACCGTCTACCGCCACTGCGGTCAGAAGGAGACGGTCATTTTCTGCGATCGCATCATGGCGCTCGGCTTCAGCCATGCCTGCCGTGCCGGCATTTCGTTCGGCAAGGACGACATGCTGATCCCGGATGCCAAGATCAAGCTGGTCTCCGACACCGAGGCTTTGGCCAAGGAATACGAGCAGCAATACAATGACGGCCTGATCACGCAGGGCGAGAAGTACAACAAGGTCGTCGACGCCTGGGCCAAGTGCTCGGAAAAGGTCGCCGACGAAATGATGGCCCGCATCAAGGCGGTCGAGTTCGAGGACAATGGCCGTCAAAAGCCGATGAACTCGATCTACATGATGTCGCACTCCGGTGCGCGTGGCTCGCCCACCCAGATGCGTCAGCTTGCCGGCATGCGCGGCCTCATGGCCAAGCCGTCGGGTGAAATCATCGAGACGCCGATCATCTCGAACTTCAAGGAAGGCCTGACCGTGCTCGAGTACTTCAACTCGACCCACGGCGCCCGCAAGGGTCTGGCCGACACCGCCTTGAAGACGGCGAACTCGGGTTACCTCACCCGTCGTCTGGTCGACGTGGCGCAGGATTGCATCGTCAACTCCGTCGACTGCGGCACCGACAAGGGCCTTACCATGCAGCCGATCGTCGATGCCGGTCAGGTCGTCGCTTCGGTCGGCCAGCGCGTGCTGGGTCGTACGTCGCTCGACGACATCACCCATCCGGTGTCGGGCGAGATCCTGGTCAAGGCCGGAACGCTGATGGACGAGCGTGACGTGGAACAGATCGAAAAGGCCGGCGTCCAGTCGGTTCGCATTCGCTCGGCACTGACTTGTGAAGTCAGGGTTGGCGTCTGCGCGGTCTGCTACGGTCGCGATCTGGCCCGCGGCACCCCGGTCAACCAGGGTGAAGCAGTCGGCGTCATCGCGGCGCAGTCGATCGGCGAGCCGGGCACCCAGCTCACCATGCGTACCTTCCACATGGGCGGTACCGCGCAGGTGGTGGACAGCTCGTTCCTTGAAGCCTCCTATGAGGGCAAGGTCGAGATCCGCAACCGCAACGTGGTGCGCAACTCCGACGGCCAGCAGATGGTCATGGGCCGCAACATGGCGGTGCTGATCCTCGACGAAGCCGGCAAGGAACGCGCAACGCACCGTCTCACCTATGGTTCGCGTATCTTCGTGGACGATGGCGACAAGGTGAAGCGCGGCCAGCGTATCGCCGAGTGGGATCCATATACCCGTCCGGTCCTCACCGAAATCGAGGGCAGGGTGTCGTACGAGGATCTGGTCGACGGCATTTCCGTCCAGGAAACGGCCGACGAGTCGACCGGCATCACCAAGCGTGAGGTCATCGACTGGCGCTCGACGCCACGCGGCAACGATCTGAAGCCGGCAATTGCCATCCAGGACGCCAAGGGCAAGGTCGGCAAGCTGTCGAAGGGCGGCGACGCCCGCTTCCTGCTCTCGGTCGAGGCCATTCTTTCGGTCGAGCCGGGTGCACAGGTTCGCCCCGGCGACGTGCTGGCGCGTATCCCGATGGAAAGCGCCAAGACGAAGGACATCACCGGCGGTCTGCCGCGTGTTGCCGAACTGTTCGAGGCACGTCGTCCGAAGGATCACGCCATCATCGCCGAGATCGACGGCACGATCCGCTTCGGCCGCGACTACAAGAACAAGCGTCGCATCATCATCGAGCCGCATGACTCGACGCTTGAGCCGGTCGAATACCTGATCCCGAAGGGCAAGCCGTTCCATCTCCAGGACGGCGACGTCATCGAGAAGGGCGATTACATCCTCGACGGCAATCCGGCGCCGCACGACATCCTGGCGATCAAGGGCGTGGAGGCACTTGCTTCCTACCTCGTCAATGAGATCCAGGAAGTCTACCGCCTGCAGGGCGTGTCGATCAACGACAAGCACATCGAGGTGATCGTTCGCCAGATGCTGCAGAAGGTCGAGATCACCACGCAGGGCGACTCGACCTACATTCCGGGCGACCACGTCGACGTGATCGAGCTGGAGGAGGTCAATGATCGCCTGGTCGAGGACGGCAAGAAGCCGGCCGAAGGCCAGCCGGTGCTGCTCGGCATCACCAAGGCTTCGCTGCAGACGCCGTCCTTCATCTCGGCCGCCTCCTTCCAGGAGACGACCCGAGTGCTGACGGAAGCTGCCGTTGCCGGCAAGACCGACATGCTGCAGGGACTGAAGGAAAACGTCATCGTCGGCCGGCTTATCCCGGCCGGCACCGGCGGCACGATGAGCCAGATCCGGCGCATCGCCACCTCGCGCGACGAACTGATCATCGATGAGCGCCGCAAGGCCTCCGGTGTGGAAGTTGCCGAGCCGATGCTTGCCGACATGACACACGCCGCGCAGTAAGCGCCGAAGACGAGAAGAAGAAAAAGGGGCCCAAGCGGCCCCTTTTTCGCGTTTGATGCATGTCAAAGACCTCGCCCGAATTCCGTTCAGACGCGACACGCTTTAGGCTTCCACATCCGCATCTGAGGAGAAAGCCATGAGCAAAAAGACCTGGGCCGGTGTCGACGATTATATCGTCGCCTCCCTTTTTGATTCAGACCCCGTTCTTGATGCCGTTCTGGCGGCCAACCACGATCAGGGTTTGCCTGCGATCGATGTCTCGGCCGCGCAAGGCAAACTGTTGTCGTTGCTGGTGCGTATCCGCGGCGCCAAGAACGTGCTGGAGATCGGCACGCTTGGTGGGTACTCGACCATCTGGATGGCAAGGGAATTGCCCGCCGACGGCAGGATCGTGACGCTCGAACTCGATCAGCACCATGCAAAGGTCGCGCGATCGAATTTCGAGCGGGCAGGGGTGTCGGGCCGGGTGGACCTGCGGGTCGGGCCGGCCCTTGAGTCCCTTGCCGCGTTGGGTGCCGGGAACGCAGGGCCGTTCGATCTCATCTTCATCGACGCCGACAAGCCGAACAATCCGCACTATCTGTCCTGGGCCATGCGGCTGTCCCGGCCCGGAACCGTTATCATCTGCGACAACGTCATCCGCGACGGTGCCGTGCTGAATGAGGATGGCCGCGACGCCAATGTAGAAGGCGCACGCGCTGCGTTCTCGTTCATCGGCAGCGAGAAGCGGCTTGACGGCACCGCCATCCAGACGGTCGGCGCGAAGGGCTATGACGGCTTTGCCATTGCGGTCGTCAATTGACGGCCGACCGGTGAAAGGTCGACCTACCCCTGTTCAATCGAAGAACGCCTCGACCACGTTGCGCTTGCCGAGCATGAAGGCGTCGGCGACGTGCTGGAGCGGCGCGAGATCGACGTCGGAGGTGCCGGCACGCACGATCTCGGCGAATCGTCGGTAGAGCATCGGGTATTCCGCTTCGGGCTCTTCATGAATCACCTTGCCGTCGATGGCGAGCTTCGAGCCGCCGCCCGAAAGCACCATCGCGCCCTTGTCGGTCTCGGCCAGGATGTCCCAGCTTTGCGGGCCTGTCTGCAGCCAGTCGAGGTCCATCGTCACCGGCAACCCGTTTGAGGTGCGGAAGGTGACGTGGGCGGCAACCGGCGATGCGCGGTTTTCGGGAAAATCCAGCACCGCCGAAGTGATGAACATCGGCGGCAGGATGTGAGTGGCGATCGACAGCGCGTTGATGCCGGGATCGAAGACGCCGAAGCCGCCGGGGGCCCAGATCCATTCCTGGTTCGGGTGCCAGCGGCGCACGTCTTCCTTCCAGTTGATGGCGGCCGAGCTGATACGCGCCGAGCTCAGGAAGGCCCGCGCGGCCTCGACCGCCGGCGCGTAGCGCGAGTGCCAGCTGGCGAACAGCGAGACGCCGTTCTGCGCGGCCAATGCCTTGAGGTTCTCGACTTCGCTGACCGTGGCGCCTGGCGGCTTTTCCAGGAAGACATGCTTCTTCGCCGTCAGCGCCGTGCGCGCAGCGTCGTAGCGGAACTGCGGCGGCATGCAGAGCGAGACGGCCTCGAGCTCGGGTACGGCGTCGAGCATCGCCTCGATATCGGGGAAATTCGGGATGTTTTCCACCTTGCCGTGCCGGCTGGCAGCAGCGACCAGGCGATAGTTCCGGTCTTTCGCCAGGGCCGGAAGGTGTTGGTCGCGGACGATCTTGCCGACGCCGACGATGCCTATGTTGATGGGCTGGGACACGGCCACTCCGTCTGATTGAATGATGGTGATGGCTTCTTATCAGAACACTTGCCCCGGGCAAGCCGACAGGCCAACCTCAGTCTTCCTCGATCTGAGCGCCGGCTTTCGTCGGCCAGGAAGCCTAGATCGCCGATTCGCCTCGGCAACCGATTCGAAAGCTGGGCCGAGGCCTGGGTTCAGATCGGCACGTCGAAGGTGACGATCGACACTTCGCCTTCGAGCGCGCCCTGGAAGGCGGAAAGATGCGGCTCTTCGTCAGGCACGCCGTCCATGTCGCCGATCTGGTCGAGCTCGGCCTCGGCGTAGCCTTCCGTGGCAAGCGATTCGAGTGCCCGGCGCACCGCCGAATCGTCGTCGGGTGCGACCAGCATGACGTGGACGCCTTCCGGTTTGCCGCCCTTTTTCTTCCACACCCGGCCGGTGATGATGGTGACCGGGCGTTCTTCATTGTCGTTCACGGGCCGATTCCTCTTGGCGATATGGGGTCGGGCGAGGGGGTTGTGACTGCTCATGCGGCCTTTTCGCATGAAGAAGAGCCGCGCAACAGCGCAAAGCCGTTCACTTTGCTAAGGCTTGGCACTTTCTTCCTCGCCCTTGCAAAATTGCGAAAGAAAATTACATGCGTTTTTCGCATGGCTGCCGAGCCTTGATTGGCGCGCAATATTTGGCGCTCCGGGCTTGACGGTTCGCGGTCTTACGAGTAGAAGCCGCCCAGTCAGAACCGATGTGAGGCTCTCCCTTCCGAAGCGACACGCTTTGGAGTTTGCCTCAAACAGGGTTCGTTTTACGAGCGAAAAGACATTTCCGGCGTGCACGAAGCGGCTTCCGCTTCCTCTGCGATTTGTTCGGGCAAGACCGCGAGGCGCGGTTCGTGGCCCGAATTTGCGTATGGAAATGACGCTTTGAGCGGCCCTGACCGGGCGAGACACGGAATTGAGAGACAAGAGGGTTTAATGCCTACCGTCAACCAGCTGATCCGCAAGCCGCGCATTGCGCCGGTGAAGCGCAACAAGGTCCCGGCCATGCAGCAGAACCCGCAGAAGCGGGGCGTCTGCACGCGCGTCTATACAACGACGCCGAAGAAGCCGAACTCGGCGCTGCGCAAGGTGGCCAAGATCCGCCTGACCAATGGTTTTGAAGTGATCGGGTACATCCCCGGCGAAGGTCACAACCTTCAGGAGCACTCCGTGGTGATGATCCGCGGCGGCCGCGTCAAGGATCTTCCGGGCGTTCGCTATCACATCATCCGCGGCGTGCTCGACACGCAGGGTGTGAAGAACCGCAAGCAGCGCCGTTCGAAGTACGGCGCCAAGCGCCCGAAGTAAGGCGCTCGAAGTAAGATTTTCCGGCCTTGGCGCTGCTTGAGTGCGTCGGGCTATGAGATTGAGAGACAAAAGCCATGTCGCGTCGTCACAGTGCAGAAAAGCGTGAGATCAATCCGGACCCGAAGTTCGGCGATCTGATCGTCACCAAGTTCATGAACGCCGTCATGTATGACGGCAAGAAGTCGGTTGCCGAGACCATCGTCTACGGCGCGCTCGACCAGGTTCAGTCGAAGACCAAGCAGGAGCCGGTCACCGTCTTCCATCAGGCGCTCGACAATGTCGCGCCGCATGTGGAAGTGCGTTCGCGTCGTGTCGGCGGCGCCACCTACCAGGTTCCGGTCGACGTGCGCCCCGAGCGCCGCCAGGCACTGGCCATTCGCTGGCTGATCGCCGCGGCCCGCAACCGCAACGAGACCACGATGGTCGACCGCCTTTCCGGCGAGCTGATGGATGCGGCCAACAACCGCGGCACCGCCGTCAAGAAGCGTGAAGACACCCACAAGATGGCTGAAGCCAACCGCGCTTTCGCGCACTACCGCTGGTAAAGCGCGAACGAGACTGAGAGGCAGCTACGATGGCCCGCGAATACAAAATCGAAGACTACCGCAATTTCGGTATCATGGCGCATATTGACGCCGGCAAGACGACGACCACCGAGCGCGTCCTCTATTATACGGGCAAGTCGCACAAGATCGGCGAAGTCCACGACGGCGCTGCCACCATGGATTGGATGGAGCAGGAGCAGGAGCGCGGCATCACCATCACGTCCGCCGCGACCACGACCTTCTGGAAGGCTCGTGACGGCAAGATGCACCGCTTCAACATCATCGACACTCCCGGCCACGTCGACTTCACCATCGAAGTCGAGCGTTCGCTGCGCGTTCTCGACGGCGCTATCGCGTTGCTCGATGCCAACGCCGGTGTTGAGCCGCAGACGGAAACTGTCTGGCGTCAGGCCGACAAGTACCGCGTTCCGCGCATGATCTTCTGCAACAAGATGGACAAGATCGGCGCCGACTTCTATCGCTCGGTCGAGATGATCGGTTCGCGCCTTGGTGCTCACGCCGTTGTCATGCAGCTGCCGATCGGCGCTGAGACCGAGTTCAAGGGCGTTGTCGACCTCGTCGAGATGAACGCGCTGGTCTGGCGCGACGAGACGCTGGGCGCCGCCTGGGATGTCGTCGAGATCCCGGACGACCTCAAGGCTCGTGCCGAGGAATACCGCGAGAAGATGATCGAGGCCGCCGTCGAAATGGACGAGACGGCGCTTGAGAATTACCTCGAAGGCAAGATGCCGTCGAATGACGAAATCCGCGCGCTGATCCGCAAGGGCACCATCGCGGTGAAGTTCTACCCGATGTTCTGTGGCTCGGCCTTCAAGAACAAGGGCGTGCAGCCGCTGCTCGACGCCGTCGTCGAATATCTGCCGTCGCCGGCCGATGTTCCTGCCATCAAGGGCGTCGATGCCAAGACCGACGCCGAGATCGAGCGTCACGCCGACGACAACGAGCCGCTGTCGATGCTCGCCTTCAAGATCATGAACGACCCGTTCGTCGGTTCGCTGACCTTTGCCCGCATCTATTCGGGCAAGCTGACCAAGGGCATTTCGGTCGACAACACCGTGAAGGGCAAGAAGGAGCGCATCGGCCGCATGCTGCAGATGCATGCGAATTCGCGCGCCGACGTCGAAGAGGCTTTTGCCGGCGACATCGTCGCTCTGGCCGGTCTCAAGGACACGACCACCGGCGACACGCTCAGCGACCCGCTGCATCCGGTCATCCTCGAGCGCATGGAATTCCCCGATCCGGTCATCCAGATCGCGATCGAGCCGAAGACCAAGAACGACCAGGAAAAGATGGGCCTCGCCCTTCACCGCCTGGCCGCCGAGGATCCGTCCTTCCGCGTCAAGACCGACGAGGAAAGCGGCCAGACCATCATCTCCGGCATGGGCGAGCTTCACCTCGACATCATCGTCGACCGCATGCGTCGCGAGTTCAAGGTCGAGGCCAATGTCGGCGCGCCGCAGGTGGCCTATCGCGAGACGATCACCCGCAGGCACGAGCAGGATTACACCCACAAGAAGCAGACCGGTGGTACTGGTCAGTTCGCCCGGGTCAAGATCGTCTTCGAGCCGAACCCGGACAGCAGCGAGTTTGAATTCGAGACCAAGATCGTCGGCGGCGCCGTGCCGAAGGAATACATCCCCGGCGTCGAAAAGGGCATCAACAGCGTCATGACTTCGGGTCCGTTCGCGGGCTTCCCGATGATCGGCGTCAAGGCGACGCTGATCGATGGTGCTTACCACGATGTTGACTCCAGCGTCCTGGCCTTCGAAATCGCCGGCCGCGCCTGCTTCCGCGAAGCCGCACCCAAGCTTGGCGTGCAGCTGCTCGAGCCGATCATGAAGGTCGAAGTGGTGACGCCGGAAGACTACGTCGGCAGCGTCATCGGCGATCTGAATGGCCGTCGCGGCCAGATCCAGGGCCAGGAAGCGCGTGGCGTGGCTGTGGTCATCAACGCGATGGTGCCGCTCGCCAACATGTTCAAGTATGTCGACAACCTGCGCTCGATGAGCCAGGGCCGTGCGGCCTACACGATGCAGTTCGATCACTATGAGCCGGTCCCCACGGCGGTGGCTCAGGAAGTCCAGAAGAAATACGCGTAAGGGTTCTTTAGCCGCCGGCGTCGCCTCCCTTGAGCGATCCGGATCTGAAGAGCGAATAACAATTTCCCCCAAGCGGGTAGAATAGACGGAGAACGATTATGGCCAAAGGTAAATTCGAGCGTAACAAGCCTCACGTGAACATCGGCACGATTGGCCACGTCGACCATGGCAAGACGTCGCTGACGGCGGCGATCACCAAGTATTTTGGCGAGTACAAGCGCTACGACCAGATCGACGCTGCGCCTGAGGAAAAGGCGCGCGGCATCACGATCTCGACGGCGCACGTCGAATACGAGACGGCCAACCGCCACTACGCTCACGTCGACTGCCCCGGCCACGCCGACTATGTGAAGAACATGATCACCGGTGCGGCGCAGATGGACGGCGCGATCCTGGTCGTGTCGGCCGCCGACGGCCCGATGCCGCAGACCCGCGAGCACATCCTGCTTGCCCGTCAGGTCGGCGTGCCGTCGATCGTGGTGTTCTTGAACAAGGTCGACCAGGTCGACGACGCCGAGCTGCTCGAACTGGTCGAGCTCGAGGTGCGCGAGCTTCTGACCAAGAACGAGTTCCCCGGCGACGACATTCCGATCGTCAAGGGTTCGGCGCTGGCGGCTCTTGAAGATTCGGACAAGAAGATCGGCGAGGACGCGATCCGCGAGCTGATGGCTGCGGTCGATGCCTACATCCCGACGCCGGTTCGTCCGCTCGACAAGCCGTTCCTGATGCCGATCGAGGACGTGTTCTCGATCTCCGGCCGCGGCACGGTCGTCACCGGCCGCGTCGAGCGCGGCGTGGTCAAGGTCGGCGAGGAACTCGAGATCATCGGCATCCGTCCGACGACCAAGACGACCTGCACCGGCGTCGAGATGTTCCGCAAGCTGCTCGACCAGGGCCAGGCCGGCGACAACATCGGCGCGCTGCTGCGCGGCGTCGACCGTGAAGGTGTCGAGCGCGGCCAGGTCCTGGCTAAGCCCGGTACGGTGAAGCCGCACAAGAAGTTCGTGGCCGAAGCCTACATCCTGACCAAGGACGAAGGTGGCCGTCACACGCCGTTCTTCACCAACTACCGTCCGCAGTTCTACTTCCGCACGACCGACGTGACCGGCATCGTGTCGCTGCCGGAAGGCACCGAGATGGTGATGCCGGGCGACAACATCACCGTCGATGTCGAGCTGATCGTGCCGATCGCCATGGAAGAGAAGCTGCGCTTCGCCATCCGTGAAGGCGGCCGCACCGTCGGTGCCGGCATCGTCGTCACCATCAAAGAGTAATTTGGACTTAAACCGATCTGTCGCGGGCGCTGCCCGCGCCGCGCCAGAACAAGGAAGTGACGCATGAACGGACAGAATATCCGCATCCGCCTGAAGGCGTTTGACCACCGCGTGCTCGACGCCTCGACGAAGGAAATCGTGTCGACGGCCAAGCGCACCGGTGCCAACGTCCGCGGCCCCATTCCGCTGCCGACGCGGATCGAAAAGTTCACGGTCAACCGGTCGCCTCACGTCGACAAGAAGAGCCGCGAGCAGTTCGAGATGCGCACGCACAAGCGTCTGCTCGACATCGTCGATCCGACCCCGCAGACGGTCGATGCTTTGATGAAGCTCGATCTGGCCGCCGGTGTCGACGTCGAGATCAAGCTCTAAGGGAATGAGAGCGCGGTAAGGGGCGGTGCCCCTGGCCCGGAACTCTAAAGGAATTGAACCGATGCGTTCAGGTGTGATTGCAAAGAAGGTGGGAATGACCCGCATCTACAACGATGCCGGGGAACATGTTCCCGTCACCGTTCTCCAGATGGAGAACTGCCAGGTCGTGGCCCAGCGCACGCAAGAGAAGAATGGCTACACCGCCGTTCAGCTCGGCGTTGGCCTTGCCAAGGTGAAGAACACGTCGAAGGCGATGCGCGGCCATTTCGCGACCGCTTCCGTCGAGCCGAAGGCGAAGGTCGCCGAGTTCCGCGTCTCCGCCGACAACATGATCGACGTCGGCGCCGAGATCACCGTCGAGCATTTCGTCGCCGGCCAGAAGGTCGATGTGACGGGCACGACGATCGGCAAGGGTTTCCAGGGCGTCATCAAGCGCCACCACATGGGCGGTGGCCGCGCGACGCACGGCAACTCGGTCTCGCACCGTACGCACGGTTCGACCGGCCAGCGCCAGGACCCGGGCAAGGTGTTCAAGGGCAAGCATATGGCTGGCCACATGGGCGACACCCGCGTCACCACGCAGAATGTCGAGATCGTCTCGACCGATGCCGATCGCGGCCTGATCCTGATCCGCGGTGCGGTTCCCGGATCGAAGGGCGCCTGGATCCTGGTCCGCGATGCGGCCAAGGTGGCACTGCCGGCCAATGCGCCGAAGCCTGCCGCGATCCGCGCCGTTGCGGCAGCTGCTAAGAACGAGGCTCCGGCCACAGAGGGAGCGGAATAATGGATCTCAAGATCACAACGCTTGGCGGCAAGGACGCCGGCAAGGTGAAACTCTCCGAGGAGATTTTCGGCCTTGATCCGCGCGAGGACATCCTGCAGCGCGTCGTGCGCTGGCAGCTCGCCAAGAAACAGCAGGGCACGCACAAGGCCAAGGGCCGCGCCGAGATCGCGCGCACCGGCGCCAAGATGTACAAGCAGAAGGGTACGGGCCGCGCCCGCCACCATTCGGCACGCGCTCCGCAGTTCCGCGGCGGCGGCAAGGCCCACGGCCCGGTCGTTCGCAGCCACGAGCACGAACTGCCGAAGAAGGTTCGCGCTCTCGGCCTCAAGCATGCTCTCTCGGCCAAGGCCAAGAGCGCGTCGATCATCATCATCGATGAGCTGAAGCTGACCGAGGCCAAGACGAAGGCGCTGATCGCGAATTTCGCGACGCTGGGCCTGACCAACGCCCTGCTGATCGGCGGCGCCGAGCTTGACAAGAATTTCAAGCTGGCGGCGACGAACATCCCCAACATCGACGTGCTGCCCATCCAGGGCATCAACGTCTACGACATTCTGCGCCGCGGCACGCTGGTCCTTTCGAAGGCCGCCGTCGAGGCTCTCGAGGAGCGCTTTAAATGACCGACCTTCGTCATTATGACGTGATCGTCTCGCCGGCGATCACCGAAAAGTCGACCATGGCCTCCGAGCAGAACCAGGTCGTCTTCAACGTCGCCAAGAAGGCGTCGAAGCCGGAAATCAAGGCCGCCGTCGAAGCGCTGTTCGGCGTCAAGGTGATGGCCGTGAACACGCTTGTCCGCAAGGGCAAGATCAAGCGCTTCCGTGGCACGGTTGGCCGCCAGAGCGACGTCAAGAAGGCGATCGTGACGCTGGCAGATGGCCAGTCGATCGACGTCGCGACGGGTCTCTGAGCAAGGCCGCGAGGACAACAAACATGGCACTGAAAAAATTCAACCCGGTAACGCCCAGCACCCGTCAGCTGGTCATCGTCGACCGCTCCGGCCTTTACAAGGGCAAGCCCGTCAAGGGTCTGACCGAAGGCCTGACCAAGTCGGGCGGCCGCAACAACCACGGCCGCATCACCGCCCGCTTCATCGGCGGTGGCCACAAGCGTTCGTACCGCATCATCGACTTCAAGCGCCGCAAGTTCGACGTTGTCGGCACGGTCGAGCGCATCGAATACGATCCGAACCGCACCGCCTTCATCGCGCTGATCAAGTATGACGATGGCGAGCTGTCCTACATCATCGCTCCGCAGCGTCTGGCTCCCGGCGACAAGATCGTCTCCGGCGAAGCGGTCGACGTGAAGCCGGGCAATGCGATGCCGCTGGCTTCGATGCCGGTCGGCACCATCGTCCACAACATCGAGCTGAAGCCGGGCAAGGGCGCTCAGGTCGCCCGTTCGGCCGGTGGGTATGGTCAGCTGGTCGGTCGTGACCAGGGCATGGCGATCCTGCGCCTCAACTCGGGCGAGCAGCGTGTCGTTCACGGCTCCTGCATGGCCACTGTCGGCGCCGTGTCCAATCCGGACCACGGCAACATCAATGACGGCAAGGCCGGTCGCACGGTCTGGCGTGGCAAGCGTCCGCACAATCGCGGCGTGACCATGAACCCGGTCGACCATCCGCACGGCGGCGGCGAAGGCCGCACTTCGGGCGGCCGCCATCCGGTTTCGCCTTGGGGCAAGCCGACCAAGGGCAAGAAGACGCGGTCCAACAAGGCGACCGACAAGTTCATCCTGCGCTCGCGCCATCAGCGCAAGAGCTAAGAAGAGGTAACGCCAAGTGACTCGTTCGATTTGGAAAGGCCCCTTCATTGACGGCTACCTTCTCAAGAAGGTGGACAAGGTTCGTGAAGGTGGTCGCAATGAGGTGATCAAGATGTGGAGCCGTCGCTCCACCATCCTGCCGCAGTTCGTCGGCTTCACCTTCGGTGTCTACAACGGCCAGAAGCATGTTCCCGTCTCGGTGAACGAGGACATGGTCGGTCACAAGTTCGGTGAATTCGCTCCGACCCGGACCTATTACGGTCACGGCGCGGATAAGAAGGCGAAGAGGAAATAATCATGGGCAAGGCCAAAGCTCCGCGCAGGCTTGCTGATAACGAAGCGCGCGCCGTGTTGCGCACGATCCGTATCAGCCCGCAGAAGCTGAACCTGGTTGCCGCGCTGATCCGCGGCAAGAAGGTCGCGACAGCGCTTTCCGATCTCGAATTCTCGGCCAAGCGGATTTCCGGCACGGTCAAGAAGACGCTGGAATCGGCAATCGCCAACGCGGAAAACAACCACGACCTGGATGTCGATGCACTGATCGTGGCGGAAGCCTATGTCGGCAAGTCGATCGTCATGAAGCGGTTCCATGCCCGTGGCCGTGGTCGCGCCAGCCGTATCGAGAAGCCGTTCTCGCACCTCACGATCGTCGTTCGTGAAGTCGAAGAAAAAGGGGAGGCCGCATAATGGGCCAGAAAGTCAATCCGATCGGTCTTCGCCTCGGCATCAACCGCACCTGGGATTCGCGCTGGTTCGCGAACACCGGCGAGTACGGCAAGCTGCTGCATGAGGACATCAAGATCCGCAAGTATCTGGAGAAGGAGCTCAAGCAGGCTGCCATCTCGAAGGTCGTGATCGAGCGTCCGCACAAGAAGTGCCGCGTCACCATCCATGCCGCGCGCCCGGGTCTGATCATCGGCAAGAAGGGCGCCGACATCGAGAAGCTTCGCAAGAAGCTGATGGAGATGACGAAGTCCGAGACGCACCTCAACATCGTTGAAGTGCGCAAGCCGGAAATCGACGCGACCCTGGTCGCCCAGTCGATCGCCCAGCAGCTTGAGCGTCGTATCGCGTTCCGCCGCGCCATGAAGCGTGCCGTTCAGTCGGCCATGCGCCTCGGTGCCGAAGGCATTCGCATCAACTGTGCCGGCCGTCTTGGCGGCGCCGAGATTGCGCGCATGGAATGGTATCGCGAAGGCCGCGTGCCGCTGCATACGCTGCGTGCTGACGTCGACTACGGCACGGCCGAAGCGCACACCGCTTATGGCATCTGCGGCGTCAAGGTCTGGGTGTTCAAGGGCGAGATCCTCGAGCACGACCCGATGGCTTCGGAGCGTCGTGCGACCGAGGGCGATGCTGCGCATGGCGGTGGTGGTGATCGCGAACGCGGTCGTCGTCGCGAAAACGCCTGAGACATTTAGGAATTTGGAGTTAGAACGATGCTGCAGCCAAAGCGCACAAAGTTCCGCAAGCAGTTCAAGGGCCGTATCCATGGTACCGCAAAGGGCGGCACCAATCTGGATTTCGGCGGTTTCGGGCTGAAGGCGCTTGAGCCGAACCGCGTTACCGCGCGCGAGATCGAGGCGGCACGCCGCGCGATCACGCGTGAAATGAAGCGCGCTGGTCGCGTCTGGATCCGCATTTTCCCGGACGTGCCGGTCACTTCGAAGCCGACCGAAGTCCGCATGGGTAAGGGCAAGGGCGCGGTCGACTACTGGGCGGCGCGCGTCAAGCCGGGCCGCATCATGTTCGAGATCGACGGCGTCAATGAAGAAACCGCCCGTGAGGCACTGCGTCTCGGCGCGGCCAAGCTCTCGGTCAAGACGCGCTTCGTGCAGCGCATCGCAGAATAAGGACGGGCTGATCATGAAAGCCGAAGACATCCGGACCAAGACCCAGGACCAGCTGACCGACGACCTGGCCAGCCTGAAGAAGGAGCAGTTCAACCTGCGCTTCCAGAAGGCCACCGGCCAGCTTGAGAAGACCGCGCGCGTGAGACAGGTCCGTAAGGACATTGCGCGTATCAAGACCATCGCTGCGGAAAAGTCCGCGGCTAAGAAGGCTTAAGGACGAAAACCATGCCAAAGCGCATTCTGCAGGGCACCGTCGTCAGCGACAAGAACGAGAAGACGGTTGTCGTCAAGGTCGAACGGCGCTTCACGCATCCCGTGATGAAGAAGACCGTGCGCATGACCAAGAAGTACAAGGCGCACGACGAGAACAAC
This sequence comes from Mesorhizobium sp. M0276, assembly GCF_040321755.1. Classification (NCBI taxonomy): domain Bacteria; kingdom Pseudomonadati; phylum Pseudomonadota; class Alphaproteobacteria; order Hyphomicrobiales; family Phyllobacteriaceae; genus Mesorhizobium; species Mesorhizobium sp. M0276. The sequence goes on along the minus strand of NZ_JAMYSC010000028.1, from coordinate 48,832 downwards.
GCCCACAAGGTTGGCGATCAGGTGTTCATCCAGGAATCGAAGCCGATTTCCAAGGACAAGCGCTGGATCGTCGTGTCTTCGGACCAAGCCTGACCTCGGGCGCAAACAACGAATTTTGGACAGACCGGGGAGGGGCTTTGAGGCCCATCCCGTTAGAAAAGAAGAAGGCGGCCAGTCATGATTCAGATGCAAACAAACCTCGACGTCGCTGATAATTCCGGCGCCCGTCGTGTCATGTGCATCAAGGTGCTGGGCGGCTCGAAGCGGAAATACGCTTCCGTGGGCGACATCATCGTGGTGTCGATCAAGGAAGCCATCCCGCGCGGCCGCGTGAAGAAGGGCGATGTGATGAAGGCGGTCGTGGTTCGCACGGCCAAGGACATCCGCCGCCCGGACGGCAGCGTGATCCGTTTCGACAAGAACGCGGCCGTTCTCGTCGACAACAAGAAAGAGCCGATCGGCACGCGTATCTTCGGACCGGTTCCGCGCGAACTCCGCGCCAAGAACCACATGAAGATCATCTCGCTCGCGCCTGAAGTGCTGTAAGGAGCCGGACCAATGCAAAAGATTAGAAAAGGCGACAAGGTCGTCGTGCTGGCCGGCAAGGACAAGGGCCGTTCGGGCGAAGTCCTCTCGGTACAGCCGAAGGAAGACACCGCGTTGGTGCGCGGCGTCAACATGATCCGTCGTCACCAGAAGCAGTCCCAGTCCCAAGAGGGCGGGATCATCACCAAGGAAGCGCCGATCCAGCTGTCGAACATCGCGCTGGCCGACCCCAAGGATGGCAAGCCGACCCGCGTCGGTTTCATCTTCCAGAAGGACGGCAAGAAGGTGCGCGTCGCCAAGCGCTCGGGAGAAGTCATCAATGGCTAAGGCTCAAACCACGAAGCCCAAGGCTGAAAGCAAACAGTCCAAGGCCCAGAACACGCCGCGCCTCAAGCAGGTCTACAACGAGACCATCCGCAAGGCGCTGCAGGAGCAGTTCGGCTACGACAACGAGATGCAGGTTCCCCGCATCGACAAGATCGTGCTGAACATGGGCGTTGGCGAAGCGACCGCGGATTCGAAGAAGCCTTCGATCGCGGCCGAAGACCTGGCGATGATCGCCGGCCAGAAGGCCGTCGTCACCCGCGCCCGCAACTCGATCGCCGGCTTCAAGGTCCGCGAGAAGATGCCGATCGGCGCCAAGGTCACGCTGCGTAAGGAACGCATGTACGAGTTCCTCGACCGCCTCGTGAACATCGCACTGCCGCGCGTCCGCGACTTCCGCGGACTGAATCCGAAGAGCTTCGATGGCCGTGGCAACTACGCCATGGGTATCAAGGAACACATCGTGTTCCCGGAGATCAACTACGACAAGGTTGATCAGATCTGGGGCATGGACGTCATCGTTTGTACGACTGCGAAGACGGACGACGAAGCCAGGGCATTGCTCAAGGCCTTCAACTTCCCCTTCCGCCAGTAACGGCAGCGAGAAAAGGAAAAATCTGAAATGGCAAAGACCAGCTCAGTCGAGAAGAACAACAGGCGCCGCAAGCTTGCCGACCAGTACGGTCCCAAGCGGGCTGCCCTCAAGGCGATCATCATGGATCAGTCCAAGCCGATGGAGGAGCGCTTCCGCGCTCAGCTGAAGCTTGCTGCCCTGCCGCGCAACTCGGCCAAGATCCGCATCCGCAACCGCTGCGAAGTCACCGGTCGTCCGCGTGCCTACTATCGCAAGCTCAAAGTATCGCGCATCGCGCTTCGTGATCTCGGCAACAACGGCCAGATCCCGGGCCTGGTCAAGTCGAGCTGGTAAGGAGGACATAACATGTCATTGAGCGATCCTCTCGGCGATATGCTGACCCGCATCCGCAACGCGTATGGCCGCAAGAAGTCGAGCGTTTCGACGCCGGCTTCGCGCCTGCGCACCCGCGTCCTCGACGTGCTGAAGGCTGAAGGCTATATCCGCGATTACAGCCAGACCGACTTCGACAACGGCAAGTCCGAAATCGAGATCGAGCTGAAGTATTTCGACGGCGCGCCGGTCGTGCGCGAAATCGCCCGCGTCTCGAAGCCAGGCCGCCGCGTCTATGTTTCGGCCAAGTCGATTCCGCAGGTCGCCAACGGCCTCGGCATCGCCATCCTTTCGACACCGAAGGGCGTGATGGCCGACCACGAAGCGCGTGAACAGAACGTCGGCGGTGAAATCCTCTGCCAGATCTTCTGATCTGGCGTGTGATCGGAAAAAGTGGAATCCGGTCTTCGGGATCATCCCCGAAGACAGAGACCTGAAACAAGAGAAGTGACGAGGACAACAAAATGTCTCGTATTGGAAAGAAACCCGTTTCGCTGCCGCAGGGCGTGACCGCGACCGTCAACGGCCAGACCGTGACGGCGAAGGGCCCCAAGGGTGAGCTGAAGTTCGTGGTGAACGACGAAGTTCTGGTCAAGATGGAAGGCAGCGAGATCGCTGTCCAGCCGCGCGACCAGACCAAGACCGCCCGCTCCAAGTGGGGCATGTCGCGCACGCAGATCGTCAACATCCTGCAGGGCGTCAAGGACGGTTTCGAGAAGAAGCTCGAGATCACCGGCGTCGGCTATCGCGCGGCACTTCAGGGCAAGAACCTGCAGCTGGCACTTGGCTTCAGCCATGACGTCGTCTACGAGACGCCGCAGGGCATCACGATCACCGTACCGAAGCCGACCGAAATCACCGTGGCAGGCATCGACAAGCAGCAGGTCGGCCAGGTTGCGGCCGAAATTCGCGAATACCGCGGCCCCGAACCTTACAAGGGCAAGGGCGTCCGTTACGCTGGCGAGAAGATCGTCCGCAAGGAAGGCAAGAAGAAGTAGTGGGCTTGGCTCCGAAAAGTTGCAGACTTTCGGAAAGGACCAGGGCCAAAGAAGTGTAACGCCGCGGGGAGCGGTCGCGGGAGGCGCTTTCGCCTACCGCACATGGCGGCCCCCGTTTTGTGAAGGCAAGGAAGATTATCATGGGTACCAAGGAAGCCACTCAGCGCCGTGCGCAGCGCGTCCGCCGCCAGATCAAGAAGGTCGCCGGCGAGCGTCCGCGTCTGTCTGTTCACCGCACGTCGAAGAACATCTATGTGCAGGTCATCGACGACGCCAAGGGCCACACCATCGTCGCTGCTTCGACGCTCGAGAAGGACCTCAAGGGTTCGCTCAAGACCGGCGCCGACACCGCCGCCGCCGCCGCGATCGGCAAGCTGATCGCCGAGCGCGCCACCAAGGCTGGCGTCAAGGAAGTCGTCTTCGACCGCGGTGCTTACATCTATCACGGCCGCGTCAAGGCGCTCGCCGAGGCTGCCCGCGAAGGTGGTCTGAGCTTCTAAAATTTCGCCCCGGTGACCCACAGAGGCACCGGATCTTATCAGCAACCGTGCTTCCGGAAAAAAACAAGGAACAGGATATGGCACAGGAACGTAGGGATGGCGGCCGCGGCCGCGATCGTGAAGAACGCGATGACGGCATGGTGGACAAGCTCGTCCACATCAACCGCGTCGCCAAGGTCGTCAAGGGCGGCCGTCGCTTCGGTTTTGCAGCGCTCGTCGTCGTCGGTGACCAGAAGGGCCGCGTCGGCTTTGGTCACGGCAAGGCGCGCGAAGTGCCGGAAGCTATCCGCAAGGCAACTGAATCGGCCAAGCGCGACATGATCTTCGTGCCGCTGCGCTCGGGCCGTACGCTGCACCACGACGTCGAAGGACGCTGGGGCGCCGGACGCGTGCTGCTGCGCGCTGCCAAGCAGGGTACCGGCATCATCGCCGGTGGCCCGATGCGCGCTGTCTTCGAGACGCTCGGCATGCATGACGTGGTCGCCAAGTCGATGGGTTCGTCGAACCCTTACAACATGGTTCGCGCCACTTTCGACGCGCTGAAGAGCCAGATGCATCCCAAGGATGTGGCTGCTGCTCGCGGCATCAAGTATTCGACCCTTCAGGCCCGCCGCGGCACCGCCGTTGCGGCTGAAGAATAGTCGATCTGACCAGGGATTTTGACCATGGCCAAGAAAGCAACCAAGACCATCACCGTTGAGCAGATCGGTTCGCCGATCCGCCGTCCGAAGGAACAGCGCGCGACGCTGGTCGGCCTCGGCCTCAACAAGATGCACAAGCAGCGCACGCTGGAAGATACGCCCTCCGTGCGCGGCATGATCGCTGCCGTCCAGCATCTCGTCCGCGTTGTGGACGAGGGCTGAGCCAGAGCGCAGGAGAACTCAGATGAAACTCACCGATCTGCGTGACAATGACGGCGCGACGCACTCCAAGAAGCGTCTCGGCCGTGGTATCGGCTCAGGCTCCGGCAAGACCGGCGGTCGCGGCGTCAAGGGCCAGAAGGCGCGCTCCGGCGTCGCCATCAACGGCTTCGAGGGTGGCCAGATGCCACTCTACCGGCGCCTGCCGAAGCGTGGCTTCAACAACATCTTCGCCAAGAGCTTCACCGTCGTCTCGCTAGCCCGCATCCAGGTGGCCATCGACGCCAAGAAGCTCGACGCCAAGGCAACCGTGACGGCCGAATCGCTGGTTGCCGCCGGCGTCATCCGCCGCGTCAAGGACGGCGTGCGCATCCTCTCGGACGGCGAGATCAAGGCGAAGCTCGCCTTTGACGTTGCCGGCGCCTCCAAGGCCGCGATCGAGAAGATCGAAAAGGCCGGCGGCTCGGTCAAACTGCCGGAAAAGGCAGCTGCCGAATAACGGCAATTTGATGCGCGATCGGCAGGAGTGGGATCGGTTTTTGCTCACGATTGCGCTTTGATCTGCCTAATCAAGCGGCCGCATCCACGCGGCCGCTTGCATGTTTAGAGCCCGGAGCTTATCTCGTGGGCTTCGGTGAAACGCACCGCCTGACCTCAAGGGCCATCAAGCGTTACCAAGCGGAGAATCAGGCATGGCTTCGGCTGCTGAACAATTAGCCTCGAATCTGAATTTCTCGGCCTTCGCCAAAGCGGAGGATCTGAAGAAACGCATCTGGTTCACGATCGGCGCGCTGCTGGTCTATCGCCTCGGCACCTATATTCCGCTTCCCGGCATCAACCCCGACGCCTTCGCCCAGGCCTTCTCCTCGCAGAGCAAGGGCGTGCTGGGCATGTTCAACATGTTCGCCGGCGGCGCCGTACAGCGCATGGCGATCTTTGCACTCGGCATCATGCCTTACATCTCCGCCTCCATCATCATGCAGCTGATGACCTCGGTCATCCCTTCGCTGGAATCGCTGAAGAAGGAAGGCGAACAGGGCCGCAAGGTCATCAACCAATACACGCGCTACGGCACCGTGCTGCTTGCGCTGGTTCAGGCCTATGGCATTTCGGTGGGCCTGGAGAACGGCAACGGCATCGTCAGCGATCCCGGCATGTTCTTCCGCATCTCGACCGTCGTCACGCTGGTCGGCGGCACCATGTTCCTGATGTGGCTCGGCGAGCAGATCACCGCTCGCGGCATCGGTAACGGCATTTCGCTCATCATTTTCTCCGGCATCGTCGCCGGCCTGCCGCATGCCATCTCCGGCACGCTTGAGCTTGGCCGCACCGGCGCGCTGTCGACCGGCCTGATCCTGGCGATCATCGTGCTCGCCATCGTCGTCATCGCCTTGATCGTGTTCTTCGAGCGCGCCCAGCGCCGCTTGCTGATCCAGTATCCGAAGCGCCAGGTCGGCAACCGGATGTTCCAGGGCGATACCTCGCACTTGCCGCTGAAGCTCAACACGTCGGGCGTCATTCCGCCGATTTTCGCCTCGTCGCTGCTGCTGCTGCCGGCCACGGTCGCCGGCTTCTCGCAGACGACGAACATGCCGGCCTGGGCAAGCACGATTCTGGCCTCGCTCGGCCACGGCCAGCCGCTCTACATGGCGTTCTACGCGGCGATGATCGTGTTCTTCGCCTTCTTCTACACTGCGATTGTCTTCAACCCGAAGGACACCGCCGACCAGCTCAAGAAGCATTCCGGCTTCATCCCGGGCTATCGTCCGGGCGAGCGCACCGCCGATTATATCGACTACGTTCTCACCCGCATCACCGTCGTCGGCGCCATCTATCTGGTGCTGGTGTGCCTGCTGCCGGAGTTCCTTATCTCGGCGACTGGCGTACCATTCTACCTTGGTGGCACATCGCTTCTGATCGTGGTCAGTGTCACGCTCGATACGGTTGCGCAGATTCAGGGTCACCTGATTGCGCATCAGTATGAAGGCCTGATCAAGAAGTCGAAGCTGCGCGGGGGGAAGAAAGCCAGATGAGGTTGATATTGCTTGGGCCGCCAGGGGCGGGCAAGGGGACACAAGCACAAAGACTGGTAGAAAGACACGGCATACCCCAGCTCTCGACGGGCGACATGCTGCGTGCTGCTGTCCAGGCTGGCACCGAAGTCGGCAAGCGCGCCAAGGCGGTGATGGATGCTGGTGAGCTGGTGTCCGACGCCATCGTCAACGCGATCGTCGCCGAGCGTATCGATCAGGCCGACTGCGCCAATGGGTTCATCCTCGACGGATATCCGCGGACGCTGGTGCAAGCTGACGCGGTCGAGCAGATGCTTTCGAATCGCTCCCAGGGGCTCGATGCCGTCATTGAGCTTGTCGTTGACGATAAGGCGCTGATCGGCCGGATCGTCAAGCGCGCCGACGAGGCACAGGCAGCCGGTCTGCCTGTTCGCAAGGACGACAATCCGGCTGTGTTCGAGGAGCGTCTGCGAGAGTACTACAAGAAGACGTCGCCTCTGATTGGCTACTATTATGCCAAGGGCAAGCTCCGGAGCGTCGACGGCATGGCCGATATCGATGCGGTGACGGAGCAGATCCAAGCGGTGCTCAAGAACGCAACGCGGGGAAATTAACGATTACACTTGACGGAGGCGGTTCGCTGCGGTATGGCGGCCCGTCTTCCTATCAGGCATGGACTTTGCTTGTCCGCAAGGGCAAGGCAGTCGCTTTGAACTGGAAACTCCCGCATGGGCCGGCCTCCACCGGACGCGGGGCAACTTAAGATAGCGCCGGACCCGCCTTTCTGAAGGTTGGCCGGCCCACATGGAGAAGAGAAGAACATGGCTCGTATAGCCGGCGTCAACATTCCGACCAACAAGCGCGTCGTCATCGCGCTTCAGTACATTCACGGCATTGGCAAAAAGTTCGCCCAGGAGATCGTCGACAAGGTCGGCATCCCGGCCGAACGTCGCGTCAACCAGCTCACCGACGCGGAAGTGCTGCAGATCCGCGAAGCCATCGACCGTGATTATCAGGTCGAGGGCGACCTGCGTCGCGAAGTCTCGATGAACATCAAGCGGCTCATGGACCTCGGCTGCTACCGTGGCCTGCGTCACCGCCGCTCGCTGCCGGTCCGCGGCCAGCGCACGCATACCAATGCGCGCACCCGCAAGGGTCCGGCCAAGTCGATCGCCGGCAAGAAGAAGTAAGCGAGCGAATAGCGAGTAGCCAATAGCGAGTAGGAATCCCTATTCGCTATTCCCTACTCACTACTCGCTCTCCAGGTGGAGCCGCTGGCATTACGGCGGTGTAGAGATCAACTGAAAGGACCATCATGGCCAAGGAAGCCGCCCGTGTTCGCCGTCGCGAACGCAAGAACATTTCGTCGGGCGTTGCCCACGTCAATTCGACCTTCAACAACACGATGATCACCATCACCGACGCGCAGGGCAATTCGATCGCCTGGTCGTCGGCCGGTGCCCAGGGCTTCAAGGGTTCGCGCAAGTCGACCCCGTTCGCTGCCCAGATGGCTGCCGAAGATGTTGCCAAGAAGGCCCAGGAACACGGCATGCGCATGCTCGAGGTCGAGGTCTGCGGACCTGGCTCGGGTCGTGAATCGGCGCTGCGCGCCCTGCAGGCGGCCGGCTTCACCATCACATCGATCCGTGATGTGACGCCGATCCCGCACAATGGCTGCCGCCCGCGCAAGAAGCGCCGCGTCTAAGCAATTTACCGAACGTCGCGCGAGCGCCCTTGGGGCGCTCCTCCACGGCATTCCAGGTCGCCCGCCACGATTGGATGGTGGCGGGTCAACGGAAGGAAAGCATCATGATCCAGAAAAATTGGCAGGAACTGATCAAGCCGAACAAGATCGAGTTCTCGTCGAAGAAGAAGACTCTGACCACGCTGGTCGCCGAGCCGCTCGAGCGTGGCTTTGGCCTGACGCTGGGCAACGCGCTGCGTCGCGTGCTTTTGTCTTCGCTGCGCGGTGCGGCCGTTACCGCCGTGCAGATCGACGGCGTTCTGCATGAATTCTCGTCCATCGCCGGCGTGCGCGAAGACGTGACCGACATCGTCTTGAATATCAAGGAAATCGCTATCCGCATGGAAGGCGATGGCCCCAAGCGCATGGTCGTTCGCAAGCAGGGACCGGGTGCGGTTCTCGCCGGCGACATCCAGACGGTTGGCGACGTCGAGATCCTCAACCCCGACCACGTCATCTGCACGCTCGACGAGGGTGCGGAAATCCGCATGGAATTCACCGTCGACACCGGCAAGGGTTACGTGCCGGCCGACCGCAACCGCGCCGAAGACGCTCCGATCGGTCTTATCCCGGTCGACAGCCTCTATTCGCCGGTCAAGAAGGTCTCCTACAAGGTCGAGAACACCCGCGAGGGCCAGGTTCTCGACTATGACAAGCTGACCATGACGATCGAGACCGACGGTTCGATCACCGGCGAGGACGCGGTGGCTTTCGCCGCCCGCATCCTGCAGGACCAGCTTGGCCTGTTCGTCAACTTCGACGAGCCGCAGAAGGAAGTCGCCACCGAGGCCGTCACCGAGCTCGCCTTCAACCCGGCGCTGCTCAAGAAGGTCGACGAGCTCGAGCTTTCGGTGCGTTCGGCCAACTGCCTGAAGAACGACAACATCGTCTATATCGGCGACCTGATCCAGAAGACCGAAGCCGAGATGCTGCGCACCCCGAACTTCGGCCGCAAGTCGCTGAACGAGATCAAGGAAGTCCTGGCAGCGATGGGCCTGCACCTCGGCATGGAAGTGCCGGACTGGCCGCCGGAAAACATCGAAGACCTCGCCAAGCGTTACGAAGATCAATATTGAGCATGAATTCCAAGGATCGGCGGCGTGGGCCGCTCGATCCGACGGTCATGCGGAAAACCATCAGGGGCCTCGGCCTCTTGAACAACTGAAGAAGGAAAAGAGCCATGCGCCACGGTTTCAAAGGCCGTCGCTTCGCCCGAAGCATTAGCCATCGCAAGTCGATGTTCGCCAACCTCGCCGTGTCGCTGCTCGAGCATGAGCAGATCGTCACCACCCTGCCGAAGGCGAAGGATTTGCGTCCGATCGTCGAGAAGCTGGTGACGCTCGGCAAGCGCGGCGACCTGCACGCCCGCCGCCAGGTGATCGCGCAGATCGGCAATGAAGGCGTCGTCAAGCGCCTGTTCGACACCATCGCACCGCGCTACGCCACCCGCAACGGCGGCTATTTGCGCATCATGAAGGCGGGCTTCCGCCACGGCGACAACGCCGCCATGGCCGTCATCGAGTTCGTCGATCGCGACACCTCGGCCAAGGGCGCTGGCGACCGCGCCCGCATCGAAGCCGAAGGCACCGAAGCGGACGCCGCAGCCGCATAAGGCTCGGTCTATCCTGGAATTCAAAGGGGCCTGCGGGCCCCTTTTTGTTTCTGAAAGCAGAAACTTGCGGCCAGAGCCGATTTCTGGCCGGAACCAAGGGTCTTTGGCCGAAATAATCGGATTTCGGCGGCTTAGCCTTTCATTTTGCACAATCGTCGGGACAATGGCCCCGAACTCGCCTTGGAGGATTCGTGAATGCGCGCCACCCGACTGTCCCTTGTCCTGCTCTTCGCCATGACGGCGTTTGCGGCCGCACCGGTGGTCAGGCAGGCATTGGCCGAGGAGACCAAGACCGATCCCGGCCTGTCGGACGTGCTGACCGATCTGCTGCACGGCGTCGAAGGCGAAAACGCTACCTCTGGTCCGGACAAGCGCGTGCCGTTCGGTCGTGAGGAGGTGCAGCTGTCGTTCGCTCCGCTGGTCAAGCAGACGGCGCCGGCCGTGGTCAATGTCTATGCCTCGCAGACCGCCAAGGTGACATCGCCCTTCGATGGCGATCCGTTCTTCGAGGAATTCTTCGGCCGCTCGCAGCCGCGCGCCCAGTCGTCGCTCGGCTCCGGCGTGCTGGTCGACACAACCGGCGTCGTGGTCACCAATTACCACGTCATCAAGGATGCCGATCAGGTCAAGGTGGCGACCGCGGACGGGCGTGAATTCGACAGCAAGGTGCTGCTCAAGGACGAGACGTTCGATCTTGCCGTGCTCAAGATCGCCTCCGACAAGCCGTTTCCGGTGATTGCGATCGGCGATTCCGACGCGCTTGAGGTCGGCGATCTGCTGCTGGCCATCGGCAACCCCTTCGGTGTCGGCCAGACCACCACCAGCGGCATCGTCTCGGCACTTGCCCGCAGCCATATCGGCGTGTCGGATTCCAGCTTCTTCATCCAGACCGATGCCGCCATCAACCCCGGCAATTCCGGCGGCGCGCTGATCAACATGGGCGGCCAACTGGTCGGCATCAACACGGCCATCTATAGCCGCGGCGGTGGTTCGATCGGCATTGGTTTCGCCATTCCCTCGAACATGGTTCGCGCCTTCGCCGACGCCGCCAAGGCCGGGCTCGACTTCTTCGAGCGGCCCTATATCGGCGCCGAGTTCGAAGCGGTGACGCCGCAGATCGCCGAATCGCTCGGCATGGAAAAGCCGACCGGTGCATTGGTCTCGTCGGTCGAGGCGACCGGACCGGCCGCCAAGGCGGGGCTCAAGCCCGGCGACGTCGTGCTGCAGCTCAATGGCAAACCGGTCGAGAGCATCGAAGCGCTGGACTACCGGATGGCGACGTTGTCGATCGGCACCACCGCCAATTTCGCGGTTCTGACCAAGGGCCAGCAGGCGGCGATGGACATCGCGCTGGAGCGCGCTCCGGAGGGCATGAAGGCTGCCGAAGTGACCCTGCATGGTCGCAGCCCTTTTTCGGGCGCCAAGGTCGCGGAACTGTCGCCCCGGCTCGCCCAGCGGCTCGGCCTGCGCACTGATATCAAAGGTGTCACTGTGGTGGATATCAACCGCGATTCGCCGGCCGCCGATTTCGGCTTCCAGCCGGGCGATATCGTGCGCGAGGTGAATGGCACCACCATCGACACCGCGGCGACCCTGGAACTGGCGGCCAAGACTGATACGCGCTGGTGGCGCTTTACGGTCGAACGCGGCGGGCAGATACTGCGTCAGGTGTTGCGTTATTAGGGCACAGCCCCGAGCATCAGGGTTCATGCTCCAACGAAAAGAAGTGCATGGCCGATCTGTTCAGCGTCGATGAACCGGAAAAAGCGTCGCCCGGGCGGCCGCTGGCCGACAGGCTGCGGCCAAGAAACCTTGGTGAGGTCGTCGGCCAGGAGCATCTGACCGGCCCTGACGGCGCGCTGACCCGGCTGATCGGTTCCGGCTCGCTTGGCTCGATGATCTTCTGGGGACCGCCCGGCACCGGCAAGACGACGGTGGCGCGGTTGCTGGCCGGCGAAACCAGCTTGGCCTTCGAGCAGATATCGGCGGTGTTTTCCGGCGTCGCCGATCTGAAAAAAGTGTTCGAGGCAGCCAAGCTGCGCCGCGCCAAGGGCCGCCAGACCTTGCTGTTCGTCGACGAGATCCACCGCTTCAACCGCGCCCAGCAGGACAGTTTTCTCCCTGTCATGGAGGACGGAACCGTCGTGCTGGTTGGCGCCACGACCGAAAATCCGTCCTTCGAGCTGAATGCCGCTCTGCTGTCACGCGCGCGGGTCCTGGTCTTCCATTCGTTGGGCGAGGGGAGCATCGCCAAGCTGATGGCACGGGCCGAGGAAACCGAGGGCAGGGCGCTGCCGCTCGACGAGGAGGCGCGGGCCATGCTTATTCGCATGAGCGATGGCGACGGCCGTGCCTCGCTGACGCTCGCCGAAGAAGTCTGGCGGGCAGCCAAACACGGCGAGGTCTTCGATCCCGAAGGATTGCAGCGCATCGTCCAGCGCCGCGCGCCGATCTACGACAAAGGCCAGGACGGCCACTACAATCTGATCTCGGCGCTGCACAAATCGGTGCGTGGTTCGGACCCTGACGCGGCCCTCTATTATCTTGCGCGCATGTTCGATGCCGGCGAGGATCCGCTTTATCTCGGCCGCCGGCTGGTGCGCATGGCCATGGAAGATATCGGCCTTGCCGACCCGCAGGCACTGGTCGTCGCCAACGCCGCCAAGGACGCCTACGACTATCTAGGTTCGCCCGAGGGCGAACTGGCTTTTGCCGAGGCCGCCGTCTATCTCGCAACCGCGCCCAAATCCAACGCCGTCTACAACGCGTTCAAGGCAGCCACGCGGGCCGCGAAGGAACACGGCTCGCTGCTGCCGCCCAAGCACATCCTCAACGCACCGACGAAGCTGATGAAGGAGGAGGACTACGGTGCCGGCTACCGGTATGATCATGACGAGCCGGACGCCTTTTCGGGCCAGGACTATTTTCCGGAGAAGATGGGCCGCCAGACCTTTTATGATCCGCCCGAGCGCGGCTTCGAGCGCGACATCAGGAAGCGGCTCGATTATTGGGCGAAGCTGCGCAAGGAGCGGGGATAGCTGCGCTGCGTGACCTGGTTGTCGTCACGCTGCGAACCGAGATTCGCTATAGGGCATTCCCGCCGCGGTCGTTCTTCATACGCTGCTCGCCGCGAAGCTGGCTTGATGCCGTTGCCGAAGCGGCCATGGACCAGATACGCCGCTGGCGCGCGGATTTCAGCCGGAGCGGGTCGTGCCCGACGCAATCTGGCCCCCGGGGAAAATGGCACGAGCTTGGCCTGCCGGCGGTGCATTGACCGAAACTGGTGGGCTTCACCAGGCAGCCAGCCGGCCGCGATAGCAGGGGCCGTTGTGTGGTAACCCAAAAAACCTTATCAAGGCGCACGACCGGGCGGTGGTCGTTGCCGTGATTTGGGCACCTCATTCGCAACAGGATCGCGCGTCGCGCGTGGAAAAATGACAAAAACCCTTCGCAAAACCCTTCGCAAATTCGCCATTGCCATCCCGCTTCTCGCCCTTGGCTTCTATTTCATTCCCATCCTGACGACCATCTTCATCGTTTGCGGCCTGATCGACGTGCTGCGCAACGATCGCAAGGATCTATCGCTGTTCAGCGGTTACTTCCTCGGCAACGGCCTGTTCACTTGGCTGCTTTCGCCGTTCAATCTGCTGGTCGACCTTGTGTGCTACAGAAATCCGGGCGTCTGGAAGCTCGAGCAGTTTCCCGCCGACTATGAGCGCGAGGTCAATGAGGTCCTGGACATCTTCAAGGCGCGCAAGGACGAGATCATCGCCGACATCGACGCCAATTTCGGCGCCGGCCGGCGCGGGATGTATGTCTACCAGTGGTACGGCAAGCACAAAATCGACAACGTCGCCGAGTTCAATAAGGATTTCAAATACATCAAGACCATCGCCGTTTCCGTCTTCAGCAAGCGCGAATCGACCTCCTGGCACTTCGGCCCGCTGCGGCTCAGCTTGCGCATCCTATACAATCTGGTCCCGGTGAAATCGGAGATCTTCGTCGAGTGCGGCAACGTCAAGAATTATTGGTACGACAATCCGCTGTTCATCTTCGACGACACCCTGCTGCATCGCTCGGTCAATGAGTATGACGGCCGCCGCTACTGCGTGTTCATGGACATCATCCGTCCGTCCCCTGTTCCCGGCCTGATCGCGGCCATGCTCGCCATCGTCTCGGTGAGCGTCGAGCGCATCAATTCCATGTTCTACAAGAACTGGAAGATGATCGGTTCGACCAAGGCGAAGAAGACCGAGACGACCTGAGCTTAAATTTGTGAATACTCCACCGCCTAAAGGCGGTGGCTTCAAGTTACGGCTTAAAGCCGGATCGGTCCGCCGTCCGGCGGACAGGGCGCGAACTCACGTCACGTTGAAGTTGTCGTCGGGCTCGGGCGGCTCCTGGTTCATGATGTATTCGGCCCACATCTCGTCGGTCACATTCCCGCTGCTCACCACCCAGTAGCCTCTCGCCCACAGGTGCTGGCCCCAGTAGCGCTTGCGCAGTATTGCGAACTCGCTCAGCAGCTTGTGCGAGCTGCGCCCCTTCAGGTGCTGCACCGCGCGCGACACCGACAGCCGCGGCGGGATCGACACCAGCATATGCACATGGTCGCGGTTGATCGAGCCGGCATGCACAACCATCTCGTGCGCGCGCGCCGTCTCGCGCAGCAACTCCCGGCACCGGTTTCCAACGTCGCCGCCAAGCACCGCGTAACGGCACTTCGTCACCCAAACCAGGTGATACTTGCAGTCCCAAACCGTGTGGCTGCCACGCTTGTACGCTTCCATCCAGCCCAGTCTACACGGCAAGCGCCGCGATCCCAGCCGCCTAAAGGCGTGGGGTTTCCTGATCCCCTATCGGGGACTCTAAATGCTGCTGGCTTCGCTGGCGGCATTTAGGCACATTTATAATATAATCGATTGCTACTTTAGTGTGATCGTAAGTATTGCTACTATTTGCGCTTGCGGCGGCCACCGGTTAAAGTGTACATCCCATATCAACTTGATGATTATTGTTCCGAATCGCGCGGGCTCCGTTCCTGTCTGTATCGGTAGGAGTCCCGGTTTGACCTCGACAATCCTGCACTTGTTTTCTTTGGCGGCCCCAAGTGACGAAGAACGAGACTTTCGGATTCTGGATAAGGACCTACCTATGTACAATCTTGCTTGGTGTTGCTTTTGTAGCCATATATGTAGCGCTTGAAGAGCCAATATATTATTGGGATTTCGCTGCCTATTTCGAGATATTCAACCAGCAGGGCGTGTTGTTGGTCGAAGATCCTGTTCGGTGGCTGCGCCTGCTGAGGGGCTCTATCGCCACGGACGATTACAGCACGGCAATTTTGGCGCCCCTGATGCCGTTTTACTTACTATTTGGCGGATCGAGGCTTTCATATGTCGCCGGAGTGGTCGCGGTCTACCTGGTCCCGACCGCTCTTTTCATGGGCAGAATGAGCTACATGGAGGCGGTCTCCGAGACGTCTCCGTCCTGGGGCTGGCCTGCCGTATGGATTGCGGCCTTTCTTTACACGCCGTTCTGGGCGGCAACGCTTCGCGGATGGCCGGATCTCGGCGGTTGCCTGGCGCTTTCTGCAGCGACCTATTTTCTCTGGAAATCGAAGTTTCTGACCCGTGAACCGGTGATCAGCGGAATACGTGTCGGTGGGTACCTGTGGTTGGCGTTCATGCTGCGCCGCTGGTATGCCTATGCCGGTATAGGCGCTGGAATTTCGGCGGCCTTTTTCTGTTTGTTTCAGGCGGCAAAAGACCGGGACTTTCCGGTGCTCCTGAAAGCCGCGTTAGGCGGCGTGTGCGCGCTTCTCGTCGTCGCCGGAGCCGCACTGGCCTTCCAGCAACCTCTGATCCTCAGGATTCTGTGGACCAACTATGGTGATATCTACAGCGGATACAAGACGACCTTGGCATCCCAGCTCGATCAGGTGGTATCCCGGCTCAGCTATGTGAACTGGCTGTTGATAATATTTGGCCTTTACATCTCTTTTTTACGTCGCAATCGCTTTTCTTTATTCTGTGCCGTCGCTTCGATAACCACCTTTTTTCTATTCACTCGGACACAAGATCCGGACCTTCATCATTCGATGCCAATGTTTCTTTGGCTCTTTCCCGCATACGCCCAGGCAATCGTTGCGATCGTTTCGATGCCGGCGCTGAGATCGCGATTGTCGGCCGCCATCATAGTCGTTGTCGCCGGACTTGCTTTTTTGGGAACCTTTTTCCCGATCGGCCGCCAGTTGCTGTCGCCGATCAATTATGTTTATGCCAGCCAAGGTATTCTGCCTCTTCATCTTGACAGTATGTCTGAATACAAACGCCTTACTGATGACCTTACCAGGGAAATGCGTCCTGAGGACCGTTTTGCGGTATTTGCTTCAGGCTCTGTCATGAACAGCTGGCTGTTGTTCGCCCTGAAAAGAAGCCTATATCCTCACATTGAATGGCCTTGCCAAGTGGACAGTCGCGATGGATTCGTACCTGACACATTGAAGTCAAGATATGCTGTCGTAACCGACCCGCCCGTTACCCATTTGCAATCAGGTGCGCAGCTCTGCGTTACGCTTTCCAACCAGTATATTCTCGACGGGAAAGGCATCGGTACCGCCTACAGACGCCTCGCGGAATACAAGTTGTCCGGTGGCGTTACCGGTTATCTCTACGAACAGACGCGCCCGGTCAGCAAAGCTGAAGTGGACGCCCTCTACACCGACTTCAGGAAGAAATATCCAAGCTGGATAACACCTGAGTGGTGACCAGTTCGACTGGTCTGCGCAGTTCTGCCCAACGCAGGGATTGACCAGGCTGCCCCTGTAGGGGCAGTAAAACGGTCATGTTGAATCTGCTTCTCGTTGTGGTCGGTGGCGGCATCGGTGCCGGCATTCGTCATCTCACCAGCATGGGTGCGCTGCGCCTTGTCGGCCCCAACTATCCCTGGGGCACGATGGCCATCAACATCGTCGGCTCCTTCGCCATGGGCCTGTTCATCGCCATCTTGGCGCGTCGCGGCGGATCGAACGAACTTAGGCTGTTCGTTGCCACCGGCATGCTCGGCGGCTTCACCACTTTCTCAGCCTTTTCGCTCGATTTCGCGACGCTGTGGGAGCGGGGAGCGACACTTCCGGCGTTCGGATATGCGCTTGCCAGCGTCATTGGCGCCATTATCGCCCTGTTTCTGGGACTTTGGCTCGCAAGAACCGTTTCATAATGCTATTGCCGCGCCGAGAGCAGGGCCGAGCCCTGCCGGGAAACGGATAAGCGAAGAAGAATATGGCAGGCGTTGAACAGATCACGGTGGAGGCCGGCGAGGCGGGCATGCGGCTCGATCGCTGGTTCAAGACCCATTTCCCGGGCCTTGGTTTCGGCCATCTGCAAAAGCTGCTTCGCTCCGGCCAGATTCGCGTCGATGGCGGCCGGGTCAAGGCCGACACGCGTGTCGAGCCCGGCCAGATGGTGCGTGTCCCGCCGCTCGAGGTCGACAAGAAGGGCGAGAGCGCGCTGACTGGCCACTCGATCCGCAACCAGGGCGATGCCGATGTCCTGGCGAAAATGCTGATCCACGAGGACCCCAAGGTCTTCGTCTTCAACAAGCCGGCGGGCCTTGCCGTGCAGGGCGGCTCCGGCGTCACCCGCAATGTCGACGACATGCTGGAAGCCTGGCGCAACCAGAAGGGCGAGAAGCCGCGCCTGGTGCATCGGCTCGATCGCGACACATCGGGTGTGCTGGTCGTCGCCCGAACGCGCCTTGCCGCCATGAAGCTCGCCGAAGCGTTTCGCGCCCGCGAGACTAAGAAGACGTATTGGGCGCTGGTCAAGGGCGTGCCGCCGAAGCGCGAGGACAAGATCTCGACCTGGCTGATCAAGGAGCCGACGCCGGATGGTGACCGCGTCCGCGTCGCCGCGCACGGCGAAAAGGGCGCCGACCACGCCGTGTCCTACTATCGCATCATCGAGCGGGCGGCGCAGACGATGACCTGGCTGGAGATGGAGCCCTATACGGGGCGCACCCACCAGCTTCGCGTCCATGCCGCTTACATCGGCTGCCCGATCCTGGGCGATCCGAAATATTTCGAGGCCGACACCAATTGGGATTTTCCGGGCGGCATTCAAAACCGCCTGCATCTGCATGCGCGCCGCATCATCATTCCGCATCCGGACAAGGGCGTCATCGATGTCACCGCGCCGATGCCGCCGCACATGCGCCAGAGCTGGAACCTGATCGGCTTCGACGACGCCAGCGCTGAGGACTGATCGTGAGCGGGGCCACCGACGCGCTCGCCACCGATACGCTTGATCGCCACGATACGATCGACATGGCCGCCGCCGCCATAATGGTCGGCCTGACTTTTTCCTGGGGGCTGAACTACGTCGCCGCCAAGATTTCCTTTGCCGGTTACGACCCGGTCTTCCTGTCGATCGCGCGCTCGATCATCGGCGGCTTCTGCGTCTTCCTCTGGTGCCGTTGGCGCGGCATCGCGCTGTTCACGCGCGACGGGACATTGCGCGCCGGCATCGCCGTGGGCGTGCTGTTCGGCATCGAGTTCCTCTGCCTCTATGTCGGCCTGGAGCACACGAACGTCGCCCGCAACACGCTGCTGGTCAACACAATGCCGTTCTGGATGCTGCTCGGCGGCCATTTCCTGCTTGGCGAACAGATCACCTTGAGGAAATTCCTCGGTCTGTTGCTGGCCTTTGCCGGCCTTGCCGCAGTGTTTTCCGACAAGCTTGGCGGTGGCGGAGACATGCTGTTCGGCGATCTCCTGAGCCTCGGCTCCGGATTTTTCTGGGCCCTGACCAACATCCTCATCAAGCGGTCGAAGCTGGTCGAGGCGACTGCCGAAAAGCTTCTGCTCTACCAGCTCGCCGGTGCTGCAATCGTCGGCATATTGGTGCTGCCTCTCGCCGGTCCGCCCGTTCGCGATCCGACCGTGCTGCCGACTTTGGCGCTGCTTTTCCAGGCGGTCTACATCGTCGCCTTCACCTATGTGCTGTGGTTCTGGCTGCTGCGGCGCTATCCGGCATCTGGCCTGTCCAGTTTTACCGTCCTGTCGCCGGTTTTCGGCGTCTTGTGCGGCGCCGTGTTCTTGAATGAGCCGCTGACCATGCGCATTTTCCTGGCACTTGGCCTGATTGCCGCCGGCCTTATCATCGTCAATCGGCCGGTGCGCAAGATCGTGCCGGTGTGAGAGAGACCTCTATGCGTGATATCCTCAACGACCTCGAAGCGGGCAAGCATCTTTCCGACCCCGATCCGGTGCGCCGCGCCCAGATCCAGATGAAGACGCATCTGCCGAAGCGCTTCTACAAGACCGTCTCGGTCGCGCCGGTGGAAGACGGCTTTGCCGTGCATCTCGACGGCAAGCCGGTGCGCACGCCGGGCAAGGCGCTCCTGACGCTGCCGACCGAGGCGGCGGCTGCGCTCGTCGCCAACGAGTTCGCCGCCCAGGGCGAGACCATCGATCCGGTGACCATGCCGGTGATGCGCCTCGTCAACACCGCGATCGACGGCGTTGCCAGCGATCCGCAGGCGGTGCTGGAGGACATCCTGCGCTTTGCCTCGTCCGATCTGCTTTGCTATCGCGCCGACGCGCCGCAGGGGCTGGTGGAGCGGCAGAACCAACATTGGGATCCGGTTCTGGATTGGGCGAGGGAGACGCTCGGGGCAAGGTTCAACCTCGCCGAAGGAATCGTCCATGTCGAGCAGCCGCGCGAAGCCATCGCCGTGCTGGGCAGCCATCTTGCCCGGCGCACCGATCCGCTGCGGCTCGCCGCCATCCATGTGATGACGTCGCTGACCGGCTCGGCGCTGCTGGCGCTGGCCGTCGATTTCGGCGAACTCGACGCCGAGGGCGCCTGGGCTGCCGGGCATGTCGACGAGGACTGGCAGATCGAGCATTGGGGGCAGGATGCGGAGGCCGTCGCGCGCCGCTCGGCCCGCAAGCGCGACATGTTGGCTGCCACCGGACTGCTCGAGGCGCTCAGGGGCTGACGGGATCCGCCGCTCGCTCGGATTCATCCCGCAGCGCACCTAATACCAAAGTCATAATCCCAAAGACGCGCTGCCTTTGGCCAGCGCTTTCTGTCATTTTTCCCGTTGATGGCTGCCCTGAGTCCGCGTTCGGAGGAGAACACGGATGTTGCCGCGCAGCTTCGAGGTCAACGGGTCTCACGGGAGGAAAACACAATGGCAATGGCATCGACCGCCGGCGGAACGAGCCGCGGCATGACGCGGGAAGAGAAGAAGGTCATCTTCGCTTCCTCGCTAGGCACCGTTTTCGAATGGTACGATTTCTATCTCTACGGCTCGCTCGCAGTGTTCATCGGCTCGACGTTTTTCAGTCCGACCATTCCGGAAGCGACGCGTAATATCTTCGCGCTGCTGGCTTTCGCGGCCGGCTTCCTGGTGCGCCCGTTCGGCGCACTGCTGTTCGGCCGCATCGGCGACCTTGTCGGCCGGAAATATACGTTCCTTGTCACCATGACGATCATGGGCCTGTCGACCTTCCTGGTCGGTCTGCTGCCTGGTTATGCGACCTTGGGTATCGCCGCCCCGATGATCCTGATCATCCTGCGCATGCTGCAGGGCCTGGCGCTGGGCGGCGAGTATGGCGGCGCGGCCACTTACGTCGCTGAGCACGCCCCGGACAATCGGCGAGGCTACTACACTTCCTGGATCCAGACGACGGCGACGCTCGGCCTGTTCCTGTCGCTGATTGTGATCCTGATCGTACAGGCTTCATTGAGCAAGGAAAGCTATGCCGCCTGGGGCTGGCGTATTCCGTTCATCGTATCCTTCCTGCTGCTCGGCATCTCGATCTGGATCCGGCTTTCGCTTTCCGAATCGCCGACCTTCCAGCGCATGAAGGACGAGGGCAAGGGCTCCAAGGCGCCGCTGACGGAAGCCTTCGGTCAATGGAAGAATGCCAAGATTGCCCTGCTGGCGCTGCTCGGTCTCACCGCCGGCCAGGCCGTGGTGTGGTACAATGGCCAGTTCTACGCGCTGTTCTTCCTGACCAACGTGCTCAAGGTCGACGCGCAGTCGGTTAACATCATGATCGCCATCGCATTGGCGATCGGCTCGATCTTCTTCGTCGTCTTCGGCTGGCTCTCTGACAAGATTGGCCGCAAGCCGATCATCATGGCGGGCCTTGCCTTGGCGATTGTCTGTACCTTCCCGCTGTTCAAGGCACTGACCTGGGCTGCCAATCCGGCGCTTGCCACGGCTCAGCAGAACACGCGGGCGACGGTGACGGCTGCACCCGGCGACTGCAGGTTCCAGTTCAATCCGGTTGGCAATGCGAAGTTCACAACGTCCTGCGATATCGCGACAGCCTTCTTGACCAGAAACTCGGTTCCTTATGACGTGGTGTCGACGGCTGCGGCCGGAACAGCCGCGTCGGTCAAGATCGGCAACGAAACGGTGGCTTCCTATGACGCTGTCGCCGCTGGCGATCAGGCCAAGGCCAAGGAGGCGGCCTTCGTGAAAGCCGTCAACATGGCTCTGAAAGACGGAGGCTATCCGCTGAAGCGCGCGGCGATCAAGGTTGCGGACCAGAAGCTCGACGCGTTTGTCGCCGCCAACCCGGAACTGAAGCTGGACGGTGCCGCGATCCGCGCCGGTGAAAAGGCTACTGTGCCGGTCGACCAGGCGGTGAAGGACAAGTTGCTGACCACCGATGAAGCAGCGGGTGCGCCTGAAGTCACCGTCTACAACATCCCGGCTGGCGGCGCCTTCGCCATGTTCGCCGACCCGGCGGCAGTGAACTGGCCAATGACCATCGGTATCCTGTTCATCCTGGTCCTGTTCGTGACCATGGTCTACGGGCCGATCGCGGCGATCCTGGTCGAGATGTTCCCGACCCGCATTCGCTACACCGGTATGTCGCTGCCCTACCACATCGGCAATGGCTGGTTCGGAGGCCTGCTGCCGGCAACGGTGTTCGCGCTGAGTGCCTACAAGGGCGACATATATTATGGCCTCTGGTATCCGGTGGTGATCGCGGCGATGTCGCTGGTCATCGGCATGATCTTCGTGAAGGATACGCTCGGCACCGACCTGCACGCCAAGGAGTAGGCGAGCTCAAGTGGTCAAAGGAAAACCCGGCGCGAGCAATCGCGCCGGGTTTTTCTGTTGTAATGGTCTGGAGACGTCTAGCTCTTGCGAGGTAGTTCGGCTTCCGCGATGGCAGCCTCATGGTACCAGGCCTCGCCATGGTCGAGCGGGTGATCGCGCAAAGAGGCAAGCTCTGCCGCGAACTTAGCCTTTACGCCTAAATTTGAGGCAGTCATGCGCGATGCCACCGGGAACATCAGGATTTTTGCCGACGGACGGGCTGACGTGATCTCCATTGGCTGTCTCCTTCCTTCTGCGGACCCTTGTCGATTCATCTTTGCATGAAGGTAAGTCCTGCGAACCATTTAGGCAAGATGCCTAAGGAAAGATCAATAGTTGCCTGTTATTGATGCAGATTTTGTCTTTGGTCGATCTTGGCGCATTGCTTAGGCGGCTTGGTTGCATCTCAGATGTGAACTGGCATTTTTGACGCACCCAGCGCAGCGGAAATGGCACACGAATTGCATTTTATCGACTTGGCAGCTGGGCTGCTGGATGGCTCGGCGCGCCTGCGTCATCCAGGTTCGGTGATTAAGCAACGAGAGGCTAGAATGACGAAATACAAGCTCGAGTACATTTGGCTCGATGGATACACGCCGGTTCCCAACCTTCGCGGCAAAACGCAGATCAAGGAATTTGCCGAATTCCCGACGCTTGAGCAGCTGCCGCTATGGGGCTTTGATGGTTCCTCGACCCAGCAGGCCGAGGGGCACAGCTCCGACTGTGTGCTGAAGCCCGTCGCCGTCTATCCGGACCCCGCCCGCACCAACGGCGTGCTGGTTATGTGCGAAGTCATGATGCCCGATGGCGTCACGCCGCACGCTTCCAACAAGCGCGCCACCATCCTCGACGACGAGGGCGCCTGGTTCGGCTTCGAGCAGGAGTATTTCTTCTACAAGGATGGCCGCCCGCTCGGCTTCCCCGAGAGCGGCTATCCCGCACCGCAGGGCCCGTACTACACCGGCGTCGGTTATTCCAATGTCGGCTCCGTCGCGCGCCAGATCGTCGAGGAACATCTCGACCTCTGCCTCGCCGCCGGCATCAACCATGAAGGCATCAACGCCGAAGTGGCCAAGGGCCAGTGGGAATTCCAGATTTTCGGCAAGGGCTCCAAGAAGGCCGCCGACCAGATGTGGATGGCCCGCTACCTGATGCAGCGCCTGACCGAGAAATACGGCATCGACATTGAATACCACTGCAAGCCGCTTGGCGACACCGACTGGAACGGCTCGGGCATGCACGCCAACTTCTCGACCGCCTATATGCGCGACGTCGGCGGCAAGGCCTATTTCGAAGCGCTGATGGCGGCTTTCGACAAGAACCTGATGGATCACATCGCCGTCTACGGCCCGGACAACGACAAGCGTTTGACCGGCAAGCACGAGACCGCGCCGTGGAACAGGTTCAGCTACGGCATCGCCGACCGCGGCGCCTCGATCCGCGTGCCGCATTCCTTCATCAACAACGACTACAAGGGTTATCTGGAAGACCGCCGCCCGAACTCGCAGGGTGACCCCTACCAGATCGCCTCACAGATCCTGAAGACGATCGCTTCGGTGCCGGCAAGCGCCCAGGTTTCAGCTGCGGCTTGAGCCTTCGTCACGGCGGAAACCTGCCGTGACCGTCTCAGGCCCATCCTACGGTCTTCCCAAGCAAGAACCCCGGCGAAAGCTGGGGTTCTTTTTGTAATGGAACTTTGGCGCGCCGCTCGCTCTACCGAAAGGCCTGAAGCGCGGCCTTCACATTGTCACAGAAATCGAAGCACCATTTTCTGGCGTAGTCCGGATCTATTCCCACCAGGCTGGCCTGCTCGAATGCATTCCTCTGGGGCGGATCGTTGTGCCCGCCGGCTGAGCCGCGCAGTATTGCTTGCCATGAGGTTTGCTGTCCGGGCGGCGGCTTGCCGCTGCGATCCAGAATGCAGCGTGCGTCCGGCCCGCACGCAAGAACCCCAGCCAAGGACCCGGGTTCTTTTCCCATTAACCGGCAGATCGCATCCCGGCCGGAACATACCCAGAAAAAGTCAGGCAATTCGGGCGATCGCAAATCCCTGCGACGTTCCGGCGCCAACCAGGCAATTCCGGCGACTATCTGTCAAAAAAGCTTGGAAAACAGCGCTTTCCAGCACTTATTTGTGGCAAAGACCCTCCCATAAGCACCTGTTCACGTTGCGAAATCGACTGTCCACGACCCATTTGGCGGCGTTGACAGGTTGCAGCGCAGCATGCGAATTCGCAGGCCTTGGGGTTACGTCACGCAATGCTGTTCGGACGGGCGGGGTTTTCTTGAACGGCGGCATTGGCGGGGGGCGCCGGACGAGCGGTCACTGTAGCCTGAGACAGTGCGCCGCTCGCTCCTGGCTCCATGTTCGCGCTCGAACAGTGATCCGCTTGTCACCCACCAGATCTTGCTGACCCGAGACGGCGTCACCGGATTGACGTGCCGTGCTTGCAGATTGACCCAGCGCCCGTGGACCACGGCACACACACGATCGTCAAAAAACAAAACGCAAAAAGCGTTGCCCATCTGCAGCGGGCGACAGCGAGAGCGGGCCGACGGCAGGCACGACTATCGGAGTGCAGCAAAGAGCCCTTGAAAGAGAAAATCTTTCAAGGGCTTGAACATTACGCTGAACCTTTAGTCTGAGATTCAATCTCAGACGGAGTAGTACATGTCGTATTCGACCGGATGCGGGGTCATTTCGAAGCGCATCACCTCGGCCATTTTCAGCTCGATGTAGCTGTCGATCTGGTCGTCGTCGAAGACGCCGCCAGCCTTCAGGAAGCCGCGGTCCTTGTCGAGGCTCTGCAGCGCTTCACGCAGCGAACCGCAGACGGTCGGGATCTTCTTCAGCTCCTTCGGCGGCAGGTCGTAAAGGTCCTTGTCCATCGGCTGGCCGGGATGGATCTTGTTCTTGATGCCATCGAGACCGGCCATCAGCATGGCGGCGAAAGCGAGGTAGGGGTTCGCGCCTGGATCGGGGAAACGGACCTCGACGCGCTTGGACTTGGGCGACGAGCCGAACGGGATGCGGCAGGAGGCCGAGCGATTGCGCGCCGAATAGGCGAGCAGAACCGGCGCTTCATAACCCGGGACCAGACGCTTGTAGGAGTTGGTCAGCGGGTTGGTGAAGGCGTTGATCGCCTTGGCGTGCTTGATGATGCCGCCGATGTAGAACAGGCAGCTCTCCGAAAGGCCGGCATATTCGTTGCCGGCGAAGGTCGGCTTGCCGCCCTTCCAGATCGACTGGTGGACGTGCATGCCCGAGCCGTTGTCGCCGAAGATCGGCTTCGGCATGAAGGTGGCCGTCTTGCCATAGGCGTTGGCGACCTGGTGCACGACATATTTGTAGATCAGCATCTTGTCGGCGTTGCGGACCAGCGTGTCGAACTTGATGCCGAGTTCGTGTTGCGCAGCCGCCACCTCATGGTGATGCTTTTCGACGCGCACGCCCATCTCGGCCAGCACGGTCAGCATTTCCGAGCGCATGTCCTGCGCACTGTCGATCGGCGGCACCGGGAAATAACCGCCCTTAATGCGCGGACGGTGGCCGAGATTGCCGGTCTCGTAGTCCGTGTCGTCATTCGACGGCAGTTCGGTCGAGTCGAGCTTGAAACCGGTGTTGTACGGGTCGGCCTTGTACTTCACGTCGTCGAACACGAAGAACTCGGCTTCCGGGCCGACATAAATGGTGTCGCCGATGCCTTCCGATTTCATGTAGGCCTCGGCCTTCTTGGCCGTACCGCGCGGATCGCGGTTGTAGGATTCACCCGAAACCGGATCGAGGATGTCACACAGGATGACCATGGTCGACTGGGCGAAGAACGGGTCCATGTGGACGGTGTCCGGATCAGGCATCAGCACCATGTCGGACTCGTTGATGGCCTTCCAGCCGGCAATCGACGATCCGTCGAACATGACGCCATCGGCGAACATGTCTTCCTCGACCTCGATGACATCCATCGTCACGTGTTGCAGCTTGCCCTTCGGGTCTGTGAAGCGCAGGTCGACGAATTTTACGTCGTTGTCCTTGATCTGCTTCATGATGTCTTTGGCTGTTGTCATGTCATGTATCCCTGTGTGATGACGTTTTTTTATGATGACGTTAGGAGAATGCCGGGTCGGGTCAGACCGCGTCCATGCCTGTTTCGCCGGTACGGATTCGCACGACTTCCTCGATATTGGAAACGAAGATTTTGCCGTCGCCAATACGGCCGGTCTGGGCGGCCTTGCGGATGGCCTCGATCGCGCCTTCGACCGCATCGTCGCCAAGCACCACCTCGATTTTCACCTTGGGCAGGAAATCGACGACATATTCGGCGCCGCGGTAGAGCTCGGTATGACCCTTCTGACGACCGAAGCCCTTTGCCTCGGTAACAGTAATGCCCTGCAGTCCGGCCTCCTGAAGCGCTTCCTTCACTTCGTCCAGCTTGAATGGCTTGATGATCGCTTCGATCTTTTTCATGTAAAAAGTGGCCTCCACTGCCAAAAAAAACGGGTTGTGAACCCCCCGCTTGCGCTTCGATCTAGCACGAACTGTGCCAATTGGACGGATTCGAAGCAGTATCACACGATTTCAAAGTCGCACCGCACCTGGATACAAATTCACGTCATTCCCTGTACCGGAAGCGGCACGGGCTGCCGGAGACTACACGGCAACGCCAACTGCATCTGCCCAAAAACTAGGCATATCGCCTATCCTTCAGGCAATCCTGTGCCTTCGTGCCAACAATGTGGCCGCAGATCTCGGCAACTCCCCCTTGTTTGCTTCGGATCGAAAATTGGACAATGCTTGATCGAATGCGGATCGGCAATCCATGAGCAACGAACTTCTTGTTCCTTCAGAAATGAACGAGGCAGATCGGCTTACGGTTGCCGCTGGTCCCGCCGACGGTATCGGCCTGATGCGCAGAGCCGGCCAGGCGGTCGCGGCCGAGGTTCTCAAGCGCTATCCCTCGGCGACGCATGTCCATGTGCTGTGCGGCCCAGGCAACAATGGCGGTGATGGCTACGTCGTCGCGCGCATCCTGGCCGACAGCGGTGTGCGCACCACAATCTGGGCATCCGGAGCACCAAGACCGGAAAGCGATGCGGAGCTCGCCGCTGCGCAATGCTCGATCAAGCCGCGGCCGCTGTCTGGATTTGATGCCGCGACCGGCTCGATCGTGGTCGACGCGCTCTATGGCGCAGGGCTGTCCAAGTCGCTGTCTGGCGATGCCGCCAAGGCCATAGATACCGCTACCGCCTTGGGCTTGCCTGTGATCGCGGTCGACCTGCCGTCTGGCGTCTCGGGAGCCGGCGGCGAAATATTGGGCAGGGCGTTTCGCGCCGAGATCACAGTCACCTTCGCGCGGAAAAAGCCTGGCCACCTGCTGCTCCCAGGACGCGGACAATGCGGTGAAATCGTGCTTGCCGATATCGGCATCGGCGACGACATCATCGCCCAACTCGCTGTCTCGACTTTCGAGAATGTGCCAAACCTGTGGTTGCAGGAATTTCCCGTGCCGGCGGTCGACGCGCACAAATACAAGCGCGGCCATGTCGGCGTCTTTTCCGGTGGCCCCAGCGCCACGGGCGCCGCGCGGCTGTCGGCGCTCGCCGCGGCGAGAAGCGGGGCAGGGGCGGTCACCGTGCTGTCGCCAGCCAATGCCATGCAGGTCAATGCGACACACCTGACCTCCATCATGCTGCGGCAAGCGGGCTCGCTCGGAGAGGTGCAGGAATTCCTGATGGCGCGCCATCCCGAAGCACTGGTGTTCGGACCGGGGCTCGGCCCAAAACCCAAGGTCGGCGATTTTGCCCTGCAACTGATCAAGGCTTTGGCGGATGGTGCGCGCGCATCGGCGACCGCAAGCCACGCAGATGCGATCGTCCTGGATGCCGACGCCATCACGTCGCTGGCTCACCAGCCCCAGGCACTGTTCGAAGTCGCCCGTCAGCCGAACGCGCCGGCATTGGTGATAACGCCGCATGAGGGTGAATTCGGCCGATTGTTTCCTGACATCGCCGGCGTCATGACCCTGTCGAAACTGGCCAAGGCGCGAGCGGCCGCAGCACGGGCCAATGCCGTCATCGTCTACAAGGGCGCTGACACGGTGATTGCTGCTCCCGATGGCAGGGCAGCGATCAATTCCAACGGCGCTCCATGGCTGGCCACTGCCGGGTCAGGCGACGTGTTGTCCGGCATCATTGCCGGTCTCCTGGCGCAAGCCATGCCGCCCTTCGAGGGGACTTGCGCTGCCGTGTGGCTGCATGCCGAAGCCGGCAGCCGGTTCGGACCCGGTCTGATCGCCGAGGATCTGCCGCTAGCGCTGGTACCGGTGCTGCGCGAACTCTTCGAAGCGCGGTAGTTACTCACAGCGGAATGTTGTCGTGCTTCTTCCAGGGGTTCTGCATGTCCTTGTTGCGCAGCATGCGCAGCGCCCGCGCGATACGGCGGCGCGTTGAGTGCGGCATGATCACCTCGTCGACATAGCCGCGCTCGGCGGCGACGAAAGGCGACAGGAAGCGATCCTCGTAAGTCTTTGTATGCGCTGCGATCTTTTCGGCATCGCCGATGTCCTTGCGATAGATGATCTCGACCGCGCCCCGTGCACCCATCACCGCGATCTGCGCCGTCGGCCAGGCATAGTTCATGTCGCCGCGCAGATGTTTCGATGCCATCACGTCATAAGCGCCGCCATAGGCTTTGCGGGTGATGACGGTGATCTTCGGCACGGTGGCCTCGGCATAGGCGAAGAGAAGCTTGGCGCCATGCTTGATCAGCCCGCCATACTCCTGCGCCGTGCCGGGCAGGAACCCGGGCACGTCGACGAAGGTGACGATCGGGATCGAAAAACAATCGCAGAAGCGCACGAAGCGCGCGGCCTTGCGGCTGGCATCGGAATCGAGCACGCCGGCCAGCACCATCGGCTGGTTGGCGACGAAGCCGACCGTGCGGCCCTCGATACGGCCGAGACCGGTGACGATGTTTTTCGCGAAATTCTGCTGGATCTCGAAGAAGTCGCCTTCATCGGCGACTTTCAGGATCAGTTCCTTGATGTCGTAGGGCTTGTTGGTGTTGTCGGGGATCAGCCGGTCGAGCGACAAATCATGGTCGGTCACCGACTGATAGCATTCGATTTCGGGAAGCTCCGATGTGTTGGAGGCCGGCAGCAGGTCGATCAGCCGGCGCATCTGCAGCAACGCCTCGACGTCATTGTCGTAGGCGCCGTCGGCGATGGAGGATTTCGTCGTGTGGACGGAAGCGCCGCCGAGGCTCTCGGCGGTCACCGTTTCGTTGGTCACGGTCTTCACCACATCCGGCCCGGTGACGAACATGTAGGAGGTGTCGCGCACCATGAAGATGAAGTCGGTCATCGCAGGCGAATAGACATCACCGCCGGCGCAAGGACCCATGATGACAGAAATTTGCGGAATGACGCCGGAGGCGAGCACGTTGCGCTGAAAGATCTCGGCATAACCGCCGAGTGCCGCAACGCCCTCCTGGATTCGCGCGCCACCGGCATCGTAGAGCCCGATGATCGGCGCACGGTTGCGCAGCGCCATCTCCTGCACCTTGATGACCTTCTCGGCATGCGCTTCCGACAGCGAGCCGCCGAACACGGTAAAGTCCTTGGCGAAGAGGTAGACCGGACGACCATTGATGGTGCCCCAACCGGTGACCACGCCGTCGCCGGCGATCTTGGTCTTCTCCATGCCGAAATCGGTCGAGCGGTGCTCGACATACATGTCGAATTCCTCGAACGAGCCTTCGTCGAGCAACACCTCGATGCGTTCGCGCGCGGTGAGCTTGCCCTTCTTGTGCTGGGCATCGATGCGCGCCTGGCCGCCACCCATGCGGGCGATCTCGCGCCGGCGCTCGAGTTCCTTCAGCACGTCCTTCATCGATTACCTCCCAGGCCAGCGGCATTTCGTGGTAATCGTGCCTGCAGGCGAGCGCAAGCGCCGCTTTACGCCGTGGTCTTTGTTGCACTGCAGCATGACGCCCCTTGCATTTGACGGCGAACTGGGCCATATGCGGCGACATAGGCGCTTGGGCCGGGACACTCCGGCCTTCTCGACGAATGAGACTGGTTGCGTCTGTTTTCCCTCTTTCCGGTATATCGGCCCCTCTTTCCGGTACATCACAAAGTGGCGAAAAAGCCCCGTGGCATGATGCCTGCGGGCACGACAGCGCAGCCGCGCGGACGGAAACGTCCGCCGCCTTGTCGTTCCATGACAATTTGTTCGACGGCAGGTTGCGCCCTGCCGCCATCGATGTTTGCGGCCAGAAGCCGCGTGAAAGAAGATTATTTTGACCAACGAAAACACTTTGCCCGGTAGCAACACTGCGGAACTTACCGGTTTCGCCGCACTGGGTATTTCGGGCGCGCTGCTCAAGGCCACCCATAACGCCGGTTTCACCGAACCGAAGCCGATCCAGGCGCAGGCGATCCCGCCGCAGATGGAAGGCCGCGACATTTTCGGCATTGCCCAGACCGGCTCCGGCAAGACCGCGGCCTTCGCGCTGCCGATCCTGTCGAAGATCATTGCACTTGGCACCAAGCGCCGGCCTAAGACGGCGCGTGCGCTGATTCTGGCGCCAACGCGCGAACTCGCCGTGCAGATCGAGGATACGATCAAGATCCTCGCCAAGGGCGCGCATGTCTCGACCGCGCTCGTGCTGGGCGGCGTCTCCCGCTTCAGCCAGGTGAAGAAGGTTGCGCCCGGCGTCGACATCCTGATCGCAACGCCCGGCCGGTTGACCGATCTGGTGCGTGAGGGCGACCTCATGCTTGCCGACACCAAATGGCTGGTGCTCGACGAAGGCGACCGCATGCTCGACATGGGCTTCATCAATGACGTCAAGCGCATCGCCAAGGCTACCGCGCCCGACCGTCAGACGGTGCTGTTCTCGGCGACCATGCCCAATGAGATCGCCGAACTGGCGAAGGGCCTGCTGAAGAACCCGATCCGTGTCGAGGTCGCGCCGCAAAGCACGGCAGCGGCCGAAATCGTGCAAGGCGTCGTCTTTGCCCGCACCAAGCAGAAGCGCCAAGTGCTGTCGACGATGCTCGCCGACGAAGCGATGAAGTCCGTCATCATCTTTTCGCGCACCAAGCATGGTGCCGACAGGGTGACCAAGGACCTCGAGCGCGACGGCTTCAAGGCCGCCGTCATCCACGGCAACAAGTCGCAGAATGCCCGCCAGAAGGCGCTGAACGATTTCCGCGAGGGTTCGGTGCGCATTCTGGTGGCGACCGACATCGCTGCGCGCGGCATCGATGTGCCCGGCATCAGCCATGTCGTGAATTTCGACCTGCCGGACGAAGCTGAGAGCTATGTCCATCGCATCGGCCGTACCGGCCGCAACGGCATGGACGGCATTGCGATTACGCTTTGCGATCCTTCCGAGAACAGCAAGCTGCGCCAGGTCGAGCGCATCATCCGTACCAAGCTGCCGATCGTTGCCGACCATCTCGGCAGCCCCGATCCGCAGCGCAATCCGGCTGAAAAGAACGAGCGCTTCGAACCGGCCAATGACCGCAACGACCGCAATGGTCGTCGCGACGGCAGGCGTCCCGGTGGCGAGAACAAAGGCAACGGTTTTGGCAAAAAGCGCTTCGGCGACAAGCCGGCCTTCGGCGGCGAGCGCAAGCCGGAAGGCGCCAAGCCGGCCTTCAAGGGCAACAACAAGCGCCGCTTCGGCGGCAAGCGTCCGGCGGCGCGGGCTGCGTAAGCCAGGCCGCGTTTTAATCAGTCAAGCGTAGCCTGGCTGATTGCCGAGACCGACCGGGAAAGGGCGGCTGAAGCGATGCTTCGGTCGCCCTTTTTCGTAAGCTTACTTTACCACCGCCTCGATCCAGACGGCGATCCTTTGCGCCAGAAAGGTCGTGGTCGATGGCGAAAGCGCGTCGCCGGCGATAACGTGATTGTCTATGTCGCCCGTATCATCGACCGGGACCAGTTCACACGGAGCGCCCCAGCGCCCGGCGATCTCGCGGGTGCGGTCGGGCCGCACCACTTTGTCCGAATCCGAAAAGATGAACAAAGCGGGGATGGTCGCCTTTTCCACCGGGGCGCCATAGGCAAGCTCGGTCAGCGCCTGCATCGGCAAGGTCGCTTCGATCGGGTAGCGGGTGGTCCAGAATTTTTCATGCAGCGCGTTGCGCGGCAAAAAGCTGTGTTCCTTGCCGGCGACCAGCCTGGCGATCTGTTTTCCCCATGGCATGGTCAGTATCTCGGCGCCGGACGCTTTCACGCCGAAGTTTGGCGAGATGAACGCGATCGCGGCAACCCCGTCCGATGCGCCCGGCTGCGTTGCCGCCCATGTCGCCAGCGAGCCGCCGGTCGAGGTTGAGATGACGATCACCTTGTCGCCGATCGCCCGACCGATGGCGAGCGCCTCCTCATAATCGTTGACCCAGGCGTTGATGCTGCCTTGCGTCATCGCTGCGCCGTCCTGCCCATGACCGGTAAGGCGCGTGTAAAAAAGATTGGCGTCGAGCTGGTCGGCCACGTCGTCGGGCAGCGGGCGGACCTCGCCCTTCGATGCGGAAAAGCCGTGGATGTAGACGATCGACAGCGGCGTCCTGGCATGCACCATTGGATTGGCCCAGACGATCTCTTTCTCCAGTGCGTCGCGGATTCCGGGGACCGCGGCTTCCACCTTTGCCACATAGGCCTGCGGATCGTCGCCGATGACCGAGGGATCAAAGCGGATCGTGGTGTCGACGGGAACGCGAGGGCCGAGCACGACGGCCAGTGCGAGAATGGCTACAAGGCCCAGCACAGCAAGCACGATCCGTCGCCCCATCTCTGGCTCCACGCAACAATCTCTCAACCCATGGCTGTCACCCGCCCGAAGCGGGTGCTTGCCAACTTCGACGGCTTGTCTATTCGATTGGCGGCTTGCGGTCGTAATGCAACGGCCGCGCCTTCCAACTGGTCATCAGGCTGATAAACCCTCTGCAAAGCGGCCTCGGCAACACGCTGAGCAGTTTCAGGGGCCAGCTAGTCCGGCGCGGGAAGGTGACTTCGAAACCGCCGGACTTGATGCCCCGCGCCATGCGGCGCGACGCGCGGCTGACCGGCATCAGTCCAGGCATCGGCAGCATGTTCTTCTCGGTCAGCGGGGTATCGATGAAGCCAGGATTGAACACCTGGATGCGCACGTTCATCTTGTCGAAATCATACTTCAGCGATTCGGCCAGGATGTTGATTGCCGCCTTGGTGCCGCCATAGGCGGCCGTTGTCGGCCAACCGAAATAGGACGTGACGGAGCCGACCAGTACGACATGGCCGCGCGCCCGCACGCGCATGCGTTCGATGACAGGCACCAGGCCATTGATGATGCCGAAATAGTTGACCTCAAAGGACCGGCGAAAGTCGTTGACGACAAGATTTTCACCCGGCGTCGAAATGTAGTTTCCGGCATTGAAGATGGCGAGCACGATGGGACCGAGCTCCTTCTCGATCGCGGCGACGGTTCTTGCCATGCGCGGTTCGTCGGTGACGTCGCAGGGAAAGGCGGTCACACTGCCCGGCATCTGCGCCGTCTCGACGACAAGCGTGTCGATCGGATCGTCGTCGAGCGCCGTCACCGCCACGGCATAACCCTGGGAAGCAAGATCCCTGGCCAGCGAACGGCCGATACCGCTGCTGCCGCCCGTGATCCAGGCGACGCCGTGCTTCGGGTTGGCCCGGTAAAGTGTCATGCTGCGCCCTGTCGACTTGTTGGTGCTTTGCTCTAGCGATGAAGAAATCGAATGAAAAGCTGCTTTTCAACGTCAACCGGAAAATGAACAGTGGCGATAGAGGCTGGTCTTGGAAAGCGTCGACGCAACAACAGTACCGCAATTGCGACTGGACCAGACACATTCTTGCCTTGAAACCGAGGCCTCGGGTTTCTAGGGTTTCGGCGCACCTACACAAGGAATCCTGAATGCTCCGTTCTGTGATCGACGCGATCGGCAACACGCCTCTGATCCGCCTCAACAAGGCTTCTGAACAAACAGGCTGCGAGATCCTGGGCAAGGCCGAATTCATGAATCCGGGCCAGTCGGTCAAGGATCGCGCGGGCCTGTTCATCATCCGCGACGCCGAGCAGCGCGGGCTGCTGAAGCCCGGCGGCGTCATCGTCGAGGGAACGGCCGGCAACACCGGCATCGGACTGACGCTGGTTGCCAAGGCGCTCGGCTACCGCACCGTCATCGTCATTCCCGACACGCAGAGCCAGGAAAAGAAAGACACGATCAAACTGCTCGGCGCCGAGCTGATCGAAGTGCCCGCGGTGCCGTACAAGAACCCCAACAACTATGTGAAGCTGTCGGGGCGGCTGGCCGAGCAGATGGCGCGGACGGAACCGAATGGCGCTATCTGGGCCAACCAGTTCGACAATGTCGCCAACCGCGACGGCCATATCCGCACCACGGCCGAAGAAATCTGGCACCAGACCGGTGGCAAGGTCGACGGCTTTGTCTCGGCGGTCGGCTCGGGCGGAACGCTGGCCGGCGTCGCCTTCGGGCTAAGGGCGAAAAGCAAGGACGTAAAGATCGCGCTCGCCGATCCGCTGGGCGCCGCGCTCTACTCCTTTTATACCAGCGGCGAGCTGAGGTCCGAAGGCAGCTCGATCACCGAAGGCATCGGGCAGGGGCGCATCACGGCCAATCTCGAGGGGTTCACGCCGGATTTTTCCTTCCAGATTCCCGACGAGGATGCGCTGCCGATCGTCTTCGACTTGATCCAGGAAGAGGGCCTCTGCGTCGGCGGCTCGACCGGCATCAACATTGCCGGCGCGATCCGTCTGGCGCGCGAACTTGGCCCCGGCCACACGATCGTGACCATTCTTTGCGACTACGGCTCACGCTACCAGTCGAAGCTGTTCAACCCGGAATTCCTGCGCGAGAAGCAGCTGCCGGTGCCGGGCTGGATGGAGCTGAAGAGCAAGATTTCGGTGCCGTTCGAAAAGGTCGCGTGATGGCGCACAGGACGGACGCGCTGTTTCGCGACGACGCCTATCTGCGCAGGGCGGATGCGACAGTCGTTGCCGTCAACGACCGTGGTGCCATCATTTTGGATCGCTCGATCTTCTACGCCACATCGGGCGGCCAACCGGGCGATACCGGTCACATCGAGCGCGGCGACGGCAGCCGCATCGCCATTGCCGCCGCTATTACGGGCGAGACCAAGGATGAGATCATCCATGTGCCGGCGCCGGAGCAAGCGGCGCCATGGATCGGCGAGAAGGTGAGTTTGGCGATCGACTGGGACCGGCGGCATCTTTTGATGCGCATGCATTCGGCCTGCCATCTGCTCTCGGTCGTCTGTCCGTTTCCGATTACGGGTGCCGCGGTTTCCGAGGACGACAGCCGTGTCGACTTCGACATGCCGGATGCCAGCTTCTCTAAGGAGGAGGTGACAGCGAGCCTGATGGACCTGGTGCGGGCCGACCACCCGATCTTCACCAGGTTGATCAGCGACGAGGACCTGGCCGCCAATCCTGGCCTGGTCAAATCCAAGAACGTCCGGCCGCCGGTCGGCACCGGCAGTATCCGTCTCGTGTGCATCGGCGATAACGCTTCGGTGGACAGCCAGCCCTGCGGCGGTACCCATGTGAAGAGCACCGGCGAAGTCGGTGAAATCCACATCGGCAAGATCGAGAAGAAAGGCCGCGAAAACAGGCGTTTCCGCATCCGCTTCGGTCCGATGCCGGCGAACTGATATGCTAGCCGTTCGCGAGGCGAAACAAGGAGGATAAAAATGGCCGAGGACAGCCCTTTCACCGTCGATGCGGACTGGCTGCAACAGCGTCTCGGCGAGCCGGGCCTGACGATTGTCGATGCGTCCTGGTATCTCCCGGCGCAAAAGCGCGATGCGCGCGGCGAATACGATGCGGCGCACATTCCGGGCGCGCGGTTCCTGGATCAGGACGCGGTTTCCGACCCGGACTCGCCACTGCCGCACATGTTGCCGTCGCCGCAGGACTTCGCCCAGTATGTCGGCGCCATGGGCGTTTCGGCGGACGACACCATCGTCGTCTATGACGGCCCGGGTTTCTTCTCTGCGCCTCGGGCATGGTGGATGTTCCGGGTAATGGGCGTCTTCCAGACCTATATTCTGGACGGCGGCTTCGATGGGTGGAAGGCGGCCGGCCGACCGGTGACGGCCGAACCGACGAAGATCGCGCCATGCGTGTTCCATGCCGATTTC
Source organism: Mesorhizobium sp. M0276 (assembly GCF_040321755.1). Lineage (NCBI taxonomy): Bacteria > Pseudomonadati > Pseudomonadota > Alphaproteobacteria > Hyphomicrobiales > Phyllobacteriaceae > Mesorhizobium > Mesorhizobium sp. M0276. The sequence continues at coordinate 12,950 of NZ_JAMYSC010000028.1, read as the reverse complement.
GACGCCGGTCGCGTCGCCAGCCTCGCCGACATGCGCCGGATCGTCGACACTGGGGAAAGCCAAATCGCCGACGCCCGTGGGGCGGGCCGCTTCACTGGTGCGGAGCCTGAACCGCGCGCTGGCATCCGCTCCGGTCATATGCCTGGCGCGCGAAATTTGCCCTATTCGGCGCTGTCGGAAAATGGCGAGCTGTTGTCGAAGGACCGGCTGCGCAAGGTGATAGAGCAGGCCGGCATCGATCTGTCGAAACCTGTCGTCACCTCATGCGGCTCCGGTATTACAGCAGCGGTGGTGACGCTGGCGCTGGAAACACTTGGCCATACCGACAACAGGCTTTACGACGGCTCATGGACGGAGTGGGGTGGGCTTTCCGACACGCCCGTCGTGACCGGCAAGGAATGACGACGATGGAAAACGGCGTGCTGGAAGACATCGAGGTCACAGTGACGTTCCTCGAAATGCATGTGCCTCCGGCCTATACGCCGCCTGTGCCCTATAATCGTCAGGTTGCGCTGCTGAAGACCAAAGACATCCCGCTGCATTTCTACCGCTATTTGATGGACCGGGTCGGGCGCAAATGGCACTGGGTCAATGTTCTCAGGCTCGATGATGACGAGCTTTCCGCCGGCATCCACCGCGAGGATCGCGACATCAGAGTGCTCTACCTCGACGGCGCACCAGCCGGCTTCTTCGATCTCAAGCCGCATCTGCTGGAAGAAGTCGAGCTCGCTTATTTCGGCATGATGGAACACGCAACCGGGCAAGGCATCGGTCGCTGGTTCCTGGGCTCCGCGATCGCAGCCGCATGGTCGTATGGGCCGAAGCGAGTGACGGTGCAGACCTGCACGCTCGATCATCCGGCGGCGCTGCCACTTTATCAGAAGCTCGGCTTTGCACCTGTGGCGCAGAAGAAGGAGACGGTGCATCCGATGCCTTTCGCCGAGCGTTCGGCCAGCGTCATGCGGCCGTGACGCCAGCCGCAATCTGACCCGTCGTTCGTCGGCGCTTCGGGCCGGTTTTGGCATGTTGTCCGCACCATCAATGCGGCCGAGGCCGAAGAGACGAAGATATGCTGACCCGGCGATTTTATTTAGCCGGCGCAATATGCCGGATGGACGAAACCCGGATCCGAACAGAACTGGTCGCAGGACTGATTGCTGAGAATCGATCGGTCCCGCACCTTGTCAGGAATCGGGTGGGAAGCGCGGAGTTGGCGGCATAATTTCCGGTCAACGACACCGGAGAGTTTCACCATGACCATCCAGTTCAAAGCCTTGCCGACCGACGATGTCAGGGGCCTGCAGCGCGGCGGTCCCGATGCTTACGGAAATACGCCCGAGCGAAAGATCTCCGACGGCGACGGCGTGCCTTGCCGGCACTGTCTGAAGAACATCGCTGCTGGAGACGCTTACCTCGTCCTGGCGTACCGGCCATTCGCGGAGCTTCAGCCCTATGCCGAAACCGGGCCGATCTTCCTGCATGCCGAAGAATGCGACCGCGCCACCGAGACCGAAGCGCTGCCCGAGGTTCTCGAGAGCCCCGACTATATCGTGCGCGGCTATGGAAGGGATGACCGTATCGTCTATGGCAGCGGGGGTGTCGTCCCCACTGCGGCGATTACAGCGCGGGCCGAAACCTTGTTCGAGCGCGACGATATCGCCTACGTTCACGTTCGTTCGGCGCGCAACAATTGCTACCAGTGCCGCATCGAGCGCGCATGAGGCGCTGAGATTGCAGACAGGAGACACTGTCGTACTCCCGTCGCAAAGTCGCGATAAAAAGCGATTGTCGATCGATTTGCCGACCGCGGATGAACCGGCGGCAAATCTCGATATCGAGGAAGCGGGGCTTTGGCTCCGCTTTTTTGTTGCCTGCGTGTATCTCCAAAGAAAAACCCGCCGGTATGAACCGGCGGGCGAGACTGGAGGAAGCAGTCTTTTTGTGAAATCAGGCGGCCAGAACGGCTTTCGGCTCGACCAGTTCGTAGCCGAGAGCCTCGGCGACAGCGCGGTTTGTGATCTTGCCCTTGTGGACATTGAGCCCGTTGCGCAAATGGTGATCGTCGACCAGCGCCTTCAGGCCCTTGTCGGCAAGCTGCAGGCCATAGTGCAGCGTCGCGTTGTTGAGCGCATGAGCCGAGGTGACCGGCACGGCGCCCGGCATATTGGCGACGCAATAATGGATGACGCCGTCAACCTCATAGGTCGGCTCGGCATGGGTGGTGGCGTGCGAGGTCTCGAAGCAGCCACCCTGATCGATGGCGACGTCGACCAGCACCGAGCCCTTCTTCATGCCTGACAGCATTTCGCGCGAAACCAGTTTTGGCGCCGCGGCACCCGGAATCAGCACCGCCCCGACGACGATATCGGCTGAAAAGCACTCTTCTTCGAGCGCTTCGACGGTCGAGTAACGGGTGTGGACGCGGCCGGCGAAGAGGTCGTCAAGCTGGCGCAGGCGCGGGATCGAGCGGTCGATGATGGTGACATCGGCGCCAAGCCCCGCCGCCATCCTGGCAGCGTGCAGGCCGACGACGCCGCCGCCAAGCACGGTGACCTTGCCGGGCAGCACGCCGGGCACGCCGCCCAGCAGCACGCCGCGGCCGCCATTGGCCTTCTGCAGCGCCGTGGCGCCGGCCTGGATCGATAGGCGTCCGGCGACTTCAGACATGGGCGCCAGCAGCGGCAGGCCGCCACGATCGTCGGTCACGGTCTCGTAGGCGATTGCGGTCACGCCGGAAGCGAGCAGGCCCTTGGTCTGCTCCGGATCCGGAGCAAGATGAAGATAGGTGTACAGGATCTGGCCTTCGCGAAGCTGCGCCCATTCGGTGGGCTGCGGCTCCTTGACCTTGACGATCATGTCCGACTTGGCAAACACGTCGGCAGCCGTCTTGGCAATCGTGGCACCGGCGGCGCGATAGGCGTTGTCATCGGCCCCGATGCCGGCTCCGGCGCCGGTCTCGACCAGCACTTCGTGGCCATGGGCGACATACTCGCGGACCGAGCCGGGTGTGAGGCCGACGCGATATTCGTGGTTCTTGATCTCCTTGGGGCAGCCGACGCGCATTTTTCTTCTCCCTGATCCGGCCCTATTGGGCTCCTTCCCTGTGTTGGTGGAGTGAACCACGAATCGGTGCGCAGGTGTTTGCGAATGCGCTTGCGTCAGCGGGCGCGTTTCGATAATTGTTGCGCCAAACAGCCATATTTTCGCAGGATTCACGAATAATGCCGCTCGACAGGATTGATATCGCCATTCTCGAGGCTTTGCAGAAGGATGGCCGGATACCCAATGCTGCGCTCGCCGAGAAGGTTGGCCTGTCGCAGTCGGCTTGTTCGCGCCGGCTCGACAACCTGGAGAAATCCGGAACCATCCGCGGCTACCATGCCCGGCTTTCCAATGCGGCGCTTGGCCACCAGATGACGGCGATCGTGCACATATCCTTGTCGGGACAATTCGAGAAGACGCTGTCGGATTTCGAGGCGGCGATCAAGCGCTGCCCGAACGTGCTGTCCTGCCATCTGATGTCTGGCGAATACGATTATATTCTCAGGATCGCGGCAAAGGATCTCGTCGACTATGAGCGCATCCACAAGGAATGGCTGTCGGCGATGCCGCATGTGACCAAGATCAACTCGTCTTTTGCGCTACGCGAAATCGTCGACCGCACGGCCATGGGCATGAAGCCGGAAATGGCCTGAGCTGTGTCGATATTCAGGTGATGCCGGCCTGCGAACGGCAGTTTCCTGTGCTTCCGGTACTCACGGACTCAAACGTCCGCTCCGTTCCGGTTCTCGGAACCCGCCATTCTCGACTCGGCCTGACCTGAATCTCAACACAGCTAACCGATCTTGAATGCCTCGATCACGATCCGATCCATCGGGATATCGTGCGGCTGCGGGTAGATGGTGGCGATGCGCTGCAACTCGTAGCCGACGCCGATGACCAGCGGCTTGAACGGCATCGCGGCCAGCGTGCGGTCGAAGAAGCCGCCGCCGTAGCCCAGGCGGTAGTTTTGGGGATCGATGCCGACGATCGGCGAGATGACGATGTCCGGCAGCACCGGATCGCCCTCGGCTGGGATCGGGATGTTCCAGACGCCTTTCTCCAGCCGGTCGCCCGGCTTGTAGGCGCGAAAGATCAGGGGATGCGCTTTCTCGACAACGATGGGCAGGGCGGTGCGGCCGCCGCGCGCATTGATGGACGCCATCCATGGCCGCAGATCCGGCTCGCCGCGAAACGGCCAGTAGAGACTGACCATGCGGCCGGCGATCTCGCCGATGATCGCGTCAAGACCTTCGGCGATGCGCTGCGACATTGCCGTTCGCGCGTCGGCCGAAACGGCAAGGCGGGCCGCGATCAGGCGTTCGCGCTCGGTCTTGCGCCAGCGTCTCACATCAGTCCAGTCGTTCAGAGGCACACGGAATTCCGGATCGAGTTCATGCATGAAGCAGGGCGACGAAGAATACAGCGTCGGAGCGTCGTCGTCTTGATCATTGGCCATGCCTCAGCTCGTGGTGCTTTTTGAAGAACGCTATACCGGGCCACGATCGTCGACATGTGCATTCACGACATTCGAAGGCGACTCCCAGGCAATCATCAAAGGACGGAGCGTTGTTGCGGTGCACAAAAATACCTACATCGGGTTGGATGCATTGGGGTGAATTGAGATGAACCAAGCCAGCCATCATGTCGTCGTCGTTGGCGCGGGTTTCGGCGGTCTCGAATTCACACGTGCGCTTGGCGGTGCACCGGTGCGCATCACCATGATCGACAAACGCAACCATCACCTCTTCCAGCCGCTGCTGTACCAAGTGGCGACCACGGCGCTGGCGACGTCCGAGATTGCCTGGCCGGTCCGCCACCTGCTGCACAAGCGCAAGGACGTGACGACGTTGTTAGCCAATGTCGTCGGCGTCGATCGCGCCGGCAAACGCGTGCTGCTCGAAGATGGCAGCGCGGTCGCCTACGATACGCTACTGCTCGCCACCGGTGCCCGCCATGCCTATTTCGGCCATGACGAATGGGAACCTTTCGCGCCTGGCCTGAAGACACTGGAGGACGCCACCACTGTTCGACGGCGCATTCTTCTGGCTTTCGAGCAGGCCGAGCGGGAGGCCGATCCCGCCAAACGCCAGGCTCTGCTGACCATTGCGATCGTCGGTGGCGGGCCGACCGGCGTTGAGCTTGCCGGCACCATCGTCGAACTGGCGCATGACACGCTGCACGGCGAGTTCCGCAACATCGACACACGGAAGACGCGCGTGGTGCTGATCGAGGCCGGCGACCGGATTCTGGCCAATTTCGCACCAAAGCTTTCCGACTATGCATCGAAGGCGCTCGAGCGGCTCGGCGTGACGGTCGAACTCGGTCGGGCTGTTACGCGTTGCGACGCCGAGGGCGTCGTTTTCGGCGACAAACGTCTGGCTGCGAAGACAATCCTGTGGGCTGCAGGTGTTGCCGCTTCACCGGCCGCCGAATGGCTCGGCGCGGCGGCGGACCGGGCGGGCAGGGTGCTGGTCGAGCCTGACTTGAGCGTGCCTGGCAGCCCGGAGATTTTCGTCATCGGCGATGCCGCGCATGTCCTGCGGCCGGACGGGCGGCCCGTTCCCGGCGTGGCGCCCGCCGCCAAACAGCAGGGTCGGCATGTTGCCGCCACGCTGAAGGCACGGCTTGCCGGCGACATCAGCCCGCGGCCGTTCCGCTACCGGCATGACGGCGATCTCGCCACGATCGGCAAGCGTGCCGCCGTGATCGACTTCGGCTGGATCAAGCTGACCGGCTGGGCGGCCTGGTGGCTATGGGGGATCGCGCACATCTATTTCCTGATCGGCTTTCGCAACCGGCTTGCGGTTTCGTTGAGCTGGCTATGGATCTACGCGACGGGCCAGCGCAGCGCGCGACTGATCACGCAAGGCGACGACGACAAGAGCTGATTTCTTCACCCGGACCATTCATCCGCTCGTCATCTGTTGCTGATCGACTGATGTTCGATCCGCGCGACTTCTTGAATGGACTCGCATGAGTTTCAGAGCGAAGTTCGCTTCGGGGCAAGGCAGGCATGATCCCGAAAAGAGGGGACCGGTTTCGGAGAAAAGATCATGCTGCAACAAACGGACTCTCGTCCCGTCGTCGAAGGAAAAAAACATGTCGCAACTGCTCCATCCCGTCTCCCGCCGTGATCTGCTTGTTGGTGCCGCCGCCACAGGGGCGGTGATCGTGCTGCATCCGTTTTCGGCTCGCGCTCAAGGCAATCAGGCGCATCTGCGGATCATGGAGACCACCGATATCCATGTGAACGTGCTGCCTTACGACTACTACGCCGACAAGGCGAACGACACGCTGGGCCTGTCGCGCACGGCTTCCCTGATCGATGCGGTGCGCAAGCAAGCCAGCAATTCGATGCTGGTCGACAATGGCGACCTGCTGCAGGGCAATCCGATGGGCGACTACATCGCCTATGAGAAAGGGCTGAAGGACGGCGACCTGCATCCGATCATGAAAGGCATGAACCTGCTCGGCTACGAGTGCTCGACACTCGGCAATCACGAGTTCAACTATGGCTTGTCGTTCCTGGACAAGGTTCTGGCCGGTGCCAACTTCCCATTCGTCTGCGCCAATTTGATCCGCGGCACCGAGCTTGCCGCGAACCCGCGCGACGACAAGCTCTATCTGAAGCCTTATGTCATCCTCGACAAGAAGATCAAGGACGGCTCAGGTGCCGAACAGCCGATCAAGATCGGCATCATCGGCTTTGTGCCGCCGCAGATCATGGTGTGGGATCTCAAGAACCTGGAGGGCAGCGTCAAGACGCGCGACATCGTCGAGGCGGCCAAGGCCTGGGTGCCGCAGATGAAGGAAGAGGGCGCCGACATCGTCATTGCGCTCTCGCATTCCGGCATCGACGTTAAGCACGGCGACATGATGGAGAACGCCTCGTTCTTCGTCGCCGGTGTCGACGGCATCGATGCGGTGTTCACCGGTCACCAGCATCTGGTGTTCCCGGGCAAGAAGGACTTCCAGTCGCTTGAGGGCGTCGACACGCAGAAAGGCACGCTGCAGGGCAAGCCCGCCGTCATGGGTGGCTTCTGGGGTTCGCATATGGGACTGATCGACCTGATGCTGGAGCGCGACGGGTCGAAATGGAAGGTCGTTTCAGCCACCTCGGAGGCGCGGCCGATCTTCGAACGCGTCGACAACAAGAACAAGCCGGCCGTCCCGGACGACAACCGCATCATCGCGGCACTCGAACAGGATCACCAGGCGACGCTGGCCTATGTGCGTCGGCCGGTCGGCAAGACCTCAGCCCCGCTCTATTCCTATTTCGCGCTGGTCGCCGACGATCCGTCGGTGCAGGTCGTCAGCCAGGCGCAGACCTGGTACCTCAGGGATATTCTCAAGAACACGCAATGGAAGGACCTGCCGCTGCTGTCGGCCGCAGCTCCCTTCAAGGCCGGCGGACGCAACGGCGCCGACTACTATACCGACGTGCCGGCAGGTGACATCGCCATCAAGAACGTTGCCGACCTCTATCTCTATCCCAACACCGTGCGGGCGGTCGAAATCACCGGTGCTGAGGTCAAGGAATGGCTGGAAATGTCGGCCGGCATCTTCAACCGGATCGAGCCAGGGAGAGCCGACCAGGCCCTCATCAACGCCGACTTCCGGTCCTACAATTTCGACGTCATCGATGGCGTCACCTACAGGATAGACCTGTCGCAGCCGCCGAAATATGATGCCAAGGGTGGGCTGGCGAATGCTGGCGCCAATCGTATCGTCGACTTGATGTTCGACGGAAAGCCGATTGATCCCAAACAGAAATTCGTCGTCGCGACCAACAATTATCGTGCCGGCGGCGGTGGCAATTTCCCTGACATCGATGCTTCGAAGATAATCTACGAAGCGCCGGACACCAATCGCGACGTCATCGTTCGTTACATCGTCAGCGAGGGCACGATCAACCCGTCTGCGGACGATAACTGGTCGTTCGTGCCGATGCCTGGAACCAGCGTGGTGTTCGAAACCGGCGCCAAGGCCAAGGAATTCATTGCGCAGGTGAAGTCGGTGAGGATCGAAGCGGCGGGCGAGGGCGAGGCAGGCTTCGCGAAATACCGCATCCTGCTCTGACCACTGCTGTTCGAAGCTCGGTTCCATGCCGTCACGGCGCGTCGACCTACGCCTTGTAGACCACCTGGCGCACGTCGATGTAGCTGGCGCGGAATCCGGCCTCGCAATAATGCAGGTAGAACTCCCAGAGCTTCTTGAAACGGTCGTCGAAGCCGAGCGGGACGATCTTCTCCCATGAGGCCCAGAACCGGAGGCGCCATTCGGCGAGCGTGCGCGCGTAGTCGTCCGGAAAGATGCGCTCGCGCAGATGGGCAAGACCGTGATCTTTGCCAAGTGACTTCAGGATCGATGGGGTCGGCAGCATGCCACCTGGGAACACGTAGCGCTGGATGAAATCCGGCCTGGCACGATAGGTGCCGTAAGAAGCTTCGTTGATGGTGATGATCTGCAGCCCGGCCGTACCGCCGGGCTTCAGGCATGCCTTCATCTTGCTGAAGAACACTGGCCAGTATTTTTCGCCGACGGCCTCGAACATCTCGATCGAGGCAATGCGGTCATAGGTGCCGGTTTCGTCGCGATAGTCCTGCAGCTTGATGTCGACCTTATTGGCAAGCCCGGCCTTGGCGATGCGCGCCGTGGCGAAGTCGTGCTGCTCGCGGCTGATCGTCAGCCCGGTCACCCGACAACCGATCTCGCGCGCCGCGAATTCGGCGAAGCCACCCCAACCGCAGCCGATTTCCAGCACGTGGTCCTTCGGGCCGATGCCTATGTCCTTCGCCAGCGCGCGATATTTGGCGGCCTGGGCGCCTTCGAGGTCGTTGGCACCGGTCGTGTAGAGTGCTGAGGAATAGGTCATGCTCGGATCGAGCCATTGCTTATAGAAGGCGTTGCCAAGGTCGTAATGCGCCGAGATGTTGCGCGCCGAGCCGGTGCGTGTGTTCTGGTTGAACCAGTGGCGAATGCGCTGGACGGTGTTGATCAGCCAGTTGGCGCCACCCGCGATACGCTCGCCGATGGCCGAATTGATCACGAACAGCTCCAGGAAACTGGTCACATCGGGGCTATCCCAATCACCGTCCATGTAGGATTCGGCCACGCCGATCGTGCCGCCGGAAAAGGCGCGGCCGGGCAGTCGCCAATTCTTGAGCACCAGTTCGGCATCCGGGCCGGGTCCCTTCCCGCCGACGAGGACGGCGCGACCGTCGGGCATTCTGACCTTTAGCGAACCACGCGGCAGGTTCATCGCCGCCGACAGCACCATGCGCGCCTTGGCCGGTAGACCCTTGACGATCTCGGCGAAATTGAATTCGTCGAGCCTGACCGCGTCGTTCAACGCTATGCCATGATGTTCCCTGTGTGCCATCTCACGCGCCCCTGACCTCCGCGGTATCTGCGCAAATTGCCGAGCACCGGTTCTCGCGGTTCATTCGCCAGGTTCGAACGCTGTTGCCTGATCCCGGTAGCTGACCGCGATCAGCGGTTTCGAACGAAAGCGCGCGCCCTTTTTTCGCCTGAGCTTCAGCGCTTCCCAGTGAACCCCTGCGGCAATCTTCCACGTCATGAGGGAGAACTTCAAGGGGCAGGCTGCAAGTCGGGCTGTGCCAAGTGATTGGCGCTCGTCGGCGGTGGATCTGATTTTTGCGCAGCAAAGGCCGAACGCGCCAAAAACACTATGGCTGCGGCATGACCTGTGCGATAGATTTAGCCATGCGTTATGTAGTCGTCATTGCCGCCGTCGCGTTTTTCCTGATCTGGGATGGCATATACAATCAGGGCCGGTATCTCGACTCCACGGTGCGTGGTGCCACGCACGTCGTGCGGTCCGTCACCAGCAATATCTAGCGTCCATTCAAATGACCGGCAGCCGCGACATCCTTGTCGATTGACGCCACCGTCATGCCGTCACAAAAGACCTCCGGCATTTAGATCGAGGAGGCGGCGTTGATCCGGCATATCGTTTTCTTCAGCGCGCGGCGCAAGGAGGATGTGGAGGCGGTGCGTGCAGGCCTGCTGGCGCTCGGCGACATTCCTCATTCCAGCCTCTTCGAAGTGACGCTGAACACCAAGGTGGATCCGCTGTCGGATGAGGTCGATGTGGTCGTTTATGCGGAATTCGCCGATGCCGCCGCGCTGGCCGCCTACAAGGCGCACCCGCTCTATGCGCAGACCACCAGCAAGGTCAAACCAATGCGAGAGCTGCGTTATTCGGCCGATGTCCTCGCGGGGAGCTGATCGAGACTGCGCTCCAGCCGCGATTGCGATCAAGCCTTGAACCGCCTTGCAGAATGATGCACATCGCGCCTGCATGACCCGAAACACAGCTGCCGGTACCCATCCGCTCGATCACCTGGTGCTGCCCACGCAGAACCTCGATGTGGCGCGTGCCCGGCTTACCGCGCTCGGCTTCGTTGTTGCTCCGACCGGGATACATCCCTTCGGGACCGAAAACTGTTGTGTGTTCCTCGCGGACGGCACCTATCTCGAACCACTCGCAATCGGCGATGGACAAGTGGCGACGACAGCCATTGCCGATGGCAATGTGTTCGTCGCGCGCGACCGGCTCTATCGCAACAACCATGGCGGCGAGGGATTTTCCGCCGTGGTCCTTGGGACCAGCGACGCGGATGAAGACCATGCGCGCTACCTCGCGGCCGGCATCTCGGCGGGAGACATGCTGAGCTTTTCGCGCGCCTTCGCTGATTCGGCGGGGAAAAGCGACATCGCATCGTTCAAGCTCGCCTTTGCGGCGAGAGCCAAGGCCACGGACGCCTTCCTGTTTGCCTGCGAGCGGGTCAACGCGCCTGATGTGGACCGCGCGGCTTTGCAGGCGCACGCCAACGGCGCCACTGGAATTGTCGAGATCGTGGCGGTCAGCGATCAACCTGCAGAACAGCATGGATTGATTTCGGTGGCGGTGAACGATCCGACCGCCGATGGCCAGGGCGGCACATTTCACTTGCCGAATGCAGGTTTGAGCGTGCTCGACCCAGCATCTTTCACCGCGCGTTACGGCCTGCCTGCCGGCCCGCCGACGAACCTTCGCTTCGCCGCGGTCGTCTTTTCGGTCCGGAGCGCCGATGTGACATCGAGGCTGCTTGCAGCCAATTCCATCCAACACGATATAGCCGGCAATGATATCGTCGTGCAGCCTGCACCCGGACAGGGCGCGGCCTTCATCTTCCGGGAGATCCCATGAGCAAACCCCTGGCGCCCAATTCGTCGGTAACCGTCGGCAATGTCGTCTTCGACAACAAGGCGGCTCTGTCGCTGATCGCGGGCCCTTGCCAGTTTGAATCGCGCCAGCATGCCTTCGACATGGCCGGCGCGCTGAAGGAACTGACCGGCAAGCTCGGCATAGGCCTCGTCTACAAGACCAGCTACGACAAGGCCAACCGCACCTCGCTGTCGGCGACGAGGGGTGCCGGCATGGATGCAGCCCTTCCCGTCTTCGACGAACTGCGCAAGGAATTTTCGCTTCCCGTGCTGACCGATGTCCACACAGAGGAGCAGTGCGCCATCGTCGCGCCGCATGTCGACGTCCTGCAAATTCCGGCTTTCCTGTCACGCCAGACCGACATGCTGGTCGCCGCCGCCAGGACCGGCAAGGTCATCAACGTGAAGAAGGGACAGTTCCTAGCCCCTTGGGACATGAAGAACGTCGTCGCCAAGATCACCGGTTCCGGCAATGCCAATGTGCTGACCACCGAGCGCGGCGCTTCCTTCGGCTACAACACGCTGGTGTCCGACATGCGCGCTTTGCCTGTTATGGCCGAGATCGGCGCGCCGGTGATCTTCGACGCCACGCATTCGGTACAGCAGCCGGGCGGGCAGGGTGGTTCCTCGGGCGGCGAGCGCCGCTTTGTCGAGACTCTGGCCCGCGCCGCCGTCGCTGTCGGCGTCGCCGGCGTGTTCATCGAAACCCACCAGGATCCGGACAATTCGACCTCTTCCGACGGCCCGAACATGCTGCCGCTGAAGGACATGCCGGCCCTGCTCGAACGGCTGATGGCATTCGATCGCATCGCCAAGGGTCACTAAGCCAGTCGCATCCCCTGCCGACTGCCGGCGCTTGTGGAAGGCATGGGCCGGCTGTACGCTTTGCCTGGCAAATGAGCGCTTTGGCAGGAGGAAGCCATGTCCGTCGCCCGCGTCACCGAAATCACGTCGTCGTCGAAGAAGAGCTTTCAAGACGCCATCGAACAGGGGATTGCGCGAGCATCGAAAACCCTGAAGAACGTCGAAGGTGCTTGGATCCAGGATCAGAAGATCGTCGTCCAGGACGGCAAGATCGCCGCCTATCGCGTTAATATGAAGGTCACTTTCATCCTCGCAGAGTGACCGGCGTCGGGAACCTTCGCCCGCAGCCCTCATTGTCCAAGCAGAGTTCAACGACAATGAGGAGCAAGACCATGACAACCCAGACTGGCCACACCGAAGCTATCGCGGCTTCGCGAGTCATCGGCACGTCGGTCTACAACACCGAAGGCAGAAGCATCGGCACCATCCAGGACGTCATGCTCGACAAGATGTCGAACGGCATCATGTTCGCGGTGATCGGTTTTGGCGGCTTCCTCGGCATCGGCGAGAAGTATCACGCGATACCGTGGGCGAGCCTCGACTATGACGAGGACAAGGGCGGCTATGTCGTACCGTTCTCCAAGGAGCAGTTGAAGGCCGCACCTGCCTATTCGATCAATGAACTGGCCGGCGCGGATGGCGAGATCGCTCGCGACGCATCCTACGACTACTACAAGGTCACGCCCTACTGGCATTGACGGCTCAAACAAAATGGCCCCGTCTCGACGGCAGGGCTATCGCATATGAGTAAAGAGGCTAAGCAGGTTTTGATCGGCCCATCGTGCCTTGAGTCGTTTGTGGCTGAGCGGGAT
>NZ_JAMYSC010000027.1:0-95574 GCF_040321755.1 Mesorhizobium sp. M0276 | reverse complement strand
AAAACATCCCGCTCAGCCACAAACGACTCAAGGCACGATGGGCCGATCAAAACCTGCTTAGCCTCTTTACTCATATGCGATAGCCCTGCCACAAGGGGGGAGATTAGGCGCTCAACTCGCCAGTCGGCTCGCCATCTCGTGCTGGGCATAGGCGCGGCCGAAGCGGTTGGCGAGGAAGGCGTCGAGCGCGATGTCTTCCTGCTTGACGAAGCCGGTCGCCGGCAGGCTGCCGTCGGCCAGCATGTCGAGCACGGCGCAGATGCCGGACGCGGTGGTGATCTGGATGGCGCTGCGCACCACCTGGCCAACCCGCTGGGAGTAGATCTTGTTGGCGTAGGTCTCTTGCAGCAGGCGGCCGTTCTTGCGACCGGAGACGGTGACGAAGACGATGACCACGTCCTGCAGCGTCGCCGGCAGGGCGCTTTCGAAAATGTCCTTGAGCACGTCGCGGCGGTGGCGCAGGCCAAGGTCGTTGAGCAGCGCCTTCATGATCGCGGCATGGCCGGGGTAGCGGATGGTGCGGTAGTTCAGCGTGCGCACCTTGCCCTTCAGCGTCTCGGCCAGCGTGCCCAGCCCACCGGAGGTGTTGAAGGCCTCGTAGGTGACGCCGTCGAGCGAGAATTCCTCGCGCTCCTCCAGCGGCGGCACTTCGACCAGCTCGCCCTCGACGATCGCCTCGCAGGGCTCGCAATATTCGTTGATGACGCCGTCGGTGCTCCAGGTCAGATTGTAGTTCAGCGCGTTGGACGGGTATTGCGGCAGGGCGCCGACGCGCATGCGCACGCTTTCCAGCGTGTCGAAGCGGCTGGCGAGATCGTTGGCGACGATCGAGATGAAGCCCGGCGCCAGGCCGCATTGCGGGATGAAGGCGCTCTTGCCCGAGCGCGCCAGTTCCTTGACCCGGCGGGTCGAGACGACGTCCTCTGTAAGATCGAGATAGTGCACGCCGGCGGCTGCCGCCGCCTCGGCGATGCGCGTGGTCAGATGGAAGGGGGCGGCACTCAGCACCGCGAACTTGCCGGCGAGGGCCGCTTCCAGCGTGCCGGATGCCTCGATGTCGAGCTCCAGCGTCGCAACCGTGGCCGGCAGTTCGGCAGCAGCGAGCTGCGCGGCCGAGCGATCGACGAGCGTGACCTGATAATCCCCGGTGGCGGCAAGCATCTCGGCAATGGTCGAGCCTATCTTGCCGGCGCCGACAACAACTACTTTTTTCATGACCGATCCCTCACATCTTTTGTTCAATGCATGTCGTTGTCCCAAAACCGCTGCACGCTTTTGGGCGACATTGATAAGGATCGCAGCTTGCCCGTCGAAAGGAAGCGTGGAATTGTTCGAAGCGAAACCATGATTGCGCGATCTGCCGACAGGAATCGTTGAAATGCTCAGTGACGCCGAACAGGCCCTGCTTTCTCTGCTGCGCGAGAACGCGCGCGCCTCGACCGCCGAGCTCGCGCGGCGGCTCGGCGTGTCACGCACGACCGTGCAGAGCCGGCTTGAACGGCTGGAGCAACGCGGCATCATCACAGGCTATGGTGTGCGGCTGGCGCCGGACTACGAGCAGGGGCTGGTCCGGGCGCATGTGCTGCTCACCGTGACACCCAAACTCGCTGACAAGGTGGTGCGCGGCCTGCGCGCGCTGGCACCGGTCAGGACGCTGCATTCGGTCAGCGGCAATTTCGACATGATCGTCATCGTCGATGCGCCGTCGATCCGCGATCTCGATCTGCTGCTCGACCAGATCGGCGCCATGGACGGGGTCGAGCGAACCTTGTCTTCGATCATCCTGTCGACGCGGATTGATCGGTGAGGGCGGGGCTTCTGGGGACTTGGCCAATACCAGGCGTTTCGCCGGCTAATCCGTCGCCACGGGGAAACTCACCGCCACCTCAAGCCCGGGCCGGCAATCGCCCAGCGCGATGGATGCGCCATGCAGATCGGCGATGGCCCTGACGAGGCTGAGGCCCAGCCCGCTGCCGGGTGTCGAGCGGCTGTGGTCCAGCCGGTAGAGCCGCTGGAACACTTTTTCGCGCTCGTCGGCGGGAATGCCGGGACCGTTGTCGGCAACGCTGGCGACAACGTGGTCGCCCTGGCGCGTCACCGACAGTTTGATGGATGTGCGTGATGGACAATGGCGCAGCGCGTTCTCGACCAGATTGGCGAACATCTGCGTCAGAAGCTCGCGATCGCCGTGGATCCGGTCCGTCGTTTCATGCCGTTGCGCCAACGACAGCGATTTTCCGTCGTCCTCGGCCACGTCGGTGTAGATCTCGGCGATGGTTTGCAGCACCTCGCCCAGGTCGACATCGCTGAACCGCGCCCGGCGCGCCCCGGCCTCGATCTGGGCGATGCGCAGCAGCGCGTCGAAGGTCTCGTTGATCTGCAGGCTCTCGGCATGCGCCTCGGCCAGCTCACCGGCGATTTTCTGACCCGACAGGTTCTTTTCGGACGCGCCGTCGAGGATCATCTGCAGCCGGTTGAGCGGCGTCTTCAGATCGTGCGCGATGTTGGCGCTGACCTGTTTCATGCCTTCCACCAGCGCCGACAGTCGATCGAGCGCGGCGTTGACCTGGGTTGAGACGATGTCGATATCGTCGCCCTTGCCGGTCAGCGGAATGCGGGTGTCCAGCCGTCCGTGCGAGACATCCACCATGGTGGCGGCGATGCCGTCGAGACGGCGCTGGACACGTGAGGCAAGCAGGGCGCCGCCGGCGACCGCCAGCCCGGTGATGATGAGCGTCCCCCAGCCGAAGCTCATCAGCACGATCGTCTCCAGCTCCTCCGTTTCGGAAAGGCTGAAGGCGACGGTCAAGGTGTTGCCGCCGACCGGACCGGAATAGGCGCGGTACTCGGCGCCCGGCGGCACGCCGGGCATCTCGGCATCGAACATCGAGAAGCCGTCGGGAAGCCCCGCCGCGGTGAAATTGCCGGCCAGGCGGTTGCCGGCCGTGTCGGCCAGCGAAAATAGCTGCTCCTTCTTGAGGCTGCGCATGGAGTGGCTGCCGACGGTCTCTACCAGCTCCTTGAGATCATTGTCGCCATAGGTCGCGGCGACGACCGCGTAAGTCTCCTTGATTGTGTCGTCGAGCCGCTCGGCAAGATCGGCGCTCATCATCTGGTAGACGATGGCGCCCGATAGCACGAAGGCCAGCACGAACAGGAAGGCGAAGGTCAAGGCAAGCCGGAACGGCGTGCTGCGCAGCAGGCGGGACCATGTTCCGGTCATGACGGCGCGTGCAGGCTGTAGCCGGTGTTGCGGACCGTATGGATGAGCTGGGTTCCGAAGGGTTTGTCGACCTTGGCCCGTAGCCGGCTGATATGGGTTTCAACGACGCTGGTCCTGGGATCGAAATGAAAATCCCAGACACGCTCCAGAAGCATGGTGCGGGTGATGACGCGGCCCTCGCCGCGCATCAACACTTCCAGCAGGCTGAACTCCCTCGGCTGCAGGTCGATCGGCTGGCCCCGCCTGATAACGCGGCGCATGATCAGGTCCATCTCCAGATCGGCAACCCGCAGAACGGTCTTCTGCTCCTGCGCCGCCGGCCGGCGGCCAAGCGCATTGATGCGGGCGAGAAGCTCGGAAAAGGCGAAGGGCTTGACCAAATAATCGTCACCGCCCGCCTCGAGCCCTTCGACGCGGTCGTCGACGCCGCCGACGGAGGTGAGAAAGATCGCCGGCGTCCCCACGCCGGCTGCGCGAACCGACTTGATCATCGACAGGCCGTCGAGACCGGGGATCATGCGATCGGCGATAATCACGTCATAGTTGCCGCTGGTCGCCGCGAAAAGCCCGTCATGGCCGTTGCGAAGCAGGTCGCAGACATGGCCGGCCTCGGTCAGCCCCCTGACGATGTAGTCAGCCGTCCTGTGGTCGTCCTCGACGAGAAGCAGTCGCATGAAAGGTCCGGTCCGTTGCCGAGATTGGCAAGCTACCACCGGCATGGGGCCGTTCCTAGGATGTCACGAGCGCGCAGGGGTTCGGAGCGCTGCCAAGGCATACGGTCGGTCAACGCAAGCACATCCGCGCCCTGAGTCAGTCCGATTCCAGCAGGATTTTGTCGGCTTCGTCGCCCATCAGGGTCATGTGGAGGACGACGGCAATGATGCCGCCGAGGAAGAGCAGGCTGGTGAAGGTGGTGCCGAAGCCCAGGCCGCCATGCCCGGTCGACCGCGACAGCAGGTCGCCGAAGGAGGCGCCAAGCGGCCGCGTCAGGATGTAGGCGAGCCAGAAGGCCAGGATGCTGTCCAGATCGAGCAGCCAGTAGGCGAGCGTGATGAGCGCGATGACGCCGCCGAACAGCAGCCCCGTGGTGAGGTAGCCCATGTCGAAGCTTTCGGCGACGAGATCGCCGGCGGCGGTGCCGAGCGAGAAAGTCAAGAGGATCGCCAGCCAGTAGAAGATCTCGCGCCTGGTGGTGAAGATGGTGTGGATCGACAGCGTCCTTTCGCTAGCGTACCAGACCGCGAATGTCGCGGCGAGCGCCACCGAGAAGGCAATTGTCGTCGTCTCAAGGCGTACGCCGAAAGTGTCGACGAGGTTGTCCGTCACCAGCGTGCCGACGACGCTGACCAATACCACCGCCAGCCAGTACGTCCATGGGACGTAGCGTTTCTGCGCGAATTGGGCGACAAGCGTGGCTACCAGGACGCCGCTCATGACCAGCAATGTGACGGTCAACCCAAGTCCAAGGTTGACGGCGAGATAGTCGGCTGCGGTCTCGCCTGTGGTGACCGCCATCAGTTTGACAAGCCAGAAGTCGAGCGTGATGTCGGGAACCCTGTTCTGGGTCGGCGCGGCGGGTTGTTGTCTGTTGGGCGAGAGCATGGCGGATATCCCGAAATCTTCGATCGCGGCTCAGCAGAGCCGAGCCGGCATGCCGCACCGTAGGCAGCAGAGTTCACCTCAGCCTGTCCTGCGGCATACAAATTCGTAAGAATGGGCATGGGCTGCGCAAAAGATCTTTACGAATGCCTCGCGATGCGCTGATGAAATGCGAGGGCCTTGCATCCGCCATCAGTGTGGTGATCAGTGCTCCGAAACTTGGCCAATGCCCGCTTTGGAAGCCCAAGGAAAACAAGAATGACCTACGCTTCCCTCAAGCCGGTTTCACGGGCCTTCGACCAGCGCAAGCGGTTGATCTTCGTGCGGGTCGCGGCGGTGCTGGCGGTGCTGCTCCTGTTTCTCACCAAACCTGGGTTGACGGAGGGCTCGGACGGGCACGAAGCGCTCGAGCTTCTCGGCTTGTGCCTGGTGCTCGTCTGCGTCGTCGGACGGCTCTGGAGCATCCTCTATGTCGGCGGCAAAAAGAACCAGGAACTGGTCTCGACGGGACCGTTCTCGACAATGCAGAACCCGCTCTACTTCTTCTCGACGATCGGCGCGATCGGCATCGGATTGGTGTACGGCTCGATGTTTGCGGCGCTGGCGTTGGGCCTTGCGAGTTTTTTCATCTTTCGCGCCACGGCGCGCAAGGAAGCCGAATTTCTGCTGGGCAAATTCGGCCCGGTCTATCTTGCCTATATCAAGATCACGCCCCGGTTCTGGCCAAATCCCTTTCTGTACCACGACCATGACGAGCTGCAGTTCTCGACGCGGGCGCTCAAGCGGACATTTTTGGACGGCCTCTATTTCCTCGCCATCTTCCCGGCCGTCGAACTGGTCGAGCATTTCAGGGCGACCGGCCTGTTGTTCCCAGCCTTCGTCACGCTCTACTGATCAGCGCCGCCGCACCGCTGCCCGCCGCGCGCTGTGCGCCAGAATAGCCAGGCAGCCGATCAGCAGCAGGATGCCGCCGAGCCGTGGCGGCAGCGCCAGCAGCTTCACCGCTGCCGTGACCGCCGCTATCAGGATCAGCGCCAGCAGCGCCAGGCTGCCGTCGTCCATGAACATGCCGATAAGCTCCTTGAGAGCGATGCGTACGACGCTCATCGAAGGTGTTCTCCGGTTGGAGCGCGATGGGTGTCGCGCAACCAGTGGACGATGGCAAAGGATGCGAGCGCCATGACCGCGAAGATCGCCAGCAATGTGAGATCGGCACCGGGCCAGTCGGCGCCAATACCTTCACCGGTCCAGAAAATGCCAAAGCTGGTCAGCATCACGCCGACGACGAACTTCAGCGCGTTTTCAGGAACGCGTGCCAATGGACGATGGACGGCGAGGCCGATGATCATCACCAGGACGAACGCTGCCAGCGCCCCAAGGCCGGCGTTGAGTGTTTGTCCATGTGCGCCGCCAACCGCGATGACGATGAACACCACCTCGACACCTTCCAGCAGCACCGCCTTGAATGCCGCCAGCCCGGCCAGGTAGTCCGCGCGGCGGTCGCCGGCCTGTTGGCGAAGTGCCGCGGTTTCCTTCGAGAACGCCGCCTCCTCGTCATGCAGCGGGACGATCCCGACGCTGCGCAGAATGGCCTTGCGCAGCCACCGCATGCCGAACAGGATGAGCAGGACGCCGACCGTGAATTGCAGCGCGGTGATGGGAACAAGCGCCAGCAACGGCCCGAAAGCCAGCACGAGCGCCGCCAGGAGTGCCAGCGCCAATGCGGCGCCGGTCAATGCCGGCCGCCAGCCTCGGGTCAAGCCGACCGCGAGCACGATTGTGAAGGCTTCGACCACCTCAACGAACGAGCCGAGAAAGGCCGCGCTTACGGTGGAAACCAACGGTGCGAAATCAGTCATGGCTGCTGTCCCCGCAGGAATGCAGGCTTTTCTACCATAGACATTGCCGCGGCGCCCAACAGCATTCTTACAAATCCGTATGCAGCAGGGCGGCCGAGGCCTGACCCACGGCAGGCATAGTTAACCGGCTAATGGTGGCGACCTCGCCGTCGCGGTCGCGGCTCGCCAGCTATTTGTTTTTGCTCAGTTCCCCATGGAAACCGCTAAAAACTTTCCCGGAATTGCCTAGCCGCCGAGCGGATGCGGCATGTAGCCGACAAAACCCGCGATCTTCCAGCTGCCGCCGACCTTGGTGCAGAAATACAGCGTCTGCCACTTCAGCCTGTCGACGCTGCCGTCGGCCTTGGCGATCGAGCCGTCGAATTTCTTGTGCAGCACGGCGCGGTCGCCGTCGACATCGATGTCGCGCATGTTGGTGACGCGAAACAGCGCCTCGCGCAGCGGCTCGGCGAATTTTGTCGCCGCGGTCTCCTTGGCCTGGCGCAGCCACTCGTCGCGATAGACTTCCAGCCGCGGAAACTGCAGCCGCCAGGCGTCGGCATTGCTGAGGAAATGCGCGTGCATGCCGAAGAAGCTTTCGGTCACGAAATCGTTCTCGACCATCGCCCAGTCCTGGCCGATGAAGGCGTCGATGTCGCGCCGCACCAGCATTTCCCACAGCGCGTGGCGATCGGCATCGCCTGCCGGAAACGGGTTCTTGTCGTAGGTCATTGCTGTTGTCTCCGGTCTGCCAAACGCGTCTTCCGCTGCGGCCTACAAGGCTGCCCGTTTGGGCGCACGATGCAAGCGCTTCTGTAATAAAGCAACATGAATCCCCTGGAATGTTGCTTTCCAACAAAGTTCTATGAGGATCGCCCCGATCGGGGTAAATGTCGACGCAAGCGGGTGCATCCCGTCCCTGTACCAGAGGAGGTTATCCCTTGCCCAAGCAGACTTTCGGAACATCCCATGTGCCGTTGTCGCCAGCCGTGCGGGCCGGCGATCTCGTCTACATCTCCGGCCAGGTGCCCATCGGCAGCGATGGCATCGTGGTCAAGGGCGGCATTTCGGAACAAACCGAACAGGTGCTCGCCAATGTGAAGGCGGCACTGGCGCTCGCCGGCTGCACCCTGGACGATGTGGTCAAGACCACGGTCTGGCTGGAAGATGCGCGCGATTTCGGCGCCTTCAACGCGGTCTATGCCAAGCACTTTCCGAAGAACCCGCCGGCCCGCACCACGGTCGAATCGCGGCTGATGATCGATATCAAGATCGAACTCGAGGCGGTCGCCTACCGGCCTCTGTAAGCGAACGGCGAACCGGGGTGGCCCCAATGCAATTCGACCTCCTGCTTAAGGGTGGACGGCTGATCGATCCGGCGGCCGGCATCGACGCGCCGCGCGATGTCGCCATTGCCAATGGCCGGGTCGCCGCGATCGACGCCGATATCCCGGTGACCAGCGCCGCGCAGGTCGTCGATGCCACCGGCTGCATCGTCACATCAGGCCTCGTCGACCTGCACAGCCACGTTTATTGGGGTGGCACTTCGCTCGGCGTCGATGCCGATCGGCTGGCCGCCAAGAGCGGCACCACCACCTTCATCGATGCGGGCAGCGCGGGAGCCGGCAATTTCCTTGGCTTCCGCCGCCACGTCATGGAGCGCTCGAAGGTCCGCATCCTGGCCTATGTCAACATTTCCTTTGCCGGCATTTTTGGCTTCTCGCAGACGGTGTCGGTCGGCGAGTGCAGCGATCTCAGGCTGTGCGATCCGCGCGAGGTGGTCGCGGCAGTGCGCGAACATCGCGACGTCGTGGTCGGCGTAAAGGTCCGCTCCGGCAAGCATGCCGGCGGCACCAGCGGCATCGTGCCGGTCGACCTCGCGCTGGAGGCCGCCGACCAGGCCGACCTGCCGCTGATGGCGCATATCGACGAGCCGCCTCCAGGCCGCTCGGAAGTGCTGCCGCGCCTGCGCAAGGGTGATATCCTCACTCATTGCTTCCGGCCTTTCCCCAATGCGCCGGTGTTCGCCTCCGGCGCTGTGCGACCGGACATGCGGCTGGCGCGCGAGCGCGGCGTCATCTTCGATCTTGGCCATGGCATGGGCTCGTTCGATTTCGCGGTCGCGCGGGCGATGCTCGAGGAAGGGTTGGCGCCCGACGTGATCAGCAGCGACGTGCATCTCTACTGCGTCGACGGGCCGGCCTTCGACATCCTGGTCTGCATGTCGAAGCTGCTGGCGCTCGGCATGCCGCTGGTCGAGGTTTTGCGCGCCGCGACGCAAACGCCAGCGCGGGCGATCGCGCGGCCCGATCTCGGCACTCTGGCGGTCGGCACCGTCGGCGATGTCGCCGTGCTGCGGCAGCGCCCGGGCCGCTTCACCTTCGTCGACGCGGTCGGCGCCTCGCTGGTCGCCGACCAGCGGCTGGTCTGCGAAGGCATCGCCATCGGCGGCACGTGGTGGCCAAACGAGGCGGTGAACGACGTCAGCGAGACCGAGCGTTTCGAGCCGCATGGGTCGCATACGCATATCGAGGTGGCGGCCCAGCATTTCCGGCACCGGCATGATTAGCTGATCTCCCCCCTTGAGGGGGAGATGGCCGGCAGGCCAGAGGGGGTCGGTTCGACTGGATGCGACCTGCTTGTGGCAGATGGAGGTTGGAGCTTTACGTGAAGCGACCCCCTCTGTCGCCTTCGGCGACATCTCCCCCTCGAGGGGGGAGATCAGCAGCGTCAGCTCACCGCTCCATAAACCGGCGTCTCAATCCCCTCCATCCGTGCTTTGATCTGCAGCGCTACATACTTCGAATAGAAGCGCGACAGCGCGAGGTTGCCGCCGTGGAACCACAGCGCTTCCTGCGCGGTCGGTTTCCACATGTTGCGCAGCTCGCCCTGCCATGGTCCGGGATCGCCCTTGACGCCCGAGCCAAGACCCCAGCAGGGGCCGACCTTGTCGGCGACCTCGCGCGAGACGATTTGCGCCACCGTCTCGTTCATCGACTGATAGCCGGTGCAGGCGATAATCGCGTCGGCGGCGAGTTCGGTGCCGTCCTCGAACAGGATGCCGTCCTGCGTCAGCGATCTGATGGCGACGCCGCTGCGGATGCCGATCTTGCCGTCGATGATCAGGTCGGACGCGCCGACATCGATATAGTAGCCGGAGCCGGTGCGGTAGGCCTTCATCAGAAGGCCGGTCTCGTCGTCGCCGAAATCGATGGCGAAGCCGGCGGCGCGCAGGCGGGCGTAGAAGGTCGCGTCGCGCGCCTTGATCACCTCGTAGAGAGCCCGCTGGCCCTTGGGTACGAGCGCGAACGGCATCGAGGCGACGATCATGTCGGCTTTCTCGGTGGTGATGCCGCGCGCCAATGCCTTCTCCGAGAAGATCTCGAAACCGACCTCCATCAGCGTGTCCGACTTGACCACGGTGGTCGGCGAGCGCTGGATCATGGTGACGTCGGCGCCGCTTTCCCAGAGATCGACACAGACATCATGACCGGAGCTTGCCGCACCGATGACCGCGACGCGTCTGCCGTGGAACTTCTCGCCGCTGTCATATTGGCTGGAATGCAGCAGCTCGCCTTTGTATCGATCGGCGCCCGGCAGGTCGATCCGGCGCGGTGGACCATAGGCGCCGGTGGCGAAGACGATGTGCTTCGGCTTCAGCGTGATGTGCTGGCCGGCGCGATCGACCATCACGGTCCAGACTTTCTCCGCCTCGTCATAGCTGGCGCTGAGGCAGTTCGTGGCGGGCCAATAGTTGAGCTCCATCACGCGCGTGTACATTTCCAACCAGTCGCCCATCTTGTCCTTGGGCGTGAAAACCGGCCAGTTTTCCGGGAAGGGAATGTAGGGCAGATGGTCGTACCAGACCGGGTCATGCAGCACGAGCGTACGGTAGCGGTTGCGCCAGGAATCGCCGGGCCTTGAATTTTTCTCGATGACGATGGTGGGCACGCCGAGCTGGCGCAGCCGCGCGCCGAGCATGATGCCGCCCTGGCCGCCGCCGATGACCAGGCAATAGGGTTGCTCTTCGGCGCCAAGCTTGCGTGTCTCGCGCGCCCGCGCCTCCGACCAGGTCTCACGCTCGGGATCGGCCTTGTGGCGGACGCCGAGCGGACGCTTTGCCCCCTTGCGCTCCTCGAACCCTTTGAGCTCGGTCATCGCGGTAAACAATGTCCGGCAGCGGCCATCGCGCAGCCGCATGATGCCCTCTCCTGACGCCACAGCTGTCTCGAAGCTGAGCCAGGCCTCGATGGTACCCTCGTCCGAAGTCGCCTCGCCGGTCAGCTGCCATGCCGTCGGCCTGGTCGTCGCCAGCGTTGCCTCGAGCATGCCGGCGATCGCGTCGCGGCCTTCCATGGTCGTGATGTTCCAGGTGAAGGTCAGGAGATCGCGCCAGTAGCAGTCGTCGACGAACAGGTTGCTCGCTGCCGCCCCATCGCCCGCTTCGAGCGCGTGCGCAAAAGAAGCGAGCCATGCCGCTGCCTGTTTCGATGGTGCCATGTCCAGCATTACTTCCCACTTTCGTTTTGGCGTTGGCCTCGCCCGTTCTTTCCTTCTCCACTTGTGGGAGAAGGCAGAAGCGCAGCCTCAATCCCCGAGCGGCTCCATCTCCTTGCCGGAATCCTTGATCAGCCAAGTGATGTCGAGGATGCGCATGGCAGGATCGCGCCCTCCATATCGTGGCCCGGATCAGGTCCTTCCTGGCTGCCAGCTTCGGTCATGATCCTTTCCCGGGTTGCGAGGCAGACTTCTTAGCATGTTTGCAGGCCATGGCTCCACGTGGGCCATTCTGGATGATGACCACTGGCGCAGTATGACACCCGGAAGTAAGCCGACCACAGAGCGCCCCAAGGGCCTTCGCTATCCAATCACCTCCAGCCGCCTCGGCAGGCGGTTCATGGCGACAGGTCCATCCGGCGTGATCAGGAACTGGTCCTCGAGATTGAAGCTGGCGAGGCCATCGATGTAGAGCGGGATCTCGAAAGCCAGCACCATGCCGGCTTCGATCGCGACATCGCTGTCGGCCGCAATGAACGGCCATTGTTCGGAAAAGACCGATTGTCCGACGCCATGGCCGAAATGACCGCGGCGATAGGAGCGCAGCCCTTGCCGCGACAGGCTCTCGGTGGCGACGCGATGCACGTGGGCGAGCGTGGTCCCCGGAACAAGGGATGCCAGCCCGTCCTCGAAGGCCTGTTCGGCGATCGCATGCAGCTCGGCCCGCTCAGCGGATGGCGGCCCGAAGGTGAAGTTTCGCGACATGTCGGAGGCGTAGCCGCCGACGGTGCAGACCATGTCGCACTTCAGCGGGTCGCCGGGCACGGCTTTCGCATCGGCAGCCTTGGCCTTCGCGCCCAGCGTCACATATTCGGCCGTCGCCACGGGATGGGACAGGCCCGCCGCGGCGCCGGCGACGCCTTCCCGGTAGAGGGCAATGAGATCGGCCTGGCGCATACCGGCCATCGCATCCACCTGCAGCCGCTCCAACCCGGCCTCCGACAGGGTGATGCCTTGCTGCAAAAGGTCGATCTCGCGTTGCGACTTGATGGCCCGCAGCCTGTCGAGCGCGGCCGAGCCATCAACCATGATGCAGGCCGGCAGCAACGCCTGCATGGCCAAGAAATCTGCGGCGGCGATGAAATCGAGATCGACGCCGATCATTGCGCGGTCGAGACCGAAGCAGGTCAAGATCTCCTTCAGCGCGCGGACGGAATTGGCCAGGTCGAATGTCGCCGGCCGCGAGAAATCAGGCGCCCGGCCGGACGATGTCAGGCCAGCCTCGATGCGTTGCGCCAGCGCCAGGCCGGACGTCGAGGCGTCAACCGTAGCCGTTTCGATCCAGACCGGGTGGCTGCGAATGACAGCTTCGGGCAGTGCCGCCTGCAGCTGCGCCGCATTGAAGTCCGCCACCACCACGCCGATCGGCAGGTCCTGGCCAGCGGGAATGACGACGAAGCCGGCACCGGCGCGCCGGAACAGCCCGGCCGGGCCGATCGAGGCGCCGGTCGCATAGTGGAAGGCCTCGGGCGCGCACAGCACCAGCGCCTCGATACCGGCGCGATCCATCAGTTGAGCCGCGCGCTCGCGGTCGACAAAGCCTGTCATGGGTTTCTCCGAATGTCCGAAGCGGCAACGGAGCATTCCGGACAGCCACGATCAAGTGGCAGATGTGGGGCAGGCGTTGTGCCGCGGGACACAACCCAGCGGTTTCGACCACTGCCCTTTCCGGGCGCTGGTCTGAAGCGATTGCTCCTGTGATGACGGAGGGAGCAACGAACGGAAACTGCTATTTGATCGATTCCAGCTTGGCGACGGGCTTCGGCTGGGCCGGCTTGGTGGGCGGCTAAGCCGCAGCGCGCCTGTCGTGCCGCCCTTCCCTGATTTCCTCGGCGAGCTTGTCGCAGAACGCGTCGAGATCGCCTGGGTTGCGGCTGGTGACAAGCCCCTGGTCGGTGACCACCGCGCTGTCTTCCCAGACACCACCGGCATTGATTACGTCGGTCTTGATCGATTTGTAGGACGTGACCCGGCGGCCCTTCACAATTCCGGTCTCGACGAGAAGCCAGGGCGCATGGCAGATCGCGCCGACGACCTTGTTGGCCGACCAGAACGATTTGATGAAATTGAGGACTTTCGGCTCGATCCGCAGCAGATCGGGGTTGATAACGCCGCCGGGCAGCACGATCGCGTCATAGTCATCCGCCCGCGTCTCATCCAACATCTTATCGACGGGCACCTCGCGGCCCCAATCCTTGTGGTCCCAGCCTTTGATCTTGCCGCTTGCGAGCGACACGACATCGACCTCGGCGCCCGCTTCGCGCAATTTCTTGAGCGGCACCTCAAGTTCGGCCTGTTCAAAGCCATTTGTCGCAAGGATAGCGACGCGCTTGCCGGAAATGTCCTGCATGGTTTTCTCCATCATTGGGTTGATGGAAGGGCTAACGAGGTCCAGCGGGAAGCGTTCCTTGCTGTAACTTTATGTGACTTCTGGAGGATGATTGAGGGATTTCGGTCAGGTCCCCCCACCGGCCCGGTCAATGTTGTCGACCCAAAAGCCGGTTGAAACCAGGTTCGGCCGCGCAGCCTCGCCGGGTCGCGGCGAGCGCTACATATGGCCAACGAGCTGTCGGCGATATTTTTTATACTGCCACTCGATGCGCTTGTACCAAAGCGGCCGTTGACTGTCGGGATTTATGGACGTCAAGAAGGCGCCATTGTGCGTGCCCTGCTCAACAAAGGGTCTCTCGAACCAAAGCACCTCCACCCCGAGCGCCGCGTCCGCACCGTCGATCTCGTGGCCGATCGGCGCGGACATCTTGCGTGCATCAAACCAGGCGCACCTCTCGGCTGCCACGGAGCGGGTGATGATATAGGAATCGGTGGATCTGCCGTGAGGGGCTGGATAGAGATGTTGTCCGCGCTTCAACTTGAACGCCGAAATGTAGTACGTACCGGCATTGCCGATATAGATGACGGCCTTGCGGTTTGGATCGCCGAGCTCCGCCAGAGCCGCGTTAAATTTCGTATTGAAATTGGCGGCCAGGAAAACGTCGTCCTCAAAGACCAGACAATAGGGCTTGTCGGTCTGCAGAAACTCACGCCAGATCCCGATGTGTTTCAAGGAGCAGGACAGTTCCGCCAGTTTGAGAGCGCCTGGCACGGTAAGCCTTTCGACCTCTTCGTCAGTAATATCTGAAACATCCCAGTGAAGATACCAGGTGGCCGGGATACCATGGCGAGCGACCTGCCTTGCAATGTGCTGTTCGCGGTCTTCATAGCCCTGCTTGACGTGGCAAACACGTACATAGACCTGGTCGGCGGGAAACGTAGGCATTTGCCGTGTATAGCCATCGGCTTTTTGCGAGTCTACGCCTTGAACGGTCACGGGACACAGCTTCTTATTCGAGTCGTGCTGAAGCTCTTTGATTTGGAGGCGGATTCAAATTCAGGTCGAATCGACCTGAAACCATCCGGTTCTAGCCGCTTGTCCAAGGCATCTCGATCACCCCGAGCGATACGGCGATCCCGAGGGCAATTAGCGCAATGCCCAAAGCAGCTTCGAAGCGTCGGCCACGCTGCATCAGCTTCTCGACGAAGACGATCAGTGTCAAAAGCAGCATCCAGGCGAGGCTCATGACGCCGGCTGCGACCAGTATGGCGAACAGCGCCCAGCAGCAACCGAAGCAATACAGCCCGTGGCGCAGCCCCATCCCAAGCGCGCCAACCCGCCCGTCGCGCCAGTGCTGGGCAACGAATGCGAGCGGCGAGCGGCAACGGCTGAGGCAAATGTGCTTGAGGGTCGTGAACTGGTAGAGGCCGGCGACGCCAAGCGTGGCACCGAGCGCGAGCGGCGCCCATTTCGACCGCTGGGGCGGGTCGAAGCTCGTCGCAAACTCGCTGCCGAACTGGACCAGGACATACACGAGAAGGCCCGCCGCCGCCCAGACGAGAAGGTAGCCCGCGACGAAAATCCAGGTCGGAATGGCCACCTGCCATCCGCGCCTGGCTTGCGCCGCCGCGAACATAAAGATCATGGGCGCCGCGGCCGGCAGCATCATAGCCGCCATCATCACGGTCCATACAGCGAGAAAGGCGGCGACGCCGGCGACTGACCAGCCGTTGGCCGCAATTCCGGCCATCGCCATGCCGGCCATGCCTTCCATACCCTCCATCCCGCCGCGCACCGCAATGCCCATGGGCATGTCCATGCTGAAGGTCTGGTAGAGGGTGAGCGCCCATGCCGCCGCTGTCAGTACGACGAGCGACGCGAGAAGGCCGAGCGGCATGCCACGCAAATTCCCGAGCCGCCACGTTTTCCTGGGGAACGCGTCGGGCATCGGCACGCCCTAGTTCGGGCCGGACCAGTCGAATGGAATGTGCTTGCTCGAGCGGGCCGTGCCCGTCCAGTCCAGCCCGAAGCCCTTGGTGCTCACCTCGACAGAACGCCCCCAGGTGGCAACCTGGCCCGGGCCGACCTCCGAGCCCGGCGGGTTGATTGTCTGCACCCGCTTGCCGGGCGGTGTCGTAGGACCGGAAAGCGCTTCAGCGCGACCGACGACGAGGCCAGGAATTTCGACTCGCCAGGTGGCGAGGTCGCCCGCCACCTCGAAAGTGATTGGCACAAATTCCATGCCACGCATCTCGCCGACATTGGCGGCAAAGCCCGCCGGCCAGCCGCCGGCGTGGCCGCCGAAGATTACCTGCAGGGCTTCGCGCTGCGACTCATTCGCCTTCTCGTCGAGGTACATGCCCATCACGGCTTTTGCCTCGCCGGCCCATAGATTGCCTTCGAACTCGCCGAGCGCCACCAGCGTCAGGCCGTCGAGCTTCACGTCGCCATACTGACCCTCGCGCACATGCCAGGCGAGCACGCCCTGGCAGTGATTGCCGGTTGGTCGCTGGGCGAACTCGCACGGGCAAGGGATGTCGCAGCTGCAGATGTCGAACCAATCGCCCGCGAGGCGCCATTGAGGCACTGCGTCCATGGCTCTTTCCTCCCGAAATTGAGCAGCAATCATACGTCGAACGTTGGGCGCACACCAGCAGTTCGTGCGTCGCTCCGCGATTTGCCGCTCAATCCGGAAGCCCGCTCTTTGCGATCGTCTGGCGGTCCTTGCGTCCACGCTCGAGACACGCCAGGCGTAAAGACGCTGTTCCAGATCGACACCGGCAAGGCGAAATTCAGCCGCCCAGCAGAAGCGGAGCGCGGGCATCCCAGCCGGCGCGGCCCTCGATTCGATGCCTGGAATTGGGGAAAATCCACGGTGCATCCAGCGGCTCGAATCCCTAAGGAGTCCTCATGCTTGCGTTCGGATAGGCTGGTCGCCGGCGATCGGGATCGCAATTGCAAGTCGAAAGGCGATACCCTCGCGCCTCTCCCCCGGCGCCAGACAGCAAAAAGGCCCGGTTACCCGGGCCCTTGATGCTTTTCAAATCTAAAGAAGATTTGGAGCGGGTGAAGCGATTCGAACGCTCGACCCCAACCTTGGCAAGGTTGTGCTCTACCCCTGAGCTACACCCGCTCACACGGCGTCTTGGCCGCAAGCCGGGCCTATATGGCTGAAGAGCGCGGCGATTGCAACAGGGAAATCGCAGGCTTTTTTGTGACACGGCGGGCGATGCCGGCAAGCCACCGGCGCGGTGGCGGGCGTGCGAGCGGCAGGCGGCGGGGGCGCCACCGCGAAGGGCGGTGCCGCTCACGGTGATGTCGCATGACGGTCTTGTGTCGGCCGCCTCATTGGCCGTAAACGGCATGGGCTGACCAACGGGACGTAGACAAACCGATGCCGAAGACCGAAGCCGACCTGATGGCCTTTCTTGCCGAACTCGGGATCATCACGGCGACGAAACGCCATCCGCCTCTCTACACGGTCGCCGATTCACAGGCGCTGCGCGGCGAAATCGTCGGCGGGCACACGAAAAACCTGTTCCTGAAGGACAAGAAGGACAATTTCTTCCTGGTCACCGTCGGCGAGGATGCCGTTGTCGACCTGAAGCAGATCCACCAGGTGATTGGCGCCGCCAGCCGCGTCTCCTTCGGCAGGCCGGAGATGCTTATGGAGCTGCTTGGCGTCACGCCGGGCGCTGTCACGGTCTTTGGCGTCATCAACGATACCGCAAACAGGGTCAAGCTCGTGCTCGACAAGGATTTGATGGAGCATGCGGTGATCAACGCGCATCCGCTG
This sequence comes from Mesorhizobium sp. M0276, assembly GCF_040321755.1. NCBI lineage: Bacteria > Pseudomonadati > Pseudomonadota > Alphaproteobacteria > Hyphomicrobiales > Phyllobacteriaceae > Mesorhizobium > Mesorhizobium sp. M0276. The sequence continues at coordinate 78,229 of NZ_JAMYSC010000027.1, read as the reverse complement.
ACCAATGAGGCGACGACGTCAATCGCCGCAGGGGACCTGATCAGATTCGTCGAGGCAACCGGGCACGATGCTGCTATCTTGAAAGTCTCAGCGTGATCGCCACATGGTGGCTTGAAACCGATGATCTGAAGGATATGGCGCCGGCTGCCAGCCGGCCCCGCTACGGAAGGGGTTAAAGAGATGAGCGACAACAATCCGTTTGGCGGCCCCTTCGGCGGCAATGGCGGTCAGTACACGACATCGGTGCAGTATGGCGGCACCGCGCCGGCTCCGGCGAAGGTCGCGCTTGGCGAAGCGCCCACTGCCCCTGCCAATGTCATCAAGGACACGACGACCGCCGCCTTTGCCGCCGACGTCATCCAGGAATCGCGCCGCCAGCCGGTGCTGGTCGATTTCTGGGCGCCCTGGTGCGGGCCCTGCAAGCAACTTACGCCGCAGCTGGAAAAGGCTGTCAAGGCCGCCGGTGGCAAGGTCAAGCTGGTCAAGATGAACATCGACGATCATCCGTCGATCGCCGGCCAGCTCGGCATCCAGTCGATTCCTGCGGTCATCGCCTTCAAGGACGGCCAGCCGGTCGACGGCTTCATGGGCGCCATCCCCGAGAGCCAGATCGCCGAATTCATCACCAAGGTCGGCGGCAAGGGCGATGGCGCGCCGCCGGTGGCCGAGGCGCTGGCCGCGGCTGCGGAAGCGCGCGACGCCGGCGACATGCAGACCGCGGCCGACATCTATGATGCCATCCTGGCGCAGGCGCCGGAGACCGTCGAGGCGATCGGCGGCCTGGGCGAGCTTTTGTTCGAGGCCGGCGACGTGCAAGGCGCCGAGGCACTTTTGGCAACAGCGCCGGAAGGCAAGAAGGATGCGCCGCCGCTGGCCGCCCTGCGTGCCAAGATGGCGGTTGCCGCGCAAGCGGCGGCCCTTGGCAATCCGGCCGAGTTCGAGCGGCGCCTGGCGGAGAATCCTGGGGATCATCAGGCGCGCTTCGATCTGGCCATGATTCAGAACGCCAATGGCGACCGCACCGCGGCGGCCGACAATCTGCTGGCCATCATCAAGGCCGACCGGACCTGGAACGAGGACGGCGCCAGGACGCAATTGCTGCAACTGTTCGAGGCCTGGGGCATGACCGACGAGGCGACGCTGGCGGCGCGGCGCAAATTGTCGGCACTGCTGTTTTCCTGACCTTGGTGTTGTTTTGCCGCACGGGCTTGGCGTCGGCGATCAGCGCGCCAGATTAATGCATGCGCTTCGTGAAGAAGCGATCGGAGGAATGAGGTGCAAGCGGGAAACGCGCATTACCGGCTCGCCAAGCATTTGCCGTCGACGATCCCGATCTTTCCGCTCGAGGGTGCGCTTTTGCTGCCGGGAGGCCGCATGCCGCTCAACATCTTCGAGCCGCGCTACCTGCAGATGGTGGACGAGGCCATCACCGGCTCGCGGCTCATCGGCGTCATCCAGCCCAGGCTCGATGGTGCGCTGCGTGCCGACGGCGAGCCGGAGCTCTGCAATGTCGGCTGCGCCGGGCGCATCATTGCGTTTTCCGAGACCGGTGACGGCCGCTATCTGGTTTCGCTGCAGGGCGTGTGCCGGTTCCGCATTGCAAGCGAATTGACGGTCAAGACGCCGTTTCGCCAGGCCAAGCTGGCGCCCTTCCTGGCCGATCTCGATGAGGATCAGGCGGCCGACGAGATCGACCGGCCATCGCTGCTCAAGGCATTTCGCGCCTATCTGCAGGCCAACGACCTGGAAGCCGACTGGGAAAGCGTCAGCCGGGCCGAAAACGCCATGCTCGTCAACGCGCTGTCGATGATGGCGCCCTACGGGCCGGCCGAGAAACAGGCGCTGCTCGAAGCAGCCGACCTGAAGACCCGAGCCGAAACGCTGATCGCCATCACCGAAATGGCGCTGGCGCGCGAGAATGAGGACTTTGGCTCGAGCCTGCAGTAGGATGTGCCGATATTCAGGTCGGGCCGGCCTGCAAACGGAGGCTTCCTGCGCTTTCGGTGCTCACGTACCCAAAGTACGCTCCGCTCCGGTTCTCGGTGTCAGCCGTTTTCGGCTCGGCCTGACCTGACTCAACACATCTTAGGCCCGCAACTGGCTGGGAAGAGAATCTTATGGCGGCGGTTGGACGTGACGGGAAGAAGGTCAATGTCGACCCCAAGCTGCTGGAGCTGCTGGCCTGCCCGCTGACCAAGGGGCCGCTGACCTGGGATCCGGAGCGTGGTGAGCTGGTCTCGCGGGTCGCCAAGCTCGCTTATCCGGTGCGTGACGGCATTCCGATCATGCTGCCCTCGGAGGCGCGGACGCTCTCCGTGGAGGATGTGCTCGCCCCGCCGCCGCCGCGCCTGGGTGGGCCTTCGTGAATTCGAGCGCCGCTGGAGCGCAGAAATTTCCGTGGCTGGCGGGACAGAGGGGGTGCTGTCCCGCTGACATCGAAGTTTTTTGCCACTACTGAAAATTACGCCCCTTGGGCATCACTTGTTCCGCCTCTCCCGATAATGCCGCGAGATCCTGCCGGATCGGCGTGCTCCGGATTGTGGATCGACTGTCGCGATCCGAACTTTTGGCAGTGCGTTCCTGAGGACCGGCGACCGCCAATCCAACTTCGCTGACTTTCTCCAGAAGCACGGTTAGCCAAGGCGTCAGGTCCTCGACCTTTTCTGCGACGATGTGGACCACACCCGATTCCGACTGCAATTTCCCGGTGACCCGAATGAACCGCGCGCCCATCACAATCGGCCGGTAGCGGTCGAAGGTTCTTTGCCAGAAAATGATGTTGGCGACGGCCTTGTCGTCTTCGAGCGTCAGGAAGATCGCATTGCCCTTGCCGGGGCGCTGCCGCACCAGCACGAGGCCGGCAACGGAGACACGCCGGCCGTCGCGCACGCAAGGCAGGTTCGCATTGGGCGTGACGCCGGCGCGGTCGAGGCGCTCGCGCAGGAAGGCGACCGGATGCGCCTTCAGCGACAGGCCGAGCGAGCGGTAGTCGTGGATGACATGCTCGCCGAGCGGCATTCTCGGCAGCTTCGTCTCGGGCTCCAGGTCGCGCAGGCGGAGTGCCGGCTGGTCGAACAGCGGCAGCCTTTCGGCGGCGCTCTTGCCGTCGAGCGCCCGCACCGCCCACAAGGCTTCACGACGATCGAGGCCAAGCGAACGGAAGGCGTCGGCCTGCGCCAGCCTCTCGATCTCGCCGACATCCAAGCCGGAGCGCAGCCAGACGTCCCTGACGGACACATAGCCGCCGCCGCGCCGGTCGACGAACAGCTCCATGCGCTCCTTGGAAAGGCCTTTGATCTGGCGGAATCCGAGCCGCAGCGCATGATCCGTCTCGATGACGCCGCGCATCTCGGCATGGCGCGCGAGAATGCAGGCCGGCTCGAAAGGCGCCTTCTCCAGCGTGCAGTCCCAGACCGAGAAATTGACGTCGACGTCGCGGATGTCGACGCCATGGTCGCGCGCGTCACGCACCAGCTGGGCCGGCTGGTAAAATCCCATCGGCTGCGAATTCAGGATCGCGGCGCAGAACACGTCGGGATAGAAGGTCTTGAACCAGCAGGAGGCATAGACCAGCAGCGCGAAGGAGGCGGCGTGGCTTTCGGGAAAGCCGTATTCGCCAAAGCCCTCGATCTGCTTGAAGCAGCGCTCGGCGAAGTCCTTGGTGTATCCCTTGCCAACCATGCCGTCGATCATGCGCCGGCGATAATTGCCGATCGTGCCGGTGCGTTTGAAGGTGGCCATGGCGCGGCGCAGTTCATCGGCCTCGCCCGGCCGGAAACCGCCGGCGACGATGGCGATTTTCATCGCCTGTTCCTGGAACAGCGGTACGCCCAGCGTCTTGCCGAGAATCTCCTTCAATTCCGCCTTCTGGTACTCGGCCTTCTCCTTGCCCTGCCGGCGGCGCAGATAGGGATGGACCATGTCGCCCTGGATCGGCCCGGGCCGCACGATCGCCACCTCGATGACGAGATCATAGAATTCGCGCGGTCTGAGGCGCGGCAGCATCGACATCTGGGCGCGGGATTCAATCTGGAAGACGCCAAGTGTGTCGGCGCGGCAGATCATGTCGTAGACATTCCTGTCCTCGGGCGGCAGCGTGGCCAGCACATAGGGCCGGCCATATCTATCCCGTGCATTGGGATAGTGCTCCTCCAGCAAGGTGAAGGCGCGCTTCAGGCAGGTCAGCATGCCGAGCGCCAGCACGTCCACTTTCAGGATCTTCACCGCGTCGAGATCGTCCTTGTCCCATTCGACCATCTTGCGCTCGTCCATCGCCGTCTTGACGATGGGCACGATCTCGTCGAGCCGGTCCCTGGTGATGACGAAGCCGCCGACATGCTGCGACAGGTGGCGGGGAAACCCCATGATCTCGTTGGCGCGTTCCAACACATGCCGCGACACTGGATCGGCGCGATCGAGGCCGCCGGCGCGGGCTTCCTTTTCGCCGAGTTCCGAGGTCGACCAGCCCCAGATCGAGCCGGACAGCGACGCCCTGACATCCTCCGACAGGCCCATCGCCTTGGACACTTCGCGCAGTGCCGAACGGCCGCGGTAGCTGATGACGGCGGCGGCCAATGCCGTGCGCTTGGTGCTGTACTTCGTATAGATGTACTGCATCACCTCTTCGCGTCGCTCATGCTCGAAATCGACGTCGATATCCGGCGGCTCGTTCCTCTCCTCGGAGATGAAGCGCTCGAAAAGCGTGTCGATCCTGTCCGGCCCGACTTCTGTGATGCCGATGCAGAAGCAGACGATCGAATTGGCGGCCGAGCCGCGTCCCTGGCAGAGAATGTCCTGGCTGCGGGCAAACTTGACGATGTCGTAGACGGTCAGGAAATAGCGGGCGTAGTTGAGGCGCTCGATCAGAGCGAGCTCTTCCGCGATGCGCTTGGTCACCGAAGCGGGCACACCTGCGGGATAACGCTCGGCAGCCCCCTCCCGCGCCAGCCGTTCCAGCTCGGCCTGCGGCCCGAGACCCGATTCCGTCGGTTCGTCGGGGTAGTTGTACTGGAGATCGCTCAGCGAAAAAGTCAGCTCCTGCGCAAAGCGCAAGGTTTCGGCCAGTGCCTGCGGATGCCTGCGGAACAGGCGCGCCATCTCCATTGGCGGCTTCAGGTGGCGTTCGGCATTGGCGGCCAGTTGCAGCCCGACCTCGGAGACGGGTGTGTTGAGGCGGATCGCGGTCAGCACATCCTGCAGCGGGCGCCGTTCCGCCGTGTGGTAGAGGACGTCGTTGGTCGCCATCAGCGGGATGCCGGCGCTCTCGGCAAACGCCGCTGCCTGCTCGATCCGGAAACGGTCATTGCCGGCATAATCGGGTGAAACGCCAAGCCGCAGGTTCCGGCCGAAACGATGCTTGAGATCACGAAGCAAGGCGAGACGGTCTTGCGCCCCCGCCGTCAGATCGGGCAGGACCGCCAGCGACATCAGATCACCCCATTCGAGCAGGTCGCAGCGCTGGAGAAGGGTGGCGCCCTTTTCGTTTTCGTCGCGCAGATTGGCTTGGGTGAGCATGCGGCAGAGATGACCCCAGCCCTTGCGGTCCCTGGGATAGGCGAGAATATCCGGCGTGCCGTCGCCAAAAACCAGCCGGCAGCCGGGGTGGTAGGAAAGCTTTTCCACCTTGGCCTGCTGCCAGGCGCGCACCACGCCGGCCACCGTGTTGCGGTCGGCAAGCCCGATCGCGGAAAAGCCCAGGAGCTTGGCGGCGACCACCAGTTCCTCCGGCTTGGAAGCGCCGCGCAGGAAGGAGAAATTCGACTGGATGCCGAACTCGGCATAGGGAATGACGGTCAGCGCGTTCATGCGAAGACACCATGCAGGAACCAGCGCGGCGGGACCTGCGAGGCGCCGCCGTAAAGGCCTTGCCGGTAGAGCCAGTAGCGGCGGCCGTCGGCATCCTCGATGCGGAAATAGTCGCGTGTCGATGCCGCTTCGTCGCCTGGCGTCTCGCGCCACCACTCCGCCGCGATGCGTTCCGGCCCCTCGGCCCGCGTCACCCGGTAGAGCGCGCGCCGCCAGCGGAAGTTCAGCGGCGGTCCCTCCGGCATTTCGGTGGCCGGAACATCGATGGGTTCGGGCGAGCGGAACAGCCGGATCGGCCGTTCCGGCGGGAAGATGGTTTTCGGCGCCTGCAGCCTGTCCGGCCTCTTCGGCGGCGTGGTCCGGCGCGGCGCTTCGGTGAAGGGGACCGTGGCGACGGCGCGCTCCGGCAGATGGCTTTCGACGGCAACCGGCTGCAGGACCGCGCCATCGCCGAGCCGGGCGCGAATGCGGTCGGCAAACAGCGCGATATCGGCGCCGTCGTCGATCACCTCGCCGGCAAGGTCGGCCTGCTGCATGTCGAAAGCGGCTGATGTCAGCACCGAAAGCCGCACCAGATCGAAGCCATAGCCGGCATCGATATCCTGTTCGAGCGCCGCCAGCCGCTCGTGGAACAATTTCTGGATCAGCCGGGGCTCGCGCATCGGCCGCGAGGTGCCGATGGCGATGCGGCTGACGGCGCCGTCGACGCGAAAGAGCAGCAGCGCCAGCGCCCTGGCGCCCTCGCCGCGGCGCTCGAGGTCGGCCTTCAAGGTCGTCGCCAGCATGCCCACCAGACGTTCGATCTCCTCGGTCAGGGTGACGGGCTCGGCGAGATGGCGTTCGACCGAAAGCGGCGCGACGGGAAGGCGCGGCGATACCGCCTCGTCGAGACGGCCAAGCGCCTGGTCGAGGCGCAGGAGCAGCAAGGCGCCGAAGCGGCGGGCGAGCGGCGCGCGCGGTGCCGCCATGACGGCGCCCGCGGTGCGCAGGCCGACGCTTTCCAGGCTGGCGCGGGTCGCCGGCTCGATGCGCAGCGCGGCCAGCGGCAGGGGTGCGAGCAGCGCTTCCTCCTCGCCGCCATCGACGATGCGGTCACCGGCAAACCGTGCCGCCGCCCAGGCCGCCCCCGGTGTCGCGGCAAGCCCGGCGCGAACGTCAAACCCCTGATGGAAGAAGCGCGACAGGATGTCGTCCAGCATGGCGCGTTCGCCGCCGAACAGATGGGTGCAGCCGGTGACGTCGAGAAACAGGCCGTCCGCCCCGTCCAGCGCCACCAGCGGGGTGTAGCGGTCGCACCAGTCGGCAAGGCCTTCGAGCAGGCGGCGGTCGGCCTCCGGATCGGCCTCGACGATGTCGATCGACGGATGCATGGCGCGCGCATCGGCAATGCCCATGTCGCGCTTCAGATGCAGCGCCTCAGCCCGCTCGTCGAGGGCCGAGATGCGTTGCGCGTTGCGGTCGCGATGGCTGATCACGAGCGGTGGACGAGATGGCGGCAGGTGATCCGACGGCCGGGAACGCCAGGACCGTCCCAGACGCTGCCGCAGGATCCGTTCCACTGCCAGATAGGGAAACCAGAGGGACAGGATTCTTTGCCCGGCCTCTCTCTTCGCCCCTTCTATCGTCGCCCGCTCTTTCGTCGCCCGCTCTTTCGTCGAATGCGCGTTCATCGGGGTTCCACTCCAGTGTGAATTGTCCAGGCAGGGCCGTGCGGCTCTTGCCGATGGTGAGGGTGAAGGCCGGGTGGCCGATCGAGCCGGCGAGCGGCCCGGCAATGGTGTCTCGCGGCGTTGCCGGCGCCGCCGCGACGATGAGGCGGACGGGGGCCGCCGTCGGTTCGGGCTCTGCCGCCTGCCGCAGCAGGAACACCGGCCGGCCGGCACCTTGCGCCCGCGCATGCAGCCGGCGCGTCGCGGTCAGGTCCAGCCGCTGCGGATTGCCGCGAATTTCGAGGATGACGGCGGCGAGCGCCGTCATCCGGGCCGCCTCCTCGGCGACCCACAGCGCATCGACGAGTTTTGGCGCCTCGGAAAACAGCAATTGTTCCGGCTCGATGCCGAACGAGGCGTGAAGCCCCCTGGCATAGGGAAAGCCCGCCTCGCGGAAAATTTCCGATGTGCCGATCCACAGCACCGGCAGCCCTTGCGCCTGCTTGAGGATCAGGCTGGTGAGCGACAGGGCGAAGCCGGCGACGGCCCCGGCATCGCGGGTTTGCGTGCCATGGATTTCGCTCAGGGCTGCCTTCGGCAGGCCGCCACTCAGGGCAGCATCGAGACGCTCGACACCGGTGGGCAGGTACGCATCGGGCAAAGCCGCGGCAATGCCGCGCCGGACGATTGTGAGGTCGGTATTGGATGCGACATCCGTGTTGACGTCAGCATCAAGGGTCGCTGCGGCCGGCGCCTGCAGGCGCTCGGGCAGCGTTCCCTCGATTTTCGCGATCTGGCGGCGCAGGGCAAAAACAGTTTCCCGCGCCACGGCGGTCATCGCCATGACGGTCAGCTTCCACTCACAATTGTTCCTGTTATGTTCCTATAGATTCCAGAGGGTGCCGGAAGAGTCAAGCGGAGACATGGGGAATTTATTCCTCTCCACCTGATGGTGCAGGCGCATCAGCCCGTTCATTTGCCGATTCCGGTGCGAAAGCCTATATGCCCGGATCAAAGGACAAAGCATGGCCCGCATCTACAAGACCCGAACCTGGCACGACGAACTCTCGCCCTCCATGGACGAAATGGAGTTCCTCGCGCTGGAGGCCTATGCCCATCTGCCGGAGGATTTTCGCAAGCTGACCGGCGAGATCGTCATCCAGATCGCCGAATTCCCGACCGACGAGATCATGGACGATCTGTCGCTGGAGACGCCCTTCGACCTGCTCGGCCTGTTCGAAGGACGCGGCATCGCCGAGCGCTGGAATCCGCAGACCGGCGAAGGCCCGAACCGCATCACGCTCTACCGCCGCGCCATCCTCGACTACTGGTCTGAGAACGAAGAGACGCTGGGCGACATCGTCACCCACGTGCTGATCCACGAGATCGGCCACCATTTTGGGCTGTCCGATGACGACATGGAGAAGATCGAAGAGGCGGCGGAGTAACTGGTTCCTACGCCGCGTGAAATGTCCACTCCTCTCAAGTCGATCCAGAACTCAGCGGCGGCAAAGGCTTCTAAGATTTCGCTTGAGAGAGGTTGGTCATCCGGCTGATGAAAAGATGCAGCGCCTTCCGCAGGGCGAGCGATGGCGGCTCGGACGGATGCCACTGCGAAAAATGACCATCAACCACCATTCGTGCCAAGCCATAGACAAATGCACGAGCGGCAAGAACCAGATGATCGAAGTCTGCGTTCGCAGCCAACTTACCCTGCTGTTGCGCTTGGGTCAGCAGGTCGATCATCTTCCGGCGAATGGCCTCATTCTGTCCGCGAAGACTGTCCGACCCGTCGAAATCAATCAGCGTCCGGGAACTGATGACCTGGAAATGCGTGGGATTGGCGATCGCCCATTCCAGATAGCCTTGTCCGATTGCTTCGAAGGCCACGATGGGATCTGCGCTGTCGACTTCTGAAAGTGTATCGGCCACGGCCTCTGCCAGCCTGCTCATGGCCTGTTCGGCTACCGCGGTCAGCAGCGCTGTTTTCGATTGAAAATGCCGGAAGGGCGCGCCGGGGGAAACGCCGGCCCGCTTTGCGGCTTCGCGCACGCTCACATGGTCAGGGCCGCCTTCCTCGACAAGTTGAATTGCAGCATCGATCAGCGCGTCCCGCAAATTGCCATGGTGGTAGCTGGTGCGGCGAGGCGTCTTGGCTTTTGCCATCCCTTTTCCTTCGTTCCGTAGAGCTGCTTCACGCGTCTGTAGCACGATCCGCGATTAATGTAATCAGCGTTTACAACGCAGGCAAGAGCATGTAATCAGTGATTACAACTGGGATCGGAACAGGCCTGCGGTCTTCGCGGCTGCCGTTTTCCCATATGAGGAGACGAACATGTTCGCCAGAACCGCCGAACCGCGCCGTCTGCAATCGCTCATTTCGCTTCAGAGGCCAGCCGAAGAACCCCAGCACGAGGAGAATTCCGCGAGTGTCCAGTCGAGCGCGGCTGCGCACAGCGCCAAGCTTTATCGGCTTGCCTCCGTCGCCGGGGCGGGAAGCGCGCTTATTCTTCTGGTCAACGCGGCCAAACGCAGCGCGCTCATCGCGACCACCGATCTGACGCAACTTCTCGCGCCAGTCGCCGAGATATTGGCGCTTGGTCTTGTCGTAGGCCTGTTTCTTGCGTTTGGCCGGCGCGCGGGCCTGTTCGGTACCATCGCGTTCGTTATCAACTTCGTTGCATTGGCAAGTTTGGTAGGTGTGGAAGTGGTGATCAATCTCGTATTTTCGAAACTTCCTCTGGCGACCATCATCGAGCTGCGCGCCGGTCCTCTCGGACTGGCTCTGGTCGTCAGTTCAGTTCTTTTTCTGCTCGGGACGCTCGCGTTTGTAACCTCTCTTGTCGTTGCAAGAGGCGTGCCGCGCATTCCACTCGCCCTCTATATCATTGGCGCGGTGCCTGTCGCGCTCCGGGCGTTCGTGCCGGAGTTGGCGCTTGACCTGGGCTTGATGACGCTTGCGGCAGCGATCGCCTGGCTGGCCGGGTGGCTGTGGATGCGAGCGCCGACTACCAGTCGCTGAGCTTGGTGTCCGGCCCGTATTCCTGTCCGTCGATATCCTTGACCACGGCCTGGCCGCAGCACATCGCTTTGGCTTTCTTGTCGTAGGCATAGGTCGGCGAGCCGAACAGGTGCCAGCCCTTGTTCAGGGCGGCCGTGACCTTGTGGCAGAAGCTGGCATCGTCCGGGCCAGTCAGAAAGCGGTAGAGCTTCATTTTCAGTCCTGTCGTGAGTACCACAGCCCGCAAGCATAGTGCCGATATCATGCGCCGGTGGCGGCCGCCTTTGCCAGCAGTTTTTCGGCCTGCGCCAGGTGCAGCCGCTCGACCATCTTGCCGTTCAGCGCAATCACGCTTTTGCCGGCATTCTCGGCAAGGGCGAAGGTATCTTTGATCAAGCGCGCCTCCGCCACCGCTTCCTTAGACGGCGCGAAGGCGCGGTTCGCGGCTTCTATCTGGGCCGGATGGATGATGCTCTTGCCGTCGAATCCCATGGCCGCCGACTCCGTGCATTCACGGGCAAAAGCGTCGAGATCGCGAAAATCGTTGGAAACGCCGTCGATCATGTCGATGCCGCCGGCCCGCGCGGCCAGCACCATCTGCATCAGCCATGGCACGAGGTAGCGCCGGTCCGGCGTCGCCAGCACGCCGGTGTCCTTGACCAGATCGTTCGTTCCGGCAACGAAACAAGCCAGCCGAGCGGCGGGATCGCGGCCAAGTTCGGCAATGGTGCCGATGTTGAGCATGGCCTTGGGCGTTTCGATCATGGCCCATAGTTTCACGCTGTCGGGGGCGAAGTTGTCGTCGAGCACATCGCCGGCCTCGAGCAGGTCGCGCGGCGTGTCGACCTTGGGCAGCAGAATGCCGTCGGGCTCGCAGCTTGCGGCGGCCAGCAGGTCGTCGGCGCCCCACTCGCTGGCCACCGCATTGATGCGCACGATCATCTCGCAATGCCTGTCGGCATGGCCGGCGAAAATCGCGGCCAGTTTCCCGCGAGCGGCGATCTTGTCGGCCGGAGCGACTGCGTCCTCCAGGTCGATGATGATGGCGTCGCAGGACAGCTGCGCGATCTTCGCCAGCGCCCTGTCGTTGGAGGCCGGGATATAGAGCACCGAGCGGCGCGGGCGGTAGGTTTCCATGGGATGCGAGCTCCAGCGGCATCGCCGGTAGGTCTGCTTTCAGGAAGCCGCGAAGCCGGTCTGGCCGAGATTGTGGCGCAAAGCTGTGCCTAAAGCGAGTGGGAAACCAGAGCCATTCTGGATCGATGTCCACGCTTCGTGCTTTGAAAGTCGCATGAAAGGCAGTCTGGAATTGGCAGGGAAATCTCCAGAGACCGAAACCCCAGGCGGACACGACCTGGTTGTTGCCAGCTCGCGGTGATATCGATAACATATCGAAGTCGATCCGATTCTGAGAGGTGGTGCATGAACGCGGCCGGACGCCAGACAAACCCCGTGACTGAGTGTCTGGCGCTTACCTCTGTTAGGCCGGTGCGGCCGGCCGGTAGAGAGCGCTGATGGCCAAGGCAGCCTCATCGAAACCGAGCGAGAGCTACGCTCCGACGATGGTCGACGTGGCGCTGCGGGCGGGCGTGTCGACCATGACGGTTTCGCGGGCCCTGAAGGAAGGCGGTCGCGTTTCCAAGGCGACGCGGGAAAAGATCATGGTCGCGGTCAACGACCTCGGCTATGTGCTTGACCAGTCGGCCGGCAGCCTGTCCTCGCGCAAGACTGGATTTGTTGCCGCGATGGTTCCGTCACTCAACAACTCCAACTTCGCCGACACGGCGCGCGGCATTACGGATGAACTGGAGAGCACGGGGCTCCAGCTTCTGCTCGGCTACACCGACTATACGGTCGAGAAGGAGGAAAAGCTGATCGAAGCGATGCTCCGCCGGCGGCCGGAAGGCATCATCCTGACCGGCGGCGCACACACGGATCGCGCCCGCCGCCTTTTGAAAAGCGCCGGCATTCCAGTGGTCGAAACCTGGGAATTGCCGGTAAAGCCGATCGATCAAGTGGTTGGGTTCTCCAACGAGGAGGCGATGGGGCTTCTCGTCAAGACACTCGCCAGGAAGGGTTACCGAAAATTCGGTTACATCGGTGGCACGACCTCGCGCGACACGCGCGGCAGCCAGCGGCGCGAAGGCTTTGTCAGAGCCATTGAGGAGCTCGGCCTGCCGACCGGGCGCCTCGTTTCCTTTGGCGTGCCGCCGATATCCATCGAGCAGGGCGGCCAGGCCGTCGTCAGCATGCTGGAGCGTTGGCCGGACACGCAAGCCGTACTCTGCGTTTCGGACCTTTCGGCCTTCGGCGCACTGATGGAATGCAAGCGCCGGGGCATGCGGATCCCGCAGGACATCGCCATTGCCGGCTTCGGCGACTACGAGGTAGCCGCCTTTTGCCATCCCGGCATCACCACCGTGAATGTCGACTGCTACGGGATCGGGCAACAGGCCGCGCGCAGATTGATCCAGGTGATCCGAGGCGACGAGAAACGACACGGCCAAGAAATCGTGCTCACCGGCTATCGCGTCGTCGAGCGCGAAAGCACCTGAGTTCCTGCATGGATTCAAACGCAGCGAAGGGCAGCCCAATAGCGATGTTTCGCGAGACCATCACCCTCACACATGACGGTGCTTTGAAAGCCGTTGCAGCCGGAGCAGCGCGCGCCGTCACGATGGGCGTGCCGCAATGTCTCGTGGTTGTCGATGCGAGCGGCGAAGTCCTCGCCAGCCTGCGCATGGATGGCGCGCGGTTCCTCAGCATGCGTACGGCGCAGGCGAAGGCGCGCACCGCAGCGTCAATAAACGCCGCTACTGGCGGCATGGCGTTCGAAGCGGCGCTCTCAGCCGGTATCGCTTCGCAGGGCGGCGTGACCAATTTGCCTGGGGGCTTGCCGATCCGCTTCGGCGGACGCCTTGCGGGCGGCATCGGCGTCGGTTCGGGAACCGGCGAGCAGGATTTCGATGTGGCACACGCTGCGCTGGCGGCGGTTGGCGCCGACGTGATTTAAGGCGATGTGCCTCCAGCGCAACCGAAGGATCTTCAGAACGCGATCTGAACCTTCATGGATTTGTTTCGGTCACCGGCGATGTCGAAAGCCGCGACCGCCTCGTCGAGGGGATAGATGCCCGTCAGTAGCGGTTTGACGTCCACCCGGCGGCGATTGATCAGGTCGACGGCGAGCGCAAACTCCTCGTGGAAACGGAAAGTGCCCCGCATCTCGATCTCTTTCGCGACGATGAGGTTCTGCGGGATCGACAGATCGCCGCCGAGCCCGAGCTGCACGAGCACGCCGCGCGGCTTCAGGACATCAAGCCCAGCACGCACCGCGCGTTCATTGCCGGAGGCCTCGAACATCATGTCGAAACTACCCTTGTCGACATTGTAGGCGGCGAGCTTTTCGCTGTTTGTCGCGACGTTGATGGTGCGATCGGCGCCGATCTCCAGGGCCTTCGCCAGCACGCCCTCCATGACATCAGTGGCGACGATTTCGCGCGCACCGTGGGCTCGTGCGGCGAGGATGCAAAGCGCGCCGATCGGCCCGCAGCCGGTGACCAGAACCCGCTTGCCGAGCATCGAGCCGGCGCGGTTCATGGCATGCAGGGTAACCGCGAAGGGCTCCGCAAACGCGGCTTCGTTGATGGAGATGTGGTCGGCTATTCTGTGGCACTGCCACGCCTCGGCGACCAGGCGCTGGCGGAAGGCGCCCTGGATGTGCGGCATCGGCATGGCGCTGCCATAGAAGCGCATGTCGAGGCATTGGTTCTGCATGCCTTGCAGGCAGTAGCGACAGGCATTGCAGGGTCGGCTAGGCGAGATCGCGACGCGGTCGCCGATGGCCAGCGCGGAAACGCCACCGCCGATGGCCCTCACCGTGCCGGCGACCTCGTGGCCGAGGATCATCGGTTCGCGCAGGCGGATCGCGCCAAAACCGCCGTGATTGTAGTAATGCAGGTCCGAGCCGCAGATGCCGCCAGCTTCGATCGCAATCTCGACCTGGCCGGCGCCAGGGGAGCCCGGATCGGTCTCCTCGATCCGCAGGTCTTTTGCGGCGTGGATGACGATCGACTTCATGATGTGATCCTTTCTCAGACGACCGGTGTCAGCAAGGTCTGTCCGCCGAAATGGGCCGCGAGATTATCGCGAACGAGCTGACCCATGGCCTTGCGGGTCTCCACCGTGCCGCTGGCGTGGTGCGGTTGCAGCACGACGTTGGTAAGCTTCAGGAAGCACTCGTCGATGGTTGGCTCGTTCCAGAACACGTCGAGCCCGGCACCCTTTATGGCACTGGATTCCAGGGCCGCGAGCAACGCGGTCTCGTCGATCGTGCTGCCGCGCGAAATGTTTATGACGATACCGTCTGCTCCGAGCGCTGCCAGGATCGACGCATTAATCATGTGTTTCGTGCTTTCGCCGCCGGCGAGCGTTACGATTAGAAATTCGCTATCGCTCGCCAGTTCGAGCAGATCGCCGACGAACGTATAGGGAAGATCGTCGCGCTTGCGGTTGTCGAAATAAGAAATCGTGCAGTCGAATGCAGCGGCGCGCTTCGCCACCGCCGCACCGACGCGGCCCATGCCGACAATGCCCAGCCTTTTTCCACAAACACGCGTGACCAGCCCCATATTGCCCTTGCGCCAGCTTCCATCGCGTACGTAGGCGTCGGCCTGCGGGATTTTTCGCGCCACGGCGAGCAGCAGCCCGATGCCGATATCGGCTACGTCCTCGGTTAGAACATCAGGTGTATTGGTGACACGAATGCCGTTCGCCCGGGCATAGGCAAGGTCGATGGCGTCGGTGCCCACGCCGTAGCAGGAAACGATTTCAAGCTGCGGCAGCTTCGCCATCAGCGCAGCACTTGCGCCAAGCTCGCCACGCGTAGCTATGGCGCGGATCGCGCCGGCGTGGCTTGAGAGCAGCGCGTCCTTGTCCTCGGACTGCCAAAGCTTGTGGACGCGATATTTCGCTTCAAGATCTCCCATGTCCCAATCCGGATAGGGACCTGTCATCAAAATGTCGGTCACGGCGCCATCTCCTGTGCATTTTTTCAATTGACTATGTTATCGATAACATTCATGTCAATAGGGACTGGCGGCAGGTAGGTTGGAAATCGCGGCCGCTTCAGGAAACATTGCTCAGGAGGAGCGTTTGTGCAGTTCGTTGTTCGATTTGACCGGCATGAAGGCGCTGGTCACCGGCTCGGGGCAAGGGATCGGCCTGGCGCTGGCCGAGGGGTTGGCGCAGCACGGCGCCGAAATCGTGCTCAACGGGCGCAGCGCCGAAAAAATAAAAACGGCTGCGGATGCACTGACAGCGAAGGGACACAAGGTCCATAGCGCCGTCTTCGACGTCACCGATCATGCAGCGGTGGCGAACGGCGTCGCGGAGATCGAGGCGACGATCGGCGCCATCGATATCCTTATCAACAATGCCGGCATGCAGTTCCGAATGCCGCTCGAGGATTTCCCCGCTGACAAATGGGAGGAACTCTTGCGCACCAACATCTCCAGCGTGTTCTTCGTGGGACAAGCGGTGGCGCGGAACATGATCCCGCGGCGGCGCGGCAAGATCATCAACATCGCGTCGGTGCAAAGCGAACTGGCACGGACGAACATCGCGCCCTATACGGCCACGAAAGGCGCGGTGCGCAACCTGACGCGCGGCATGTGTGCCGATTGGGCGAAGCATGGCTTGCAGATCAATTCCATCGCGCCGGGTTACTTCAAGACGCCGCTCAACCAGGCGCTTGTCGACAATCCCGAATTTTCGGCGTGGCTGACCAACCGCACACCGGCTGGTCGCTGGGGCGACGTCGGCGAACTTGTCGGCGCGGCGGTGTTTCTGGCTGGACCGGCCTCATCCTTTGTCAATGGACACACGCTCTATGTCGACGGTGGCATCACGACCTGCCTTTGAACCCGCGCTCATCGTCGTGATGGGTGTCAGCGGCTGCGGCAAGACCAAAGTTGGCGTCGAGATCGCCGCACGGCTTGGCCTTGCCTTCGTTGAAGGCGATACGCTGCATCCGCGCAGCAATGTCGAAAAGATGTCGGCGGGCATACCGCTTGCAGACGGCGATCGCTGGCCTTGGCTGGATCTGGTCGGCGCAGCCTTGCGCCAGGCTCGTGAGGAGGGTCGCGGGCTAGTCGTCAGCTGTTCCGCGTTGAAGAAATCCTATCGCGACAGGCTTCGCGATGCGGCGGGCGAGTCGCTGTTTTTCGTATTCCTGGAGGGGTCGCGCTCGCTGCTGCAAGCCAGGCTCGCCGAGCGCCGCGGCCACTTCTTTCCACCGGCGCTGCTCGACAGCCAGTTCGCCACACTGGAGCATCCAGGCGACGAACCGCTGGTGGTCACAGTGGACATTGACGCGCCTGTCGACACGATTGCCGATAGAGTGTTGCAGGGCCTGGGTGCACTTGCCAGGATGAAGGAAAGAGGCACGTTGAAATGACGCAACCAACAAAAGTCGCCGTTGTCGGCGCCGGAATCATGGGGTCAGCGATCGCCACCCGCCTGATCGAGACTGGGCTAGCCGTGACGGTGTTCGATCTGGACAAGGTCAAGGTTGCAGCGCTGACTGCAAAGGGTGCGGCTGCCGCCGCGTCGGTCGCCGAGGCAACGCGAGCGAACGACTTCGTCATTCTCAGTCTCAACCATGCCGATATCGTGCGTTCGGTGGTGTTCGGCGATGCCGGTGTCGCGACTGCGGCATCGCCCGACAAGCTGCTGATCGACATGTCGTCGATCGACCCGGCCGACACCGCTGAGATGGCGAAGAAGCTCTCTGCCGAGACCGGCATGAAATGGCTCGATTGTCCGCTTTCGGGCGGCGTTCCCGGCGCGCTGGCCGGCAGGCTGACCGTCATGGCGGGTGGCGAGACTGAAGACTTCGAACAGGCGCGCACGGTGATGCGGCACCTCTGCACCAACTACACTCTCATGGGCCCGAGTGGGGCAGGGCAGACGACCAAGCTGATCAACCAGCTGTTCTGCGCCGTACTGTTCCAGGCTGTCGCCGAAGCCGTGAAGCTTGCCGAAGCCGGCGGCGTAGACCCGAAGGCAATTCCCGCTGCACTCAAGGGCGGGCGGGCTGATTCCAGCATCATGCAGGAGTTCATGGCAAAATTCGCTGCCCGCGATTTTTCGCCGACCGGACGCATCGACAACATGCTGAAGGATCTGGATTCGCTGCAGGCCTTCGCGCTGAAAACCAAGACGCCGATGCCGATGACCGGGCAGGTGGTCGAGATCCACCGCCTGCTCTGCGCGGCTGGACTGGGGCCAAGTGATTCGGCTGAGATGATGCGCCTGCTCGACGGCAAGACCAGCTAAGCGGTGAGCCCTGATTTGTCGCTTGACGCTCAGAAATGTTATCGATAACATCATTTGGCGATCTCGGGAGGAACGCTTTTGACTGAGGAAAAACTGATCGAGTTCAAGTCGATCACCAAGGAGTTCGGCGGCACCCGCGCGCTCTCCGACGTGTCGCTCGATCTGTACAAGGGCGAAATCCTGGCGCTGCTCGGCGAGAATGGCGCCGGCAAGTCGACGCTGATCAAGACGCTCGCCGGCATCTACCGGCCGGATGGCGGCCAAATCCTGTTTCGCAGCGAGCCCTACCACCATCGCCCGCCGCGCCCGAACCAGCGCCAGTCCGTCGCCTTCATTCACCAAGATCTCGGTCTCATCGAATGGATGACGGTTGGAGAAAATGTCGGCCTCGCCCAAGGCTTTTCGCTTCGCTCTGGCCTGATCGACTGGCGATCGACCGAGGCGAGGGCGCAGGAGGCTCTCAAGCTGGTCGGCTGCGATTTCGACCCGACGACGCGGGTCCAGGATCTGACGCGCACCGAAAAATCGCTGGTCGCCATCGCTCGCGCCTTGGCTACCGAGGCCGATGTGCTGGTGCTCGACGAGCCGACCGCCAGCCTTCCCGCCGACGAGGTCGAGCGGCTGTTCGACGCCATCCGTCCGCTCAAGCAGCGCGGCGTCGGCATGATCTATGTCTCGCATCGCCTCGATGAAATTTTCCGCATCGCCGATCGCGTCGCCGTGCTGCGCGACGGCAGGCTGGTGGGCGAGAAGAAGGTCGCCGACACAAAACCGGACGAACTGGTAGAGATGATCGTCGGCCGTCCGGTCAGCCAGGTTTTCAGCAAGGCTCAAACGCAGGTCGGCGAGACGATCTGCGCCGTGCGCGACTTGGTCTGCGCCGGTGCCGGCCCGGTGTCTTTCGACGTGCGCAAGGGTGAGTTGCTCGGCCTGGTCGGCCTGCGCGGCGCCGGGCAGGAACTGGTTGGCCGGGCGCTGTTTGGCTGCCAACCCTTTTCTGGCATGGTGACGATCCGCGGGGCTGTGCCGGACCTGTCCAGCCCGATCGCGGCGATGTCGTCCGGCATCGGCCTAATCGCGCGCGATAGGACCGAAGAATCAATCGCCGGATCCTTGTCGATCCGCGAGAACAGTTTCCTCAATCCCGACGCCGGCAAGCGCGGCCTGTTCTCGTTCCTCGCGCCTCACAAAGAGGCTGCGCTGGCGCAGGCGATTGGCAGTTCCGTCGGGCTGCGCCCCAACGACCCGAATCTGCCGATCGAGGCACTTTCTGGCGGCAACCAGCAGAAGGTGGTTGTCGGGCGCTGGCTGCACACCGACCGAAAACTGCTGATCGCCGAAGACCCGACCGCCGGCGTCGATGTCGGCGCCAAGGCCGAGATCTACCGGCTGATCGGACGCGCGCTTGAAGCCGGCCTCGCCGTCGTCGTGGTGTCGACCGATTTCGAGGAGATCGCCCACATCTGCCATCGCGCCTTGGTGTTTTCGCGTGGGCAGATCGTTCGCGAACTCACTGGCAAAGACCTCACCACATCCGCCGTGATTACCGCGGCATCGGCTTCCGAAGCCGCCTGATCTTTCTGGGAGCGAACTCATGCAATCGATCGAATCCAGCGCACTCGAACCGACCCGCGGCGAGATGGCTGATATGTCCATGGGGCAGAAGGTCGTCCGGCTGCTGCCGGTCTACGGGCTGGTGATCCTGACCGTGTTGCTGATCCTGTTGTTTTCGATCCTGCTGCCGAACACGTTCCCGACGCTGCTTAACCTGCGCTCGATCATCTCCGACAAGGCGATCATCGCGCTGTTGTCGCTGGCGGCGATGATCCCGATGGCATCGGGCCGAATTGACCTCACCGTCGGCTACGGAATTGTGCTGTGGCACATCCTGGCCATCAGTTTGCAGACCATGTTCGGCTTTCCGTGGCCGCTGGCAGTGATGATCGTGCTGCTTCTCGGCGCTGCGACCGGCTTCCTCAACGGCCTGCTGGTCGAAGTCGCCCGCATCGACTCCTTCATCGCCACGCTCGGCACCGGCACCGTTCTCTATTCCTTGGCGCTTTGGCATACTGGCGGCCGGCAGGTTGTCGGCGTGTTGCCCAACGGTTTCTACGCGCTCAACGGCACGATGGTGTTCGGGCTGCCGATCACCGGCCTCTACGTGCTTGGCATCGCCGTGGCACTGTGGATCATCCTCGAATATCTGCCTATCGGCCGCTACGTGTATGCCATCGGCGCCAATCCGAAGGCGGCTGCTCTGAACGGCATTCCGGTGCGTCGCTTCGTCATTGGGGCCTTCATCTCGTCGGGCTTCCTGACGGCGATGACCGGCGTGCTGCTTGCCTCCAAGCTGCGCATCGGCCAAGCCAGCGTCGGGCTGGAGTATCTGCTGCCGGCTCTCGTCGGCGCTTTTCTCGGCTCGACCACGATCAAGCCTGGACGTGTCAACGTCTGGGGTACGATGACCGGCGTAATCATCCTGGCGGTCGGCATTTCCGGCATCCAGCAGTTCGGCGGCTCGTTCTTCGTCGAGCCGCTGTTCAACGGCGTGACGCTGCTCGTTGCCATCGGCATTGCCGGCTACGCCCAGCGCAAGCGCGGCGCCGCTCACAGGGCCAGGACCAAGACCGTAGTGCAGGCCTCGAAGTGATGAGCGACTACGAGATTCTGGACGATCGCTTCCGAAAACTGACGATCGGGCATGCCAAGCTCGAACGGCTGTGGACCGGCAGCCGCTGGGCCGAGGGGCCGGTCTATGTTCCCGCGGCAAGGCATTTGCTATGGTCGGACATCCCCAACGACCGGCTATTGCGCTACGACGAAAGCGACGGCTCGGTCAGTGTCTTCGAAACGCACTGCAGCTACCAGAACGGCCATACACTCGACCGCGAAGGCCGCGTCGTTGCTTGCGAGCATGGCGGGCGCCGTGTCTCCCGGCTCGAGCATGACGGGCGTTGGCAGACGCTTGTCGAAACCGTTGCAGGCAAGCGGTTCAATTCGCCCAATGACGTGGTGGTCAAATCCGATGGGACGATCTGGTTCACAGATCCGGTCTACGGCATCGAAAGCCACTACGAGGGCAAGATCGCCAGGGCGGAGATCGGCGGATCCCATGTCTACCGGTTCGACGAGCTTTCAGGTGAGGTGAGCGCCGTTATCACCGATATGGTGCAGCCGAACGGCCTGGCTTTCTCGCCCGACGAGACGATCCTCTACGTCTCGGACAGCGGCGCCAGCCACGTGCCCGGCCTGCCGCGCGCAATCAAGGCCTATGACCTTGCCGTCGATGGCCGGTCGGCGCGTGCAGGCGACACCTTCGCCGAATGCGGAGCAGGCCTCTTCGATGGTTTTCGCGTCGATCGCGACGGCAACATCTGGGCCTCCAGCGCCGACTCGGTGCGCGTCCATGCGCCGGACGGAACCCTGATCGGCCGTATCCTGGTTCCCGAGCTCGTTTCCAATGTCTGTTTCGGCGGTCCCAAGCGCAACCGCCTCTACATCACCGCGCAGACATCCCTCTACGCCATCTACGTCAACGCACATCCGGCCGGCGTTGGTCCGGTGGCGGGCGACATCAGCCGGTGACATGTCGCCAACTCCAATCGAAAGCCGAGTTTTGAAAGACCATGCAATTCTTGAAACCAAGGGAGGTACCAACATGCAACGCAGAACATTCCTGAAATCATCCGTCGCCTTGATGGCCATGACAATCGCTGCTCCTGTCCTTTTCGCCGGCCAGGCTCGGGCGGACGCGATGGCCGACGCCATGGCGGTCGTCCAGAAATATGCGCAGAAGGTCACGGCCTGGGATGGCCCGACCACCGGTCCGAAGGCGCAGCAAGGCAAGACGATCGTCGTGCTCGCCGGCGACCTCAAGAACGGCGGCATCCTGGGCGTCACCAACGGCGTCGAGGAAGCGGCCAAGGCGATCGGCTGGGAGGTCAAGGTGATTGACGGCGCCGGCTCGATCGGCGGCCGCACCGCTGCCTTCGGCCAGGCCATGGCATTGAAGCCGAATGGCATCGTCATCAACGGTTTTGACGCGGTCGAGCAGGCGCCGGCGCTGGAACAGGCCAAGGCCGCGGGTATCCCGTTGGTCTCCTGGCATGCCGGACCGGTGATCGGGCCCGACGAGAAAAGCGGCGTGTTCGCCAACGTGTCGACGGATGCCATGCAAGTCTCCACAGCCGCGGCGGACTGGGCCTACGCCGATGCCAAGGGCAAGCCTGGCGTGGTTATCTTCACCGATTCGACCTACGCCATCGCCATCGCCAAAGCCGACAAGATGAAGGCGGAGATCGAGCGGCTGGGCGGCAAGGTACTCGAATATGTCGATACGCCGATCGCCGAGACCTCTCAGCGCATGCCGCAGCTGACCACTTCGCTGCTGCAGAAGTACGGCGATGCCTGGACGCATTCGCTGGCGATCAACGACCTTTATTTCGACTTCATGGGACCCTCGCTAGCCGCCGCCGGCAAAGCCGGCACCGACGCGCCGATCAATGTCGCCGCCGGCGATGGTTCGGAATCGGCCTATCAGCGCATTCGCGCCAGCCAGTTCCAGAAGGTGACGGTCGCCGAACCGCTCAACTTGCAGGGCTGGCAATTGGTCGACGAATTGAACCGCGCCATCGCTGGCGAAAAATGGTCGGGCTATCTGTCGCCGCTACATGTGGTGACGGCCGACAATGTCGAGTTTGACGGCGGCCCGACCAATGCGTTCGACCCCGGCAATGGCTACCGCGACGCATACAAGAAGATCTGGGGCAAATAGGAGCCAGGCGATGCGGGCGTAACACGCGATGCGCCCGCATCGCATTCGTACCACAAATCCACGAATTGCGCCGCGCCTGCCCTTGCCGGCCGGCGGCCATCCCAAGCGCAGAAAATCAGGAAAGCCTCGCCATGATCATTCGGTACGCCCTGTTCGAAGGCGAAATCCACCCCGGACGCGAGAGCGAATTCCGGCGCTTCGTCAGGGAAAGGCTAGTGCCGTTGTGGACGCAATTTCCTGGGGCGGAAGAGGTGCGCGTCCTGGACGGCACCGCACGGGATGAGGGCGCCCCCGTCTATGCCATGGCGCTCGCCATTCGCTATCCCGACATGGACACCTGCAGCCGGGCGCTGCAGTCCGACGTTCGCTTTCAGAGCCGCGACGTGACCGGAGAGCTGCTCAAGATGTTCACCGGCCGCGTGCATCACCATGTTTTCGAGGCCAACGAGTATTCAACCGCTCGATAGACTAGACTGTATTGGATAGCCGCGTTCCCGTGCAGATGGATTTCAGATTGCGAACAAATAAGGAAACGTCTCCGAAGTAATTCGGATACATGTCACCAAGCTTTTCGACATTATCTACCTCGACCAAGACAGCCTTTGCACCATTGCGCCTTAGCTCGATTTTCAGCTCTATCTCTTCCAATGTCCGCGCACCTAACATAAGCGTCCAGAATGGTTGGATGGTCACGTTATGATCTTTGCCATATTGGAGCAGATAGTATCGAGATTTTTCCGTTGGCTGTACGAAGTTCTCTGAGTAATGGGTAAGATTCTTGATGCCTTCTAGTATGCTGGTCGCACCTATACGCTTATTGATATCCCGCAATTCCCGCACCCGGTCATTGTGTTCCGGAACGCCGATATGAACGGGGCACTGCTCAACGTGCGCGAATTCCGCCGACATAAGCTCGAAAAGGCGTAGCCAGTCCTGCTCGCCCTTTCCGTGCTTCAGATCCTGGCCCCGGAACAGCCCGACAGCCTCAACTGCAGTTGCCCATGAGTGCTGAAGTCTGGTCCGAACTTGCAATTCGATGCGTCGTCCCTCGAAAGCCTCAGTGTCGGCATCTCTGGGTCGGTACTTGAAAACAATGTGGTGACTTCGATAGCCGTCCGGCTTCGGCTCATCGATATAGTTGAATTCCCGAGAGTGGATATCATGGGGGAACTTGTCTCGCATCGATGCGAGAAGCGAGCGAACACCTTTGATGTCGGCCATGATCGCTCGGCAACCGCCGATGTCGTTCATGGTGTCCAAATTGGTGGTGGACTCGCGAAGCTTCCGACGAATGGATGCGATACGCTTCGGGCGGGATGCCATGTCGCCCTTCAGTCGCAGGGCCCTCATGTGGTGATCGACAGAGAACCGAACGCTCCGCATCGGCAGAAAGTGCGAGTCGCGCCAGCTATTGGCGATTGAGAAGATTTCGAGTGTGTCCACGTACTGGCCGACAGTAATGTCTTGTCCGAACTGAATAGGTTTTGCCAGCCGGTTGCCTGCCTTGCGGACGGCTTTCGTGCCGTAGGCAAGGCGCGGGTACTCAGTCATTGGACCCATGAAGTCAAGGTAGTCCGCCTCATTCTGGACTGGCGGGACGACCGCAAGGGAATCAGATCTCATGGATCACAACATACGGATCTTAAACCTAGTGGGCTATGACGTTGCGGGCCGTCAATGTTTTTCGCGGCTGCGAAACAACCTGATATCCATGATGGCGGCGGCCAGCGTTTCGTCCTCCAAGAACCTTTCAGCTTCGGCGGCTTGCCCATCCATGCCGGCCTCCTTGCGCAGCAAGCGTGCATCAAATCGGCGCAAACTACGCTGTCGGAATCGCCGCAGATGGTGCGACCTCAATGGCAAAGGGCGTCCAGCGCACTTTGTGCCGCGATGAGGTCGACGATTGGGTACCTGGTGTTAAATGTGTGGACCACCGCTTGCAGCCGCGTCGCTGCCTCATGGACACGACCTTGACGCGCCAGAACTGGTGCGAGCTGCGTTAGGGCGTGAAGCTCGAAGAGTCTCGCTTGCTGCCGACGGGCGGTGGCAATTGCTGTTTCGAATAGGTGCGCGGCACCCTTTAGGTCACCTCTGCCCGCGGCGATTTGGCCACGAAGGCGAATACATTCTGCCAGGTAGCTCGCCTCGTCCGTATCGAAAACGAGGGTATCGACATCATCAAGCATTTGCGATGCGTCTTCGATGCGACCGGCTCGCAGGAGAAGATCACAAAGTTCGCATGTTCTCTCAGGCGTATGAAATACGACGCCCTGCGCACGCCAAAGAACCATACTCTCCCGGACGTCATCGATGCCGGCATCCAGTTCACCTAAATGCGAGCGGGCATGGCCGCGCCATAAAAGGCCGCCACTTCGACGCGCAGTGTAGCCATGTCGTTCGCAAATCTCGACGATCTTCGTGGCGTTCTCAAGGAGTTCCTCGTAGTGACCAACTAACGCGCAAAACTCGCACTGAGTGAGAAGATGCCAGGCTAAGTCGAAGGGCCTGTCGAATTGTTCAACATTTCGAAGTAAGCGCTCGTTCTCTTCGACTGCAACATCGATGAAGCCCAAAATGATCAGCGAACCACTAAGATAGTCCTGGGTAGAGACACGTTGATCCGCACCGGCGAACGAAATGCGACGACTTGGGTCAACCCGATCAATCAGAGCTAAGGCCTTGCGCAAGGCCTCCACTGCCAGCGGTTGTTCTCCCCGGTTGGAATGAGCGATCCCCTTTGTTGCCCAAAGACAACTCAGATAGGCCGTTGGAAGGAGATCGGCACCGTTTGCGAGCTGCTCTTCGGCCAGGGTCAGGTAATCGTGATTGCGCCCGGTTGCATAAAAAAATGGAGCGAGCGAAAGCGCAACGTCGCATTGCAATTCGACCGATGCAGTGTTCGCGGCAGCAAGACGTGCATCTTGAAGCGCCTTCCCAAGGCGCTCAGAACGATACCCTTCAGCCTGCATCAAGGCATTGGCCATCGCAAGGCGGAGACGTGTCATCCGTTCGGAGCCGCCGGAGACATCGCCAAATCTGGTACTGCAGTCGATCGCACTGGCAAAGTGCGACACGGCTTCCCGAGTGGCAGCTCTGGCCACGGCGGCCCTTCCCGCCTTTTGCCAGTGATCGAGCGCGCCCGCCCAATTCCCAGCTTGCTGTAGGTGGTGCGCGAGGAGCTCGGGTTGCGCTTCAGTGATCTCGGGCCACTTTTCCTCCAACACATCTGCGACACGCTTGTGTAGCTCCTGACGCTTGCCGCGCAGCAGCGTGCCATAGGCTGCGTCCTGAACGAGCGCATGCTTGAAGAGGTAAGTGGCCAGTGGCAGCGTCCCGCGGCAGAACACCAGACCGGCGCCGACGAGTTGATCCAGTGCGCCATTTAGATCAGCGGCATTTCGCTGTGCGACCGCTGCCAGCAATTCGTAGGAGAACTCCCGACCGAGAACCGCGCCGACCTGTGCGACTTCCTTAGCGGTTGAGCCGAAGCGATCAAGCCGCGCCATCAACGAGGCATGCAGTGTGGCGGGGACGTTCAACGCCGTCGCAGCAGCTCTTGAGAGCACTGTCCCGGCATTGCCGCTCTCCAATACCGCCTTGGTTAGCTCCTCGACGAACAGTGGCACGCCATCCGTGCGCTCGATGATCTCGGCGACAACATCGCTCGGCAGCTCTCCGTTGCCGACGACCCGCTGGACCAGCGCGGCGCCGTCGCGACGGTCCAGCCGGCTGAGGGCAAGCAGTCTGACATGTGCCTGCCCGCTCCATGGCGCTTGAAATTCCGGGCGAAAGGTGACGACCAGCAGCACCGGCAGGCGCGACATGCGCTCGATGAGAAGGTCGAGCAGCTCGCGTGAGCTGGGGTCGATCCAGTGCACGTCCTCGTAAAGCATCAGCACCGGGCCTTGCCGCGTCAGGTCTTCGAGCTGCCGGAGCAGCGCCTCAAAGGTTTTCTCTTTCTTACGCTGGGGCGTCAGTTGGAGAGGCGGGAAGCGACCTTCAGTCGGCAACGACAGCAGCTCGGCCAGCAGCGCCACGTCCTCCGGCGAGGTCGGGGCAAGCAGGGCCGCAAGCTTATCCAGCTTCCTCTCAGGTGGATCGTTGCGCTCCAACCCGGCGGCACGTTCTAGCTGGGCAATGGTCGGGTGGAGCGCGCTGTCTTGATGGTGCGGCGAACAGAAATAGCGCAAGCGGGTGTGTGGCTCATTCTGGATCCGCTCCTGCAAGGTGACGGTGAGGCGCGACTTTCCGATGCCGGGCTCGCCTGAGAGCAGCACCACACGACCTTCACCATTTTTCGCGCGATGCCAGTGGCGCTGCAGCAGGTCGACCTCCTCCTCACGCCCGACCAGCGGCGTGGGCGTCGTCCCATGCAGCGCCTCGAAGCGGCTTTCGACAGCGCTCTCACGAAAAACTTGATAGGGATGGATCGGCTCCGGAAAGCCTTTCACCTCGACCGCGCCAAGATCGCGATATTCGAAAAGATCGCCGACCAGCTGCCGCGTTTGCGGCCCGATCACGACCGCGTCGGGTTCGGCAAGAGCTTGCAAGCGGGCGGCTAGGTTCGGCGTCTCGCCTACGACGCCGCGCTCGTGCCCTTCGCCGGCGGTGATCAGATCGCCGACGACGACCTGTCCAGTGCCGATGCCGATACGAACCCGCAATGGCTCAGGCTCTGGCAGTCGCCTAACGGCATTGACGAGAGCAAGGCCAGCACGCACCGCCTGCTCAGCAGCATCCTCGTGCGCCTGCGGGTAGCCGAAATACACCAAGACTCCGTCGCCCATATACTTGGCGACAAAGCCGCCGAAATGGGCGACCGTATCGGCGACGCAGCGGTGATATGCACCGATGGTCTCACGCAGATCCTCGGGATCCAGACGCGTCGCCAGCGCCGTCGAGATCCACGAACATGACGGTCAGCTGTCGACGCTCGACGATGGGCTCCCGGGTGCGGCTCTGAGCCGCGATGTCATCGGTGCTAGCGTGCGTATGGCTTGACGATGGCCCCAGCCCCACTACTGCCTTGCGGAATCGCTTGCGATGACCGAGGAGCATCCCAAGCTTCTCGAGGTCGGCATCAGTCAGCTCCGGCAGGACTTCCGCGTCGATCGCGTTGTCGCGAAATGCCTGCTCGTATTGCTGGAGGCCGAGGCCTCGCAACCAAGCGGCAACGTCCACACAGCTCTCCCAAGGCTGAAATTCGGGTCCCTCAGCCGCAATAGTAACTCAGATGCCAGGGAAATGCTGTAGGCTTGGATTTCTGTCGAAGCTGGAGGTTACTATCTGCTCGGTGAATATGAGGCTTCGCTGGATTCGTTTCGCCGTTGGGACAATGACAACTATGATCGTGGGTTCGCAATCTGGCTGCCTGTTTGGGACAGCTCGGACGCATTGACGAGGCAATATTGGCTTGGGGCAGGTGCCTCGAGCGCAAGCCTGGTTTCACTCTGAGTGATTACAAGCGGAGCTCGCCATATCGCCGTCAGGAGGACGTGGAGCACTGGCAAGATGGCCTGCGGAAAGCAGGCATTGCGGATTGACGGTTGATGAACAATCATGCGGTTCGTCGGAAACGCAACTGCCGTCAATTACTAACCGAGCCGCCACATTCGGACACGGCCTGTACCACGCAATTCCGTTTCCTCGAGCGGGTCGCAAGCAAATTTTGGTCCGAGCAGTTGGCGGGTTGCATCGGAAATACGGATTTCATCGGGCTCCGCGGACGTTTGAATGCGTGAGGCGAGGTTAACGGTCTCGCCCCACAGGTCGTAGGCGAACCGCCTTTTGCCTATGACGCCGGCGACGATCGGTCCTGAGTGAATTCCAATTCTCAGTCTTATCGGTTCTCCCGCGAAGCGTTCGCGCTTGACCGCCCTCCGCAGTTCAAGTGCATAGTGCGCAAGGGCTTGTGCATGATCGGATCGCGCGGTGGGCAAGCCAGCGACAACCAACACACAATCGCCGATTGTCTTGATCTTTTCGCAGCCGTGTCGTTCCGAGAGCCGATCCGCCGCCTTGAAGAAGTAATTTAAGATAGCGAGGGTCGTTACCGCTCCGACGCTCCGCGCTCTTTCCGTGAAACCGACGATGTCGGCAAAAAGCACACTCACCTCCGCGTGGTTGTCCGCAATTTTTTTGTGTGCTTTCAACCGCTCCGCGATCGACGCCGGAAGAATGTTGAGGAGCAGGGATTCGGCGCGCTGGTATTCACGCGACAATCCCTCCTGGCTCTTCCTCAACGCCTCGTTCGTCGATTGTAATTTCTCGTTGAGTTGACGCTCCCTCTCCTGCAGGAGCGTCATTTCATAAGCCTTCTGTTGAAGCCGCTGCTTGTTGTCGCGTTCGGCAGTGGCGTCAAGAAAGAGCAGCCACACGCAGTCGTCGTCGGCAAAAAGATGAAGGTCCGCGACACGCCCGCTGGGCAGTTCGATCATAGCCATATGATATGGAAGTTCCGGGAAAGGCAGCAAGCCTTCCATGAATTGAAGCTGATCGGTAACAGGCCTACCGATGCGAACGGATAAGAGCCCGTAATGTTCAACGTTACCGCCCTTCGCGGCTATGCAAAGCTGGGCGTCAATTTTGACATATGCGATAGAGTGCTCGTTATAGAAGAAATTGTAAATCCAATCTCCGACTTCTCTTGGCAATCTACGCATGGTCTATTTGGTGACCATCGAAGCAAGTTGAAGGAACGCATCATCGACATGCTCACCCGAAAGCGCACTTGTTAGATAGATTTGCCATCCACGTTGCCTCAATCCGTTAATCTCACTATCCGGTATTACCCACTGATCGGCCAGATCGGATTTGTTGAACAGCAATACAAACGGCATAGCACCGAATTCGGCCTCGACCCGCTCGCGCAGCGTGAGCGCGGCGGCAAGAGTAGCGGCGCGGGTTCCGTCGACGACAAGCACGAGCCCTGTCGCACCTCGCACATGGCTGACGCGGAATGAGCCGATATCGTCTTCGCCGGCCAAATCCCACAAAATCAGATCCACTGTTTTGTCCGGGAGTGCGACACTCTTCTTGTCGATTTTCACTCCTACCGTGGTCAAGTAGGTTTCTGAAAAGATGCTTTGCACAAACCTGCGAACCAGGCTGGTCTTTCCGACAGAGAACCCGCCCAACATACAGATCTTTTTTTGCAACATCTTGGGCTCCGCCCTAATCCAGGTTTACCGTAACCGAAACCCGGCGATTGGTGGAGCTACCAGTTTGACTATTTTCAGGCACCGCGGGTTCAAAGGTGCCCGCGCCCCGAACCAGCAGCAGTTCCGGAGCGACGCCGCGCTTGTTGAGAAGCGCACGAACTGTCTCGGCGCGGGCGGCGCTGATCGACGCGTTGGCCGTCTCACGGCCCGTGGCGTCCGAATGCCCGGTCAACATGAACCGCGCTGTTACGCCTGACTTGCGGGCATCTTGGGCGAATTCCTTTATTTGACCCGCCAATCTGTCGAGAACCGGCACCTGCTCTGGTCCCGGCACAACTTTGCCGGAAGAGAAGAAAATATCGGTCGTCTGGATGGCTTCTCTCAAATGATTGAGTTCTGCAAGGTCCAGTTCATGCAGCTGCGAGACATCCAGAACCACTCCGTCCGCCGAAAGTTGTTCGGCGGCGGCCTGCGCCCGGTTGATCCAGGCGGCAGGAGCCTCACCCACGACAACGATGCGACCCTGGATGATCGAAAGCTGGACCGATTTCGGCGGGGTCAGCGACGCCGTCAGCCGCTTCACCACGAACTTCGGATCGAGGCTCTGATAGAATTGCCACTGTGAATGAACGCGGTCAAGATCAACCCCCGTCCCGGACAGCAGAACTTGCGGGTCGGCCGCAAGCGGGTCTCTCAGGCCGGAAATGTAGAAATGTCCGCCCCTCGCCGTTTGTTGGGCGACGATGATCCCCGGTTGGGCCTCAAGTCGCGACACATAATACTGCCAGTGCTCAGCCGCGCGTGCTTCGGGGCTCACATCACGAACCTTGGAGATGTCGAATTCCGGTCCGCCTGCCGAAAGCTGTCGGGCGGCTGCGCGCGCCCGATCTATCCAGGTGTCGGGAGCCTCGCCCTCGGCAACGATGCGATCATTGACGATCGAAAGTCGTACTGTATCCGGCGGATACAGCGACGCTGTCAGCCGCTTCAACACGAACTCCGGCTCAAGGCTCTGATAGAATTGCCACTGTGAATGAACGCGGGCGGGATCGACCTGCGTTCCAGACAACAGCGACTGCGGGTCGGCGCCAAGCGGGTCTCTCAGGCCGGCAATATAGAATTGGCCGTCGCGAATCTCTTGTTCTGCAACGATGATGCCCGGCTGGGTCCCCAGTCGCGACACATAGGCCTGCCAGTGCTCCGCCGCGCGTGCTTCGGGGCTCACATCACGAACCTTGGAGATGTCGAATTCCGGTCCGCCTGCCGAAAGCTGGCGGGCGGCTGCGCGCGCACGATCTATCCAGGTGTCGGGAGCCTCGCCCTCGGCAACGATGCGATCATTGACGATCGAAAGTCGTACTGTATCCGGCGGATACAGCGACGCCGTCAGCCGCTTCAACACGAACTCCGGCTCAAGGCTCTGATACAATTGCCACTGTGAATGAACGCGGGCGGGATCGACCTGCGTTCCAGACAACAGCGACTGCGGGTCGGCGCCAAGCGGGTCTCTCAGGCCGGCAATATAGAATTGGCCGCCGCGCATCTTTTGTTCTGCAACGATGATGCCAGGCTGGGTCTCCAGTCGCGACACATAGGCCTGCCAGCGCTGCCCGGATTGCCAGGAAAGAAAGAACCAACCGCCTGCCGGGATCAAAATCAGCAGGGCTGCAGCCACCACCAGCCACGGAAATCCCTGGTTTGATTCCTCCTGCTTCAGTTCAACGCAGGTCTGCAACTGCGCTTCTATGCCGGCCAACTGCGAACTGTCGCCGTCAAACTGCTCTAAAGCCTGCGAGCATTCATCATGGATGCGAAGCAATACATCGCGAACGATTTCATGCAATTCCTCTGGCGGATTTCCTCGGATCACCGAAACCAGGGTCGCAAACGGTCCAACTTCCGACCAGAGACGAAGGTCGCCAAAACGAATTGTGTCCAGGCCGCTCTGCTCTTTCTCGTTAAATGAATCTTTCACAAAATCTTGAATTGCACTGAGCATCGAAGAAATAAGTTGAGGATCTTCGCTAGTTGCATTATCGGCAGTTACATGCGCTATCAAAAGCCCGGAATTGCGGTTAATGAGAAAGACGTGCTCCACACGATAGATAAGAGAATGCTTCAGAACAACTTCTGAGAAGCTAGCTCCAGTTCTCCACGATTCAAATCTCCACTTGAGCCCATGCCAGGTAAAGATATGTCTCAAAGTTTCATTCAACGACTGAAAGGTCTGGTCGATCTTTTCCCCGATCGACTTGCGAATTGCCGGCAGAAACACTGGGTATAAAATATCCGTCAGCGTGCCAGGGCTCTTCTGGATTGACCGTTGCACAGCCCTTTCAACAGCTGGCGCAAGGGCCTCGCCGAGTTGCGCATGAGGCGCTCGTGCGGCCGCATTTGAAAGAACGTCGCCCACGGCTGCCGCGAGCTGTTCCGGTTCGTCTAGCAGATGGGTAACTCGTGAAAGCTCTGAAATTTCGCGGCTGACCAGCAATTGGCGCAGCGTTTCCATGCGAGGATCGGCGGTTGGAACTCCGTCGAAACGCGCGCGGTAGTCCGGATCAACATTCCGGGCAATTTCGATCAAAAGGCGAGCCAGAGCCTCGCGATCAATCTCTGTATCGTTCGAGGCTGTTCTTTGCGGAAGGGTGATCGGGTCGACGGTTGACGTCAAGGTCCCATCAACTCACTTTCCAGCTACGGTCCGAGTTGCTCTTGCTGCCGACCGGGTCCTGATTCAGACATTTTGCAACCTCGACAAACAGGCCAGCCAGAAGATTTCGGTCGGTCTTGACGTTGCTGAGGTCGGCAAACATTTTCTCTATCAGCAACTGAACGCCTTCATTCTTCTGCTTGATTTCCTCACGCAGCAAATGATCGTTTCGATTTATCCGGTCCGCAACGTCGCGCTCAAGCTCGCTCAATTGGTCCGACAACGCGCGCACCTGCTTTTCAAGTGCCTGGTTTTGCTCGCGAAGATTCCGGTCGATCTCCTTGTCGGCATCGGCTCGTGAATCTTTTTCGTTCCGCAATTGCCCCGCAAGCGAATCGATCTGCTTCTTTGCATTTGACTCGTACATTTCGAGATTGCGCTTGGCTTCCGATTCGACATCCTTGAAGCGCTGCAAGACCCGTTCTTCAAGCTTGGAAAAGCGGCGGTCATAGTCCTGCATCTGGTTGCCGAACAGCAGATCACGTATCTTGTCGACACCTACAGCGTCGCCCGAGGCCCCGCCGTCGCGAGCCTGGCCCACCACGAAGTTCAGCCCGTTTCCCTCTGCATTACCGATCAGGTTTCCGTCCACTTTATTTGCCGAAGAAGCGGCATTCGAAGATTCCTTAGCCATCCAGACGCCCCATTGACCAGAACAAAACTTGAAAACGCGAAATCATGTCAGACAAATACCAGGTCTGCAAGCCGGAATCCCTTGGCGCAATCCGATTCGTGCGTCCCTTGTTCGTCTTTTGGGTAATGCACAACCTACGATTGAGTTCGCTCTTGGTACCTATTTTTGATAACGGAAATAGCCGGCAAATCCAATTGACCACTCGGCAATCTACGCCGAAATGAGTAGTGATACGTTATATGAAATCACGTCGAGATGAATTGCGACTAACCTATAGCTTCATTGAACTTCTATGAGCGCTTGCCTTAAGGCCTGTCTTCAACTTTTTCGCCTGGCTCTAATTCGCCCCGATCTTGACAGAGCTGTGCTGCAGTTCGGCACGCATCGCACGATCGGCGGTCTGTCGAGCTCTGAGCTTGCCGCCGAACTCCTGCGCTCTCTTGTAGTTATTGAAAAGTGGACCCAACCACGTTCGCGGGCACCCTTCTCTGTCACCGACCGACGGCTTGGCAGGCTAAGGAGTGCGGCTATCGAACCGGCTTCGGCAGCAGACATGGGTCGGCGGACCGTGCGGGGCATGACGTTCCTGCCGCAGGCACCACAACGATGCTGCGTGCAGACCTCGGTGTCGGCGATGCAAATGTCTATCGCATCATGCGGGGATAGACGCGATTGCGTGCGCATCGCCGCAACTTACTC
Source organism: Mesorhizobium sp. M0276 (assembly GCF_040321755.1). Classification (NCBI taxonomy): domain Bacteria; kingdom Pseudomonadati; phylum Pseudomonadota; class Alphaproteobacteria; order Hyphomicrobiales; family Phyllobacteriaceae; genus Mesorhizobium; species Mesorhizobium sp. M0276. Next base: position 44,462 of record NZ_JAMYSC010000027.1, on the reverse strand, counting down.
CTGCAAGGGTCTCTATTGGGCGACTTGGGACACTGCTGACATCAACTCCTGCGGGTTTGGCGCCCCAAACATGTATCGCCCACCCTCAGGAACCTCCGTGAAGCTCCACCGGACGATCCCCTGCCGGTCCAGCAGGAATTGACCTATCAATTGTCCGTGTCCCGTTGCCATCATCTGCTCGTCGGCTTCGGTCACTTCGTAATTGTCCTTCTTGCCGAGGAATTCGCTGGCCGCAAAAGGATCCATGGGACCGGGCAACTCGCCTGGCAAGTCGACCCGCATATCCTTCGCCATTGCCATCGAGACCTTGTACGGCCAGTTCGTCTCGTTTTCGGTGAATTCGAGATTGGGCAGTCCAAAAGCACGATGTGAAGCGCGTTCAGGGTCGGAGGCCGCAAGCAGATTTGGCATCGGGTGGTAGCGGAAATAGAGACGCGCCCGTTCGATCGGCGTGTTGACCACCGTCAGGCTCTGCACGCCCTTTTCACGCAGTTCCGGATCAAGCCGCGCCTGGGCGGCGATATGGCGCCGGCAAAACGCACAATGCAGACCTCGAAACAGGCCAACAAGGACCGGTTTATGCCCGCGAAAGTCGTCAAGCGCGATCTTGCCTTCCTGGGAAATGGCGTCGAGTACCACGTTTGGCGCCCGGTCGCCCGGTTGAAGCGGTACCAAGTCACTGCGCGCGGACATTTCAACCTCCAACCCCGGCTAATCGAGAAAAGGCAGCACCACAAGCGTCTCCGGGTCGAGCCCGTGCTGGGCGCATACACCCTGCGCCAAGGAAAAGTAGCGTTCGGCCTCGGCCAGATTGTCGAGGTCGAGATTAAGCGTTGCAAGACCATCATAGCACGGAAACAGCAGTTGGGGTTCGGCCGTTTCGCGGGCTACCTCCAGTGCTTCGTTGAACAAGCCAACCGCCAGTTCCGGACGGCCGTTGCACTGGTGGATCTGCCCAAGCACGATCAACGGCACCGGCAGGTGCTCGCGCTGGTCGAGTGCCCGGTCGATCTCGATGGCCTTCTCGGCAGCAGGCACGCCCTCCGTTGGACAGCGATCCGTGAAGGTACAACAAGCGACCGCCAAATTGGCGAGGAGGCGCGCCTGAAAGCCCAGATCACCAATATGGCGCGCCACTTCAAGACCGCGCCGACAGACCTCCATCGCCCGTGCCGGATCGATGGTCGTGTAAAGCACACCGAGATTGGTGTAGCCGCGGCAGGCCGCGCCCAGCAGACCGGCGGCTTCGGCCAATTCAATGCTACGCTCAACCTGACGCACGGCTTCACGGTTTCGCCCAAGACGAGCCAACGCCACAGCCTTGGTATTGAGTGCCTCGGCGGTCACAAGAGTGGCACCACGCCCCACCTCGGAGACATGTTCCGTCGTCAGGGTGCCTACGCAATCCAGCGCTGCGTCTGCCCATTTTGCCGCGAGAGCATGAGCTCCGCTACGGAATGCCTGTCGGCCACGTTCTTGCCAGAGATGCGCCTGCTCGACCGGGGCATCCGCTCCATCGAGGAGCGCTGCCGCTTCAGCATAGCGGGATTCTGCGTGGTCCCGCTTGCCGACGTCCCAGAGCAGCCGGCCGATCTTACGCAAAACTCGCGCCGAAGCGACACGATCGCCTGACTCGCGGTATGCCTGCAACACCGTGTCGTAGTGGCTGTGCGCGATCTCGCGGTGGCCTGCCGGGCCGCTCAGATCGGCAATGCACTCTTGAATTGCCAGTTTGAGCGGTGTTTGCCCGACCGCGCCCAACGCAGTCAGGGCTCGCTCGTAGAGACGAAGGGCGTCATCGTTGGCGTATATCATTCGAGCGCGATCGCCCGCTGCCTGCAGGTAATGCGCACCCTTCTCCCGTTCGGCGCTCTGTGCGAAATGATGACCGAGCACTGTCAAATCCTCGAGTCGTTCCGGCTTGTCGCCGCACATTTGCTCCAAGGCAGCGCCGACCCGCCCGTGAATGTCGGTGCGGCGTTGCAGGAGCAGATTCTGGTAGATCACGTCCTGCAGCAACGTTTGCGTAAAGCGGTAGCTTTGCGACGAGACCGAGCCTGATCCGGCAACTTCCTCGATGATTTCCGCATCGCACAGCATTTCGCAGGCGGCTTCTAGCCGGCCGGGGTCGGCTGTCACGGTTTTCAGAAGTGTGGCATCGAAGCGCGGGCCGATTACCGCGGCTTCCTGGGCCAATCGGCGCACCTCTTGGGGCAGCCGGTCGACGCGAGCAAGCAACATTGCCTGGATAGTGGCGGGAATGCCGGTTGCGACTTCGCCTGCCACAGTCCGCCATCGCTGGCCCTCGCGCATCAGTACACCGCGATCGATAAGGCCGCGAACGATCTCCTCTAGAAAAAGGGGGGTGCCGCCCGCGCGCTCGAGGATTTGCTCGAGAAGCCCGCCTGCAGAGTTTACCCAGCTCTCGCCGAAAAGCGCCGCCAGCAGGCTGCGGCCGTCATTCCTGTTAAGCGGCGAAAGTCTCAGCGCTGTATGACTGACCCGACTTGAGTCGAGCTGGCCGCTGTCCGGCGCCGGACGATGGGTGACCAGCAACATCAACCGCGTGCGTTCCAACCTGTCCATCACGAAACGTAGCGCCTCAAGCGACACAGCGTCGGCCCAGTGCAGGTCTTCGACGACAATCAACAGCGGTGACAGCGCAAGCCGCCGTTCGATGATCGTGCGGACTGCGTAGAGAATTTGCCGCCGCAACTGCTCGGGCTCGACATGCTGCAACGTGGCTTCGGGGTCGCCAAGGCCAAGCACATGGTAGAGCAGAGGCATCAATCGCTTTGCCTCCTCGCCCTGCAGGCCGAGATCGGTAAGCAAGGCTGCGAGCTTCTCCCGCATTTCGTCCCCATTGTCGTTTTGCATCATCCCGGCAGCGCTGCGCACCACCGCGCCCAAGGCGCCAAATGATTGTTCGCCCAGTGGTGAGCAGGTGGCCTGCCGCACAGCGACGTTGCGAAAACGATCCTCATCGCCGACGCGGGCGACGAACTCCTTCACCAGCCGCGATTTCCCGATACCGGCTTCTCCGACGAGGCGGACAAGTTGGGCCGAGCCGCCACACGCCTGGTCAAGGCTCGCCAGCATTCTATTGAGCTCCGCACCACGACCTATCATCGGCGCGCTGAGGCCGAGTGCCTCGAGCCCACGCGCTGCACGCGGCGCCGCTAGCGGGGCATCGAGTCGATGGACGAGCACACTGCCAGCCTTGCCGCGAAGCACGACATCACCCAGCGGCTCGTAAGAGAAGGCATGCCGCGTCAGCCTGTGAGTGAGCTCGCCTACCAGCACCTCACCCGGCGCGGCGAGCGATTGCAGGCGTTGCGCCGTATTCACCGTGTCGCCGGTAACCGAATAGGATTTGGCGGTGCCGATGCCCAATCCGCCAGTAACAACCGGACCCGTGTTAATGCCGATGTGGAGTAACAGAGGCGAGCCGGAGTGGGAGGTGCCTTCGCCCAACCGCGCCGTGCGGGCGATCATGTCAAGAGCGGCGCGAAGCGCACGCTCCGGATCGTCCTCATGCGCGACCGGCGCACCGAACAAAGCGAGCAGTGCATCGCCGATGAATTTGTCGACGAAACCACCAAAGTTTCGGACGGCCGCGGTCAATTCCTTGAACAGTTCGTTCTGCAGCGCTTGCATGACCTCGGGGTCGAGTTGCTCACTGAGTGTCGTGAAGCCGCAAAGGTCGGCGAACAGGACCGTTACCGTCCGGCGATCGGCGTCAGAGACGGGATGCAGCCCTTCTTCGCGTTCGATGTTCGCAAGAAGCGACGGAGTCCGAGAAGGCGGCACAATGGTCTGGCTTGGTGTCGGAGCAGGCCGTTCGACGGCTTTTGCGGACGCACCGACGCTTGCCCCACATTTCGGACAGAACTCGAAATCAGGTGCGCAGGGATAGCCGCAACTGGCGCAAAGCACGGGCTGGCGCCTGCCACACCTCGGACAGAAAGCGTAACCGCTCTCAACCTCGAAACCGCAGCCTGAGCAGTCCATAGAACAAGACCTCGCTAGGGGCCGTGACGGTGTGATCTAGCTACGCACTTCACGGCCAGGGTATTCACAAGGATGAACCGATCGCCGTCGACCAGCAAGCGGCAGTGCAAAATGGGCATCGAGCGATCGGTGCGGGTCCTGGGGCAGAGCGCTGCCGATCCGGACGGCGCCGTGGCCATCGTTTGCGAAAGTTTCCTCTTGCCACCTGCTAGCGTTGAGATGAGGAGACGCGTGATCAAGGCCACTCATCCTGACTTTCAATATCGACCGCCATAACGGCAAGATCGCTGCCGTACCGGCATATAGAGTTTGACGCAAAGGCCACGTCACTGCCGGCAGCTGTCAGAGTATAGTCGGGATCGGCGAGGCTCGTTACGCTTTTTTCGGCTTAAACAGTTGAAGATAGAAGGCGATCCCTGCCATGGGCGATGCGCGCAAGCCGCCGGTAGATGTCACAGTCCTCCTACTCCGTTGTGCTGGCTTTTTTCCTGCGCCGATTGGTGTGCGACTGCGCGACAGCCATTTGCAACTCGGGTGTGACCTCCAATGGCGCATTCTCTGCCTCATGTGGGGTCTGTAGCCCCTGGATGTGGACGGTCGGGAATGGGAGCTCGATGCCCTGTTCCTTGAAGACTTGGCGCAGGCGCACATAGAATTTGCGTTTCATACCGAAGGCGCCTCCCGGTCTGGTCATGGCCTTGACCCTCAATACGATGCCGTACTCGCCGAACTCCTGCACGCCCTGCATCTTGATTGGGTCGAGCACCCAGTGTTTGAACTCCGGATCTTCCGCCAGTTCGAGGCCGATGCGCTTGATCAGCTTGCGAGCGAAGTCGATATCGGTGTCATAGCCAACGGTGATGTTGAATTTGTCGATAACCCAGTCACGGCTCTGGTTCTGGACTGCCCCGAGTTCACCGAAAGGTATCGTGAACAGCGGGCCACGATGGTGGCGCAGCTTCACCGAGCGCAGCGAAAAACTTTCCACCGTCCCCTTGTAATTGCCCGAGGAAATATATTCGCCGACACGAAACGCATCATCGAGCAGAAAAAACACGCCTGAAATGACGTCCTTGACGACGGTTTGTGCGCCAAAGCCCACCGCGACGCCGACGACGCCAGCGCCAGCGATCAGCGGGCCGATCTGGATACCCATGGAGGCGAGCATCATCAGCACCGCCATCACAACGATCAATGCGAGCAGCATGTTCTGGAGGATCGGCAAGAGCGTGTTCAGCCGCGCCTGCTGCGGATCGAGGATCGGGACGTCCTCGTCGCTGATCACAGGGTGCGGTATTTCGATGCCCAGCTTCCGTTCGATCAAAGCCTTGATGATCGACCAGCCGAAATCGGCTGCGAGGGCAATGACCACGACATTGATCAAGCCTCGCAAAATGAACATCGTCGTCGTATCGCTGTCGCGCATCGATTGCATGTTCAGACCCCAGACACCCGCGAGAAAGTAAGCCGCCGCCAGGATCAAAATCATCCGGATTCCGCGATCGATGACAGCGATCGTCACCGCCGGGATCGTAGGCCGGCCGACATCTTCCGAACCCGGCCGCAGGACGAAATTAACCCCGCGCTGTGTCAGCACGATTGCGAACGGCAGGAAGAATGCGGCGAAGGTAAACCAGAAGTATATATAGAGCCCGGCTACACGCTGCAGGAACAGGACGACGAAATAAGCAGTCAACAACCATGTCACTTCCGTGTGACCGCTGTGGCGTACACCGTCTCGCTGCGTTCTTGGCCGACGCCAGATGGCAAGCAGCAACAGCAGCAGCAGCACGAAATCGGCGCCCAGTGACAGGACCATCATTCCGTCCTGATCGATGCCGAGACCCGGCAAGAGGATAAACGCTGCGCCGAAAAAGGCGAAGACGCCGACGATCCGGGGCAGCCAATAGGACCAATGGTCCGCCACTACGTTGGTGATCGGCAAACCCCGAACCTCGACGGCGTTCTCGACGTTCATGAAGGAAGGGACAAGCATGGCCATGACGTACATGCGCACACCCCATGTGAGGACCGCCGCCATCAGGAATGTCAATACAATCTCGCGGATAAGCATCGGCCAGTCGAACAACATAAACGCGCCGGCGCTGCCCAGTGCGAAAGAGACAATCAGCATGCTGGAATAAAGCGCGCGACCACCAATCTTCTTGGCTCGCCCGATTGGCGTATCCTTCGATTGCGCGATAATCCAAAGACGAAATGGACGTGTGACTTTATACGTTGCCCAAGTGAGCGCCAGGCCGGCAGCAATGAACATCGCAATCAGCATAAATACGCTTGCGGACCCCTTGCTGGACATGTCCTGCATGGTCTCTGCGCGAACGCGCGCGAACTGACCTGGCAGCAGGGGCAAAGTTCGCACGATTCGTTCGATATGGTGCCTGACCCGATCGAGCGTCGAGGATGCCATCGTATTCATCTGGCCCGGTGCGGCCACGGCGCCGGACGATGCGTCGGTCGGCGAGGCCCCTGCCTCGGCAGGCGTGCCCGTCGATCCGGCGTCCTGATTTCGTTGTTCCGCCACCCAGGCCTTCACTGTTGGATCGTCGAGAAGCTCGAACAGCTGTTTGACCCTTTCAGGCGGGACGGTCACCGGCGCCTGCGCCTGTGCCTGGCCAGCCAACAAGAGGGCGATCCCAAAGACGAGCGGCCTGGCAACCAGGACAAGCATCGCCGTCAGGTACCCGAGACGCTGCGCCGGGCGCGCCAGGTTCGCGGCTCCCGATCGTCCAATCATGAGTGGCACCGTGCTGTTAACCTTCTGGTCAAAATCGACAAGCGACGACATTATGTCCGTTGTTGCCCTACCTTGGAGAAACAGATGTTGAGGTGCAAGACTTCATCGTTGCGAGCTACACCGACGCCCACCAGGATCCCAGGCCCATACCACGAGGGCATGAGCGCTTGCCATTCAGCCCTGTCTTCTCTTTTTTTGCCTGCCCTAATTCGCCCCGATCTTGACAGAGCGGTGCTGCCATCCGATGCCGTCATCCGCCGACTCTTGCAGAAGAAAACGAAAGCTCGATGATCCACGACGATGCTACCGCAGCCGGTGTGGTCTCGATGTTCGATGCCGAGCAAACCATCGGCGCAACGCTTGTCAGCATCCGCCAGCAGGCCTACCACGTACTGAGCATGGTCGCGGTAGACGATGGGTCGACGGGCGGATCGCCGTTGAACAGTGTCCCTGACGACCGCTTCCTTTGGCAGCAAATCGCTGGCGACGTTTCGGGACTTTTGTTCTGCCTTCGAACCAGGCGCGGGTAAGACGGCGTGGCGCATAATCCTTTGGTTTCAATCGTGGTTCCTGCGCACAATGCGGAGGTAACGCTGGCGCGCGCACTCGATTGCCTTCTCGATCAGGAAATATTGGATTGGGAGGCAATCATCGTCGACGACGCCTCCACGGACAGCACCCCTGCCATCATCGCCGGTTATGTGGAGCACGATGCCCGATTTCGGACATTGAGGTCTTGCGCGTATAGCGCCGCCGGCGCGCGCAACAGCGGGATTTCGACAGCGTGCGGCCACTGGCTCATGTTTCTGGATGCTGACGATTGGGTGGATGCCAGCTTCCTTGCGAAAATGCTGGCCGCACTGAAAACCGCGCCCGATGCAGTGGCCGCCTATTGCGGCTCTCGGCGCGTGATGCCCGATGGCGAACTCACCCCGTCGAGCATTTCAACGGAGGTTGCGATCCAGCCCTTCGAAACATTCGCCCGCCAGTGTGCCATTCGCACTCACGCGCTTCTGGTCGATCGGGAGGCAATTGTCGAGTTGGGCGGTTTCGATGTGTCGCTGCGCACCTGCGAGGACTGGGATCTGTGGCAGCGCCTCGCACGTCTAGGCAAAAATTGGGTGATGGTCGACGAGCCGCTCGCTTACTGTCGGATCAGCCCCAACGCGCTCTCCCGCAATTCGACACAGATGATGCTAGATGCGGAAATCGTGATCGCCCGCGGCTTTTCTGCTGATCCCAGGGTCAAACACCCAGCACCGGCACACGCCAATGGAGCGATCTCGGCGAACGGCAGCACCGCTTCCGAAGCACTCGCGTGGTTCGCGTTGTGGAACGCCGCGTCGGATTGCGGCCGCGGCTGGCACTCGATCAACCCGCAGTCCCTGCGCGCGCTCCCGGCAGGACGTAAGTGGGCGCGTGAGATCGCCACGGTGGTCTTCGATGGCCTTATGGTTGGAAGCCTTTCGGTGCCAGCGCAATTGGCTGCCAGTTGGGACAGGTTCGGCGGCTCCCTCACCGAGTTGATCATCGAACTCGGCAAGGTCTGGGACAATCCCGGCGCCGCTCGCCGCGTCCAGTATCACCTTGAGCAAATGCTTCTCGACGTCGACGATCTTGCCGCGCCGCGCAGACTGGCGCGGACACTCGGAATTCGCGTCGACGCTCGAAATCCGACCTCGATCGACCTTCCGGAAGGAATCGATCAAATCTACGCCTATCTGATGATCGATGGCCATATCGAGGCTGTCGTGCAGTTCGGCGTACTCGGGACAGTGACCGGGGATCATTGGATTGAATTAATCCAGAATGTGGTGCCCGCTGAGCGGCTTGTAGACAGTGCCGCAAGGCTTTCGAGACGATCGCCTGTACCGCAAAAGGGCGCTGGTGCCGACACGTCAAACGCGCTTGCAGCCGAGGCATTGTTGTCCGCAGCCGGACGTCGGCCCGATCCGGAAAGCCACTTCGGCAAACTCGCCCAATTGGCCGCTGAAGCGCGGGAGCTGGTTCGGTCAAGCGCCGAACCTGCACCACCTCCTGCAACGCCGCGCCGAGCACGGACCGCGGACAGGAGTGATCGCACGGCGTTCTGGAACAGCTATTTCGCGACCGAGGACCCGTGGAAGTACGGCTCGCTCTATGAGCAGGAAAAATATCAGCGGCAGCTCGAAATCCTGCCTGATGGCCCCATCGGACGGGCGCTTGAGCTGGCCTGCGCGGAGGGCCACTTCACGCGGCAGCTGGCGCCGCGTGTGGGCCATCTGACTGCAACTGACATCTCCGCCATAGCCATCGAGCGGGCCCGTGCGCGATGCAGCGATCAGCCGAACATTGAATTCGGCGTACTGGATTTCTCCGCCGACGCGCTGCCGGATGAGATGGATCTGATCTTCTGTTCGGAGGTGCTCTACTACCTGGATGATCTCGCAGAGTTGCGGCGCATCGCCAAAAAATTCGCTGGGGCGTTGGCGCCTGGCGGCAGTTTCATCAGCGCACACGCATTCGTGCTGCGTGATAATCCTGAAAGGACGGGCTTCGACTGGAACACATTCGGTGCGCAAGCGATCTCGGAGACGCTGGCAGCGACCGGAGGCCTCGTCCTTGAGCAATCGATCCAGACCGAGCTCTACCGCATAGACCGCTTCCGCCGCCCGTCGCCGGACGATGTGGCGACGGAACCGGTGATCGATCATGTGCCAATCCGCGCGCCCATCGAAATCGGGGTCGCGCGAAATATCGTCTGGGGCGGGGCGCGGGCCTTGCGCCGCGACGTCGCGCGTAGCGAGCGGCGGCAGCGTATCCCTGTCCTGATGTATCACAGCGTCGCCGATGATGGCCCGGCCGCGCTCGCCCGTTTTCGGCTCACGCCCGCCGCATTCGCCAGCCAGATGGCGTGGCTGCGCGCCAATGGCTTTCACGCGATTGGGTCCGAGCAGTTGGAACAGTCCATCGCCAACCGTCACCCTTTCGTTGGCCGCCCGGTGCTCATCACCTTCGACGACGGCTTCCAGAACTTTGCCGACCATGCCTGGCCGATCTTGCGCGCCAACGACCTGACCGCGGAAGTGTTCCTGGTGACGGATCTGGTGGGCGAAAGTGCAAAGTGGGACGCCGATATCGGTCCGCCGACGCGGCTTATGGACGCCGGGACGGTGCGACGCCTCTCCGCCGAAGGTGCGTTTTTCGGAAGCCATCTGGCGTCGCATCGCGCGATCGATGGCCTGTCGAGCTGTGACCTGGCCGCCGAGCTCCTGCGCTCTCGTATGTTCATCGAACGGTGGACTGGTCGGCCAACCACGGCGTTGGCGGCACCCTTCTCCGTCACCGACCGACGGCTCGGACGGCTTGCCAAGGAGTGCGGCTATCGGATCGGCTTCGGCGGCAGACACGGGCCGGCGAACCTCGATTGCGATCCCATCGACCTTCCACGCATCGAGATTCGCGGGGATCGCTCGCTCGATGACTTTGTTGCCATTGTCGAGGCGGTGCTCGAATGAAGCAGCCGGTCGCTCACCGATAGTCGTCGTCGCTTACTGATTTGCACCAACCTCAGGCCTTAAGTGAGGCTCAGGTCCCGTTGATCTCTGCTTGGCCGATCTTGCGCCATCGGGCGTTTTCGCGAACCAATCTCAGGTCGCCGGTCGTCTCGGCAAATGTGCGCGACCGGTATTGCCGGAGCAGGTCCGGGAAGAGCGCCCCTTCCGGCAGGCTGGCAAGCTGCTCGCGGACCGAGATCTTTTCATCGATGACCCGCATGCCCCAGGCATTTTCCCGAACCTGCAGCTCCGCAGCCAAATCGCGCTCTTCCGGCGCGTTTTCGTCCAGTGCAGCCAGCAGAATCGAGTGGAAAAGCGCTACATAGCCAATCTGTCTCAGGCCGCCTACAACCCGGACGCGCGGCAATATGGCAAGGACGAGGAACGTCAGGAACAAGTTCGGCAGCAGCACGCCGTCCAAAAGCGCCTGCCTGAGATGCGGCCGCTCGAACGGGATGGAAAGACCATGCGGCCTGTCAGGCTCGATCAGACGCCCGTTATCGAGGACAAGCTTGCGCACGCGCTCCTCGCGAACGCCCCAGAAATAGGCCGTGGCATTAGGCAGGAATCTGCCAAACGGGCTCGATTCGGCCTCTTGCAAGGCACGTTCGAGACGCTGGCGCCTTGCGGGCTCAATGAGCAGCCTGGAAAGAAGGCTGCCGTCATTTTCTAGATGCCGCGCCATGGCAGAAGCGGCGAGCCGATCATCGATGAAAACCGGCAGGGCCATGCCGGAACGATCCCAATCGGCGACCAGATCCTCGTTGAGGGCTGTCAGCGCGTCGGCGGCGGTTCCAAACACCTTGTCCTGGCTGGCAAGCAATGTCCCCAGCCAGCGGCTGGCATCCGTTTCATCGCCCACTGCCTCGAGCGCGCGCTTGTTGAGGGAGACGGGACCGGCCACGCAGGCGCTTTTGCGGCACAGTTTGTGGCGCCCCATGCCAAACAGGTTGACCTTGTCGTCGCCGACATCGAGCCATCCCGGCCCCTCCCGGCCAATTGTCTCCATGGTCATCGTCGTTCCCATGAAGCCGAAGAAGGCCGACAGCCCGTTTTCGACCGCGCCGAGCCAGGCAAGCAGGAGGGCATCGAAGGTGATCCTGTCCATCAGAAGCAGGCAGTGCAGGCCGGACTGAATCACCGGTCTGTCCTCGAACTCTTCGAGGGCCTTGCCGATCTCTTCAGGCTGCATGATCACGCCAAGGCGCTGATGCAGGACTTCGCGCAGGATCGAGCGGGCAGCGATCGCCGGGTCCGATGCAGGCCTTGCCACCGGCCGCCACAGATAGCGGGCGTAATCGGCAACCGGTGCATTCCAGTTCTGCTCGATGTCACGCACGACTTCCGGGCAGAGCAGCGACAGCACAGCCAGAATTTCCGCCGGAGGCGTAGGGGTTGGATCAAAGACAGCGGTCATCAGAACCGCAGCCGCGCCATGCTCAGGAGGTCGTGGTACCGCCCGTCGGTAAAACCGGCCTTCACATGCCGGCCTTCAACCTCGAATCCGTGGCTTGTGTAGAGACGGATGGCTGGTTCGTTGTCGGCATAGACGGTCAATTCGACCCGCTTCAGGGCGCGCCAGTTGTCGGCCACGTCGAGCAACGCGCCAAGTATGGCAGAGCCGATGCCCTTGCCGACAAAGGCATCGTCAAGGCCGATATTGATCTCGCCGATATGCGAACGGCGCGGCGAACCCTGTACGACTAGGCTGCCATGGCCGACGACCTTGCCGTCCAATTCCGCAACGATCCAGGTGGTTTCCTGGCCGGACTTGGCGATGCGTCGCTCCACCTGCTCGACCATCTCGAAGGGCATCCTGAGCGTGCCCCAGCGGAAGCCCGGCATGTTGAAGATAGCGCAAAGCGCCTCCGCATCGCTTGGCCGGACGGATCGGAGCTGCGGCTGGATTTTCTCGGAGGATGGCGAGGTCGTGCTGGTCATGGCGTTTCCGGCGAAGGCAATCGGCCCGCCACGATGCACCAGACGTCACCCGGAAATCCAGCCTTCTCTGCAACCTATGATGCCGATTGCGAGCTGAAATACCGGGAGGCGGCGTAGAGTTTGAAGGCGCCGCTGATCCCGATCCAGCCGAAAAGGGCGAGCCATAACAATGTCCCGGTCGCCGTCCAGTCGATCCGGTGCACCGCAGAGTCGGCGATGACGAGGCCAAGGATGGCAAGCAGGCCAACCAGAAACTGCGCCAAGCCGAGCACCAGCAGTTCCTCGCGCGGCGCGCTTCTCCAGACGAGATATGTGCCGCCCGCACCGGCGAGGAAGATGGCGCTGTAGACCTGAGCGTGGAAGGCATCGACCGGCCATGGCCAGATGCTGTTGAACGTCAGGGGAAACAGCAACAGGCCGACGCCATAGAGCCCGAGGACCGCCGATTCCACCCGCATGTAGCCGCGCCATGCGGGGTTTAGGATCGCGCTTTTTGCAGAAGGACGGGCCCTTGCCCGCCACAGGAACAGCCCGGATACCGCGACCGAAGCAAGATAGACCAAAAACCAGAGCCAGGGCGCTTTGCGCTCGAAGTTGAAATAGCCGAGATTGATGAACGAAGCCACCGAGACGACGACGGTGAAGATGAAGGCCATGACGAGCACGAGCCTGCCGGGCGACCAGCGATTCCAGAACAGCAGCGCCGCCATCACGACCATTTCGGCGGTGTAGAAGCCGCCGAGAAAGCGGGCATTGAACGGCGTGACGGCCCAAGGCCAGCGCGGCTTGACCAGCACAGGTGCAAAAAACAGGCCGGCGCCTACGATCAGGACGATGATGACGGCTGCGGAGAACAGGCGCAGGGCTGCGGGAAATGGTGGGTTGTTGGATGTCGGCATGGGAGAAAGCCCCAAACATGAATGCCCATGAACCACCATAGTGCCGCTTGCCGCCGATGAAAATCCGCCGAATGGGAATTGAACTGCCACCAGGGCTTATCCATTAGATAGCCGTACGGTCCGTTTCGAAGTAAGATTGAGCACTTGGACCAAAGACCGGTCCGGTCAACACACCCCGGGGGCGCATTTTCCGGAGCCTGCACGATGAACGAAGCTCAGGATCTGTTCTCGCTTCTGCGGCAATCGACCGATGTCGATCCACTGGCAATCGACGCGATCAAGCGAACCATCGCGGAGGGCAAGGACCGCGAACTTTGCCGCATCAATGCGCCAGCCTTCGCCAGCAAGCATGGCCTCGACGAGGAGCGGACCATAGGCGCCTTTCTCCACGCGGCGCGGGTGGGCATCTTCGACATTTCCTGGAATGTTCTGTGCCCCGGCTGTGGCGGCGTGCTCGACACCAACGCCACGCTGAAAACCCTGCAGAAGGACGAATACACCTGCGCGCTGTGCTCCGAGGGTTATTCGCCGACCCTCGACGAGATGGTCGAGGTGACATTCACCGTCAGTCCCCGCGTGCGCAGGATTGCCGCCCACAATCCACACGAACTGCCGATGGTGGAATATTTCAGCCAGATCTACTGGGCGTCCGGCGTTGATCTGCCGGAAGAGGATTTCGCGAAGACGATCGAAGCGTTCTCGCTGGAGGATATCGAACTTGCGCCCGGTGAAAAGGCGGTTCTGCCCATACAGCTTCCGTCCGAATTCATCATCGTCTTCGAGCCGGTCACCCATTCAGCGCAGTTCATCGACGTGAAGGGCGAACCGACAAAGGAGCGCCGAAGCCTCTCTTTGGTCTTCGACCGCGACCATGTCCAAAACCAGACGCTGGAGATGCAGCCCGGCCCGTTGCGCATTTCGCTGGAAAACAGGACCGACACCCGCGTGCTGCCGACGGTCTTCATCGCCGGCCAGGCATTGCATGATTTGCTGGGCAAACGCCGGCCCTTCCTGACCGCCAAACGCCTGCTCACCAACCAGACGTTCCGCGATCTCTATCGCACGGATACGCTCGACATCAACCAGCGCCTGAAGATCACCAGCCTGACCTTCCTGTTCACCGACCTGCGCGGATCGACCGCGCTTTACGAGCGGGTGGGGGACCTTTCCGCCTTCGATCTCGTGCGCGCGCATTTCCAGGTTCTGAACGAGATCGTCGCCGCGGAGGCAGGCGCGGTGGTGAAGACGATCGGTGATGCTGTGATGGCGACCTTCGCGACGCCTGATCGTGCGATTGCCGCGGCCCTCAGGATGCGCGATGCCATGCGTGCGCTCAACGAGCAGAGCGGGCGCGAGGATCTGCTGCTCAAGATCGGCGTCCATGCCGGCCCCTGCATCGCCGTGTCCATGAACGAGCGACAGGACTATTTCGGCCAGACGGTCAACATTGCTTCACGGGTCCAGAACCTGGCCAACGCACAGGCCATCTTCGCCACCCGTGCGGTGGTCGACGACAATCTCACCGCCGATCTGTTGCGCAGGAACGCGCTGACGCCCGTGCCTCACGAAGTCTCGCTGCGCGGCATCGAGCGGGAGATAGCGGTATATACGATCCCCTGAAGATTGGGCCTTGAAGATTGGGCCCCTGAAGATTGGGGCCATCTCCGCCCTTCACACGCGTCTAGCGATAAAATAACGATCGGCGGGTACCGAAGGGGGCGGCGGGAGGCGTTGCAACTGTGGGTGATCGAGCGGCGTGCCGCTGACCGCGATGCCGCCGACGCGAAGCAGGCGCGCGGTCAGATCGGGTAGCCAAGTAGAAGTCACTGCATCGCGATCTTCATAGCCGGTGCCAAGGTCGGCATGAACCAGAGCGGCGTCGATGCCAATGAACTTGCTCGCCGTCTCGCGTATTTCGCCGAGCACGAGATTTTCAGCTTCGGGAATTGAGCTGGAATGGGCGGCGAGTGCGCGGTCGAATGCCACGATCCGGCGCCCGGGCAGGCGCTCGCGCAGATGGTGGAACGTCCGTCCATTGCCGAGGCCGAGTTCGATCACGGGGCCCTCGATCTTCGCCACCTCCGCGCAGACTTGATCGAGAATGTCGCGCTGTGCGGTCATCCTGCGGATGAAACTCTCGAGCCGACTCATATGCGTTTGTGTGTCCTGAACCAGCTCAAGAGATCGGCAATGCCCGCGATTAAACCCCGATCGAGCCTCGTCGCATATAGAGGCCAACGATGAACACTGCAACAACCGAACAGGCTGCCGACGAGGATCGTACCGGTGGAGTTGACGGCCCGGCGCGCCGGAATAGTGATGTCATTTGTATGGGTCTGCGGCGTCCCGCAAGCCGTCCCCGAGGAAGTTGAACGCCAAGATGACGAGAATGACGGGGAGCATCGGCAAAAGCAGCCATGGATAGAACGCGATGACGCTAACGCTGCGCGCCTCGGTTAGCAGGATGCCCCAGCTGGTTGTCGGCGGCCTCAGGCCGAGCCCGAGGAAGCTCAGCGCCGTCTCGCCCAGGATCATGCCGGGTATGGAGATCGTCGCCGTCGCGATCAGATGCGACATGAAGCCGGGAATGAGGTGCCGCCGGATAATGCGGCTGCTGTTGGCGCCCATCAATTGCGCTGCCAGAACGTAATCCTCCTCGCGCAAGGCAAGAAGCTTTGAACGCACGGCCCGCGCCAGTCCGGTCCAGTGGAGCAGCCCGAGGATGACGGTGATGCCGAAATAGATCAGGATCGGACTCCAGGTTATCGGCATGATCGCCGCCAGAGCCAGCCATAGCGGAATACTGGGGATCGATTGCAGAACTTCGATTATCCGTTGAACGATAAGGTCGAAGATACCGCCGTGATAGCCAGCCAGTCCACCTATGACGATGCCGAGCAGGAAGCTGAAACTGATGCCGACAAGGCCGATTGTCAGTGAAATACGTGCGCCATAGATGATGCGCGAGAGCACATCGCGCCCCAGCCTGTCAGTGCCGGCCAGAAAAAGCTCGCCGTTTTCAGCAGGGCAGACAAAATGCCTGTCACCTTCGATCAGGCCCCAGAACCGGTAACTGTCGCCCTTGCAGAAGAAACGGATCCGCTGAACATCATCCGGTTTCTCGATGTAGTTCCGCTTGAGCGTATCCATGTCCAGCGTCATCTGGCGGCCATAGACGAACGGCCCGACGAGTTGGCCGTTGTGGAACAGGTGCACCCGCTGCGGCGGCGAATAGATGTAGTCCATGTTGCGCGTGTGCAGATTGTAGGGCGCCAGGAACTCGCAGATCAGTATCCCGAAATAGAGCGCTGCCAGGAATATGCCGGATACAAGGGCAAGCCGATGCCGTCGGAATTTCCACCACATCAGGCGCAACTGCGACGCCTGAAAGACCTTCGACTGCTCCGCCGTCATCGCCTCGACCGATTGCAGGTCAAAGGGCGCGATGGAGACGTAGTGTTGCAGTGGGGCACCCGGAGCGGGCAGCGGCGATTGCGTGTTCATTTTGTGCTGCCGCCCTGCAAACGAATTCGCGGATCAAGGAGCGCGAGCGCCAAGTCGGAAATCAGGACGCCGATGACCGTCAGGAAGGCGAGGAACATCAGGAACGACCCCGCCAGATACATATCCTGGCTTTGCAGCGCTCTGATCAGCATCGGCCCGGTCGTTTCCAAAGACAGCACTATCGCGGTGATTTCGGCACCGGAGATGATGGCCGGCAGGATAGAGCCGATGTCGGAAATGAAGAAATTGAGCGCCATGCGCAGCGGATATTTGACGAGCGCCCTGAAGGGATGAAGGCCTTTGGCGCGCGCGGTCACGACATATTGCTTGTGAAGCTCATCGAGCAGATTGGCGCGCAGCCGCCGGATCATGCTTGCCGTGCCGCCGGTGCCGATGATCAAGACCGGGATCCAGAGATGGGCGAGGATCGACTTCGCCTTGGCCCAGCTCATCGGCTCACTGAGATATTGCGGGTCCATGAGATGGCCGATGGAGGTGCCGAACCAGATATTGGCGAAATACATCAGGATCAGCGCCAGCATGAAATTCGGAATGGCAAGGCCGAGAAGGCCGAAGAGAGTAAGGCCGTAGTCGCCCCAACTGTACTGATGCGTGGCGGAGTACATGCCGATCGGAAAGGCGATGAGCCAGGTGAATATGATCGTGACGAAGGAAACCAGCACGGTCAGCCACATTCGGTCCCCGACGACGTCGCGAACCGGCAACTCATACTCGAAGGAATAGCCGAAATCGCCGTGCAGCATCCCACCGACCCAGTAGAAGTAGCGAATGACCGGCGGCTGGTCGAAACCATATTCCTTCCGCATCATTTGGATGCGATCGGAATCCACCGCTTCGCCCTGAGCCCGAAGCTCGGAGACATAGCTGTCGAAATAGTCGCCTGGGGGAAGTTCGATGATCGTGAACACCAGCGCCGATATGATCAGCAGCGTTGGAACCATCACAGCGATGCGCCAGACAATATATCGAAACACGCTCAGGACTCTCCAAGCCAGAATGTATCCGGCATGTAGACACCGAAATAGGCGGTCGGGTCATAGCCGTAGAGCGCCTTGTCAGGCAGATTGCGCAGTCGTGAGGACGCCAGAACCGGCTGATGTGTTCCGTTCACCGTGCCGATCGAAAACACCTGATCGGTGTAGATCGACAGCATTGAATTCCAGATTTCGGCGCGCTCCGCGGCATCGGTCGATGCGTTCCAGCGCTTGAGTAAAGCCACCAACTCGACCACTTCAGGAAGATCGGGCGCCTCACCCATCTTGCCATGGGACAGATAGTAAGCACCCCAGAGCGGCCATTGCAGCTGGTCGTCGATGGTGGGGGCCAACTGGTACGGGTTCATGTCGGGGGTCGGCACGCCATTGTCGATGCCCGACCACATCGACATCATGATCTGGCCGCCAAGCGCGCGGCTGCGGAAGATGTCGCGCTGGGAAGTCCGTACGAACAGGGCGATGCCTATCTGGCGCCAGTGATCGGTGATGAGTTCGAGCGCGTCGGTTTCCAACGTGCTTTCGCCGGCCGTTTCCACTATGATCTGCGCCGGGCGTCCATCGGGAAGTATCCGCAGGCCATCATCGTCGCGCGCCTGAAGCCCGACCTCGTCGAGCAGGGCGTTGGCCTGGTCGGGATCATGGGCGACCCAGGCCTTCGCGAATTCCGGCCGGTAGAGCGGGCTCTCCGGCAGGACCGTATCTGCACTTTCCTGTGCCAATCCGTAGAACACTGCCAGATTGATCTCGCGCCTGTCCACGGCGAGCGACAGTGCGCGGCGCACGCGCACGTCACGAAAAAGGCCACGCCACACCTGATCGGCACAATTCAGATTGGGCAGCAGCGCCAGCCGCGAACCCTGAGTGCGTTTCCAGAGATGCATCTTCACCGGGTAGCGCTTCTCCGTATCCTTCAGGAAGGAGTAATCGGCGAAGTCAATTCCCATGGCTTGCAGGTCGCTCTCGCCCGCACCGGTCTTGGCGGAAATGATGGCCGACGAGCTGACGTTCAAGACAATCCGGTCAACATAGGGTAGTTGCCGGCCATTCTCGTCTGTCCGATGGAAGAACGGGTTTCGCTCGAAGATGAACTGCTCAGCCGGCGGTTTGGTCCGGTTCTGCCAGGGATCGAGCGTCGGCAGCTCCGGGTTCTCCGGGCGATACTGCCGCGACATGCGGATATGCAGGAGCGTCCATTTCTGGACCCGGTTCTCCGTCATGAGGCCGGCGAGCCGGAATGGATCCTGGTATTTCTTGTGGAACTGCTTGAGATAGGCGGCCGGCAGGACAAGCGATAGCGGCGAGGCGGCAGCGAGCTTGGGCAGGAAGTCGGGATTTGGCGCCTCCCAACTGTAGCGGACCGTCAACGGGTCGACGATCTCGAAACGTGGCGGCTTGCCATCCGCCAGCAGGCCCGGGGCAAGGCCGCCTTGCGAAAGCTCATCGTTCAGCCAGACATCTTCCCAGCAATAGCGAAAGTCCTCCGGCGTCAACAGGCTGCCGTCAGACCATTTATGTCCTTCCCGCATCTTGAAAGTGAAGACGCGATCATGGACTACGTCGAAACTTTCGAGAATGTCGGGTTGCATGTTAAGCTTTTCGTCATAGCCGACCAGGCGAGCATACCCATAGATCGTCATCATCCGGATGTCTTTCTGGCTGCCGATGATCGTGCGCAGCGTGCCGCCATACTGGCCGGGCTGCCGGCCCATCGCAGCGAGATTCAACACGCGCGGGCTCTTGGGCAGGCGCTCTGTGAGTCCCGGCAGCGCCCTGGCCTTCAGCTGCGGCAGAAAAAATTCCGGCTCCAGGTCGCCTGCGTGCAACGTGCCCGGCAGAAATGCCGAAGTCATGAGCCCAAGGACGGTGCGCCGGCTGATCAAGGGCGTAGCTCGCTGACATCGGCCGAACGTCGGGCCAGCACGAGGTGGCCGCCGCCAAGATCGAGCGGCGACAGCATACCCTCGTCGCCCTCGTCGCGGAATTGCGGTCCCCATGCGCTGGTGTCGGAGGCGCCGCTGAGCTTCAACGTCTTGAAATCCATCGGCCTGTCGAGATCGGGAAAAGGTACTGCGGCGACCAGTGAGCGCGTGTAGGGGTGGACCGGTTTCCTAAGCAGAATTTCGCGCGGGGCAAGCTCGACGATACGCCCGCCGCACATCACTGCGATGCGGTCTGCCATGTAGTCCACCACCGCCAGGTTGTGGGATATGAATAGGTAGGTCAGGCCCAGTTCCTTCTGCAGGTCCTTCAAGAGGTTCAGGATCTGCGCCTGGACAGAGACATCGAGCGCCGAAACCGGCTCGTCGCAGATCAGGAGTTCAGGCCCCAGCGCCAACGCGCGCGCGATGCCGATACGCTGACGCTGCCCGCCGGAGAAACTGTGCGGATATCGCTTGATGAAGCGCGGATCGAGCCCGATTGCCTGCATAAGGCTCTTGACCGTGGCTAGTCGGGATGCGGCATTGCCCCGTTGATGGATTTCCAACGGCTCGCTCAAGATGTTCTCCACCGTCATGCGAGGTGAAAGCGACGAAACCGGATCCTGGAAGACCATCTGGATTTTCGCTCGCAGCAGGCGCAGGGCGTCTCCCTTGCCTTCCAAGACGTCGATCGGTCCATCGCGGCCGTTGAAGATCACAGAGCCACCGCTGGGGGTGACAGCCCGCATGAGGATCTTGCTGACGGTGGTTTTGCCGGAGCCGCTTTCGCCGACCAGACCCAGGCACTCACCCCGCCTGATATCGAAGCTCACGCCGTCTACGGCGCGAACAGAGGTTTGATGATCCCCGCCGAACCATCCGGACTTGCGGATGGTGAAGGTCTTTTCCAGATCCCTGACCGATAGCAGGATGTCGTCCGGCCCCTTCGATGCCGGCGCCGTCTGTTTGCCGAGCAGGTTCCCGACATTCACAGGCACCTCGCGGAGCGCCTTTAGCCTTTCACCAGGCTTCAGGTCGAAATGCGGAACGGCTGCCATCAGGCCCCTCAGGTAAGGGTGACCTGGCCGGCGGAATATCGCCTCGACAGGTCCCGCTTCCATGATCTCGCCATGGTAGATAACCACAACCTCGTCGGCGACATTGGCGACCACGCCGAGGTCGTGCGTGATCAGCAGCATCGCCATGTTCAGCTTGCTCTGAAGCCCGCGCAGCAATTGCAGGATTTGCGCCTGGATGGTGACGTCCAACGCCGTCGTCGGCTCGTCGGCGATCAACAGGGCGGGCCGGCAGATAAGCGCCATGGCGATCATGGCGCGCTGACGCAGTCCTCCCGAAAGTTCAAACGGATACATGTCATAGGCGCGCTTGGGATTGGGAAAGCCGACAAGGCTGAGCATTTCCTCGGTCCGCGCCTTGCGCTCTGCCCGAGGCAGGGGCGTATGAATCTGCAGGGATTCGCTGACCTGGTTGCCGATCGTGTGCAGCGGCGACAGCGATATCATCGGCTCCTGAAAAATCTTGCCGATGCGGCTGCCTCTCAACGCCCGGATTTCGGGTCCATCACGCGGCATCTGCAGGATATCCTGCGTCGTGCCAGGCTTTTCAGGATCGGAAAATAGGATACGGCCACGAACATGGGCTGTGTTCGGCAAAATGCCCATCACTGCCTGGCTAAGAACCGATTTTCCGGAACCGGACTCGCCCACAAGCGCGGTAACCTTGCCGGGCAGGACGCGAAGATTTGCACGCCTGACGGCATGCAACGGTCCCCCGACAATGGCAAAAGAGATGCCAACATCTTCGACCCGCAGTAGATCAACACCCGAATTCATTCTCACACCAGCCCCACCCTGGCGGCCTGCCGAGCGGCAGGCCCAGAAAGCGAGACTAGCGCATTACCAGCCTAGAGCAACTTGGATTCGAAACGGTCGCCAGTGGCGAATCCGGCGACCGGACTGGTCACCAAAGGTGTTCGGATCAGATTGGGGCGAGCTACTGGAGCTTCCTCGGGTCGCCCGCCGACAGCCGAGCGGCATCGCGATGAAGCAGCATGACCTGCTCGGCCTCCGATCTCCGGTCGTAAGTCGGCTCCAGCGCACGGTCTTCATCGAGTGCGAGAGTGCCCGACAGATCGGGTGAAAGCACCGTCAGCTTCTGCTTGACCCCCGCCAGTTCCTCGTTGCCGAGCGTTAGCCAGCTGTTGGCGCCGCAATAGCTGGCGAAGTCCTTGCTGGCGAGAACGCAGTGCGGATATTTCTTGGTCAGGGTCTGGAGGCGCTGGACCTCGTTTACTGCCGAGCCGAAGACAGAGAATGTGAGCCGATCGGTAAGCCCGACATTGCCGAACATCACGTTGCCCACATGCAGGCCGATGCCAAATTTTATGTCGGCCAATCCCTGTTCCTTCCTTCGCAGATTGAGATCGATCATGCGCGCAGTGGCTTTGTGCGCTGCCGCCAGAGCAGACTGGCAGGCGGTCTCGGACTGCGAGCGATGCCTTTCGCAAGGGTAGACGGCAATGAAGCCATCCCCTATGAAACTCATGATCTGCCCGCCTTTGCGATTGAAAGGTGCAGCAATGGCATCGAAAAACTGGTTCAGCGTATCGATGTAGATTTCGCGGCCGGAAGTTTCGGCGAGCCTTGTCGACCCGCGCATATCGGCCATGACCAGCGCGGCCCGGATTGTGTCCCCCTCGCCGCGCTTGATCTGGCCGTCCAGCACGCGTCTGCCGGCGTCGCCGCCTAGATAAGTGGTCATCATGTTGTCGGCCAGCTTGGTGAGCACCGCCATTTTGGTTGCGATGGCGAGATGGTTTTGGATACGCAGCAGCGCCGAAATCATGCTGTCGGTGAAACCTGAAGCACTGTCGGTAGACCAGGACCCGATCATGCCCTGACTGGTATTGCCGTTAAAAGGATGGACGAAAGCAATGTAATCGGTCACGCCCATAAGCCTGAGTTCATCGAAAACAGGAAATTCCGACGGGACCGACGGGTCGAGCCGACGCCGCAGATGGTCGAGCTTGTTGCTGAGCAGATGGTAGTATGGGCTGGTCAGGAATCTGTCAGAATGGACACCGTCCTTTTTGCGGAAGCCTTCCACTTCCATGCCTTGGCCGCGAACCCAGGTGAAGCCAAGCGCGTCATAGAGCGGATGAAGCATCGAAAAGCTCAAATGCACCCGCTTCAGCGGCAGGCCGGCAGCAGCCAGCCGTTCGCAAAACCCCTTTACCAATGTTTCCAGCTCGTTGCCCGCCAGCGCCGACTGAGTCAGCCAATCGGCAACCTTATCCATGAGAATTGTGGAAATTTCTGCTTGCGCCGTACTCATACCACCTCGAAACCCGTCGAAGACGGAGCCATTATCCTTCGATCCGCCATAACACAGTCCGCCAGCGACCCAAAGATACCCCAAAGTCAACGAGGCCGGCTTCGGCGGCAGAACGGCGAAAGAATTTCCCGAATGACCGTCCTTGCAACCAAGGAACAGGCTTAACTGCATTCATGTCTTGTGGCGTTATGTGGCGAAGCTGCGGGCGGAGTGCAATCACGATCCTGACATCGCCCAGAAAATTCGCCGGCTGGGGCGCAGTCAGGCCTTCACCACCGTCTCTCGGACGAGCCCGAGACGGCCAAAAACATTGCGTGTGTCGACGATCAGAAGGGCGTGATCAGCGATTGTCTGATAGTCGATCGCGTCATGGTCGGTTGCAACGACGACAGCATCGAAATCCTTCAAGGCCGCCTCGGTCAATTCGACCGAGCGGCGCCCCTTGATCGCCATATGCTCCCTTGTGGTCGGGATCTCGGGAACATGCGGATCGTGGAATTCCGCCTTGCCGCCCCATTCCTCGATGAGTTCAATGAGCCGCAATGAGGGGCTTTCGCGTATGTCGGGCACATTCTTCTTATAGGCGAGCCCGATGATGAGAATGCGCGAGCGGCTGAGCGCCTTGCCGCAGCGCCGGTCCAGCGCTTTCGCCAGTTCATCGACCACATGACGCGGCATAGCAGTGTTGATCTCTGCCGCCAGCTCGATGAAGCGGGTCGGCAGTTCGTATTCGCGCGCCTTCCACGTCAGGTAGAAGGGATCGATCGGAACGCAGTGCCCGCCCAATCCGGGGCCAGGATAGAAAGGCATGTAGCCGAAGGGCTTGCTCTTAGCCGCCTCGATCACCTCCCAGATGTCGATGCCCATCGCGCCGAGCACGACCTTCAATTCGTTGACGAGGGCTATGTTGACCGAACGGAAGATGTTTTCCGTCAGCTTGACTGCCTCGGCGGTCGCCGTGGTGGAAACCGGAACGACGGTTTTGACCACGCCTTGGTAGAAAGCCTGCACGAGCGTCGCCGCTTCAACGCCGTCACCTGCCACGACCTTCGGGATCGTCGCGACTTCAAAGCTGCGGTTGCCGGGATCCTCGCGTTCGGGCGAGAAGCCGAGGAAGAAGTCTATCCTCGACTGCAAGCCGGTTTCTTCCAGCATGGGCTTGATCACGTCGTCGGTGGTGCCGGGATAGGTAGTAGATTCCAGCACGATGAGGTGGCCGAGACGCAGATGCTTTGCGATGGTGCCAGTCGTGTTCCTGACAAAGGAGAGGTCCGGCTCACGGTTTTTCGTCAGCGGTGTCGGAACGCAGATGATGATGATATCGCAGACGGACAGTTCGGCAAAATCCGCGGTGGCGCGGAACCGTCCACTCGCCACGTGGTCTGCAAGGGCTGTCGACGTCACCGCCTCGATGTAGGATTGGCCGCTGTTCAGGCTCTCGACTTTCTGGGCTTCGATGTCGAAGCCGAAAACCGGGAAGCCGGCGCGTGCGACCGCAATTGCCAGCGGCAACCCGACATAGCCCAATCCGATCACGCCGACTTGCGCGGCGTGCGTCGAGATACGGTTCAGCAGACGGTCATATGCCGATCGTGAAGCGTCCAAAAATCTGCTTCCCCGTTAATTCGGATAGGCTGGCCGTTCCCATGGCGCGGCTTACCATGGTCCCAGGAACCATGGCCGAGGCATATTGCGGAAAAAGGATTCCCGCAAGCCGTCATCAGACCGGCAACTTTGCCTTCAAGCTTGCGGCAGCCATCGCATAGCCGCCGGCGGCACCATCTATGAAATGAACGTGATCGCGCTGCAGAGGCGAGGCGACGAGGCATGTCATCAAGGCCGATTTCTGGCGGTGTAGGCCATAGTTGCAGATGCCCGCCTCTTCCGCCTGTTTCAGCCGGTTCTCGATCCGTTGCAACACATCAGCGTCAACGTCGATGGTCATCTTCAAGCCGTCATCGAATTTCCGGAAATCCGAATTGCTGGCCACGTCGCGTTTGTAGATTTTCGGATCGAAACTGCCGATCGTCCAGCCATATCTATCGGTGACGGCCGTAAGCGTCATCAGGAACACTATCCACACCTTCGACAACCACCGCCGTCCCGCCGGCGCCGTGGCTCGCGCCTCGATATCCAGGCCGGCGGGCAGCAAACTGTAGTCCGGTCCGTTCACCGGCACCGGGTGGCCATCGCGTTCCTGCCTGCGGGCAAGGGCGATGATGTCGGATGCCAGATACTGAAAACCGCGCAAGTCGCGCGACGCCCCCGGTATGGCTATGATCGAGACGATTTCGCCATGCCGGGTTTCGATCGGGTTCCAGCGGCAGGAGAGGCCGGTCAGGTCCGGCCGCGCGCCGGCCGGCGCAGGATCGATGCGGTAGCGCCCCGCTTTCATCTCGGCTTCCGCCCAACTGCCGCCACCGCCGGCGAACATGGCGTAGAAGACCGCTTCGGAGGCCTGGAATCTCGCCACGCGAACGTCGAGGCCTTGGGCTCGAATATCCTTTATCGGCACGATTGCGGCTCGCAAGGTCAGGTCCAGTTCGTCCGCCACCCATCTCTGGACAGCCGCCAGCGCATTGCGGGTGATCTCCAGCGCCGAGCCGGGAAACGCGACGAGCGCGCCGTCGCCGCCGAAGACAAAGGGCAGATCTTGCCGACCCAGCGCATTGATCAGCGCCGAAATGACGCTGGCGCCGGCCATATTGACTGTTTTATAGCGTCCAGCCTCGATCGCCTTGGTCGAGCCGACAATGTCGGCGGTGGCCAGCGCCCAGCCATCGGGGAGAGGCCGATAGTTGTCGATATCGGCAACGCTTTCGAACTTTGCGAAGACCGGCAGAGAAGCGACAAACGGGTCGGACGCGGCAGCTGTTTCCATGAGCATCAGATAGCACATTCCACTGCTTGAAGGTGAAGTCGATCATGCTTCGAAATTGACTTGCGCATGCTTTCCGATGATAGGGTCGCGCGATGCGAATTGCCTTCTACGCGCCGCTGAAGTCGCCCAATCATCCCGTTGCCTCCGGCGACCGCCAGATGGCACGGATGCTGGTCAAGGCGCTGGAGCATGGAGGCCACAGCGTCGAACTGGCATCCGAATTGCGCTTCTATCTACGCGAACCGGAGCCGAAAAGTTTCGATGCGCTCAAGATAGAGGCCCGAGGGGAAGCCGCGCGGCTGACCAGGCTTTGGGATCGTGACGGCAAGCCCGATCTATGGTTCTGCTATCATCCCTATTATAAAGCGCCCGACCTGATCGGGCCCGAGCTGGCGTCGACCTTTGCTATCCCATATGTGACAGCGGAAGCTTCCTATTCGAGGCGGCGCAATGCCGGTATGTGGGCCGATACGCAAGCGTTGGTGGTGCGAGCCGTCGAGCAGGCGGCGCTGAACATCTGCTTCACGCAAAGGGATCGTCAGGGACTGGCAGATGCGATACCCGACGTCGCTCTTGATATGCTGTCGCCCTTCATCGACACATCGGTATTCCGGGAAATGCCGGGACGAGGTTGTCCGACGCGCCTCGTCACCGTTGCCATGATGCGCCCGGGCGACAAAGTCGAAAGCTATCGCATGCTGGCGCAAGCGCTCGGCGTGATCGGCCACCTGCCCTGGACCATGTCGGTCGTCGGCGACGGGCCCGCCCGTGACGAGGTCAAGGCGCAATTCGCCGGCTTGCCCGCCGACCGTATCGAATGGCTTGGCGCGATTGAGCCAGCCGCCGTGCCGGATGTCCTCTATGGTGGAGGAATTTACGTCTGGCCGGGTTTCGGCGAGGCCTATGGCGTTGCCTATCTTGAAGCACAGGCCGCCGGGCTTCCGGTGGTGGCTCAGGACATCGCCGGCGTGCCGGAAGTCGTGCGAGATGGCCAGACCGGGTTTCTCACCCCGCCGAGCGATGTGGCGGCGTTCGCTTCTGCCATTGAAAGGCTTCTGGCCCGTAACGACGAAAGAACCATCATGGCCGCAGAAGCCAGACGTTTCATCCTCGAAGAACGTTCCCTCGGCGTTGCAGCGGCGCGTCTGGCCGAACTTCTTCCGAAGGTCTCCGTTTCATGACATCCGATCGGATCTGGCAGCCCTTGGTGGAAGAACTGGCGGGCCGGCAGCGGGCGGGTCGTAAGGCAGAGTTCTGGCTGCGCGACGATGATGCCGTGGATCCGACACCTTCGCTTGATCGGCTGCTCGACCTCACCGGCGAGTTCGCGGTTCCGGTCACTCTGGCCGTCATTCCGGCCCTCACCGACGAGAAGCTTGTCGCCCGGCTTGACGAGGCGCCGCAAACCACGGTCGCCATCCATGGCTGGCTGCATCGAAATCATGCGCCCGAGGGTCAGAAAAAGCAGGAACTCGGCGCCCATCGGCCACGCGAGGCGGTGCTCGATGAACTGGCTGGCGGGCTGTCGCACGTAACCGGCCTGCACGGCGCGCGCACCATTCCGATGCTGGTGCCCCCCTGGAACAGGATCGACGCCGGCCTGGTATCCGACCTAGGATCGATAGGATTTGCGGCATTGTCGGTCTATGGGCCGCCGAAACCGGCCTCACTGGCGGTCATCAACAGCAATGTCGACATCATGGATTGGCATGGCACGCGCGGCTGCCGCGATCATGGCTTATTGGTCCAGGCTATCATCGCGCACTTGCAGCATGCATTCGACGACGAACCGGTCGGCCTGCTCACCCACCATCTCGTACATGATGAATCGGCCTGGCTTTTCCTCGAACGGCTGTTCACAGTCACTGCACAGACTGACCCCTGCGCATGGCTTCCAATCAGGACATTGATCGGGCGCAGCGCCGGCAAAGGAAAATAGCTCAGCGCTTTTTGTGCAATGAGACTGGAAATTCGAGCGTCTGGCCATCCCGCGCGGCAAAAGCGCCGGCAAACCTGTCTTTGGCCAGTTTCTCGATCTCATCCAGTTCCTCGTCGGTGCGTGTCGCATCGTGGTGAAACAGCGCAAGCCCTCGCGCACCGGCCGCCTCACAGAGTTTGACGCCCTGTTGCCATGTCGAGTGCCCGTTACCGCGGCGTCGTTCCATTTCCTCCTCGGTGTAGGTGCAGTCGTAGATGACGAGGTCGGCATCTTCGATGAGGCCGAGCACCGTGCGATCGAGTTTGTCCGGCTCGTGCTCAGTGTCTGTGATCACTGCCACGACGCGGCCGCCCCATTCGACCCGATAGCCGATGCAGCCGCCTGGGTGAACAAGACTGCCGGTTCGGACCACCACCCCTTCGCGCGGCCGAAGCACGTCTCCGGGCATGAAATCGCGGCAGTCGAGGCTTGCCTTGCAGACATCCAGTTTCACCGGAAACCACGGCGGCCGCATGAACTCATCGACCATCTGCCGGGTCGTCATGCGTCCTGCAAGATGCCCGGACCAAATCGTAACCTTGACGCCCCGGTCGTAGATCGGCGCGAAGAAGGGCAGCCCGATGATGTGATCGTAGTGGCAATGGGTGAAAAGCAGGTCGAAATCGGCCACTCCCGACTTCCGAAGCGCCCCGCCGGCAGGCCGCAGGCCAGAGCCCGCGTCGAACAGAAGCGTATGATTACCACATCGCAACTCAATGCAGCTTGTGTTGCCGCCATAGCGAGAGAATTCTGGCCCCGATACCGGAATGCTGCCGCGCACACCCCAAAACCTGACCAGGAAAACGTCGTCGTCCATGGTAGTCCCTTCGCGGTTCCCGTCGCTCATCGTAGCCAAACAACTGCTGCTAGAGCAATTCCAGGAACAGTGTGAACCAGTTTTCCGTCCGAATTTGCGTCCAAACAAGAGGCGAGACTGGTTTCCTCCAGTGACCTCAAGAGGCCAGTGCTATCACGACGGGGAGGATCGACCGCACGTCATTCGCTATTTGGCGCTTCGTGCGTCGATCAGATCCGCAGTGGTGTGGCTCAGGCGATCGGCAAGAACCCGCAATATCTCAATGGTCATTTCCGGCGACTCCTTCATAAGCCTCAGGAAATGTTCCTTGCTGATTCTTAAGGCTTCCAGCTGACTTGCCGCTCTGACGGTGGCAGTGCGGGAGCTGTTGCACAGTATGGCGATCTCGCCAACAATCGAATTTGGCACCATTTCGGCAACTTTTATCGGTCCGCTGTCGGAATCGACCAGAATATCTGCCCTGCCCGAAAGGATGACATAGGCGGCATCTCCCTCGTCGCCCTGCCGGAAAAGGATCTGGCCGGCGCTGTAGCTCACGCGATCGGATGTGAACGCAAGCAATTTGAGCTTTGTCAACTCGATGCCAGAAAACAAGGGAACGCGTTGCAGCATTCCAACTTCATCCTTGAGCAGCATTGTCGCAAACCTCAAAATTCGCGCTTGCCAGACTAGAGCAACGGGCGCCCAGATGGAATTAATTCCGTCTTCGGGACATCGCTCTACGACACCAGTTCCTTGAAGATACCGTTCTCTGCCAAAAGTGTCTCGTGTGTTCCGTCTTCCACCAATTGACCCGAGTCGAAGACGATAACGCGATCGAACATCATCGCCATTGACGGATTCGTAACGACCCACACAATTGCCGGCGAATGGCCGTCGCGTCTGGCCTCCTCGAGCACGTTTCGCAGCACCCTATCCTGCATGCGTTGGTCGAGCGCCGATAGTGGCCGGTTGAGAATGAGAAAATCGGGACGCTTGAGCAAGGCTCGGGCAACATCGAGCTTCTGTCGCTGTCCACCGGTCAGCCGCCTGCCGCCGGAGCCGACGTTGAAGTCCAGGCCAACATCCAGAAGTTCGGCATAAAGCCCCAGCTCGTCAAGAATGTCATAGAGGATGGAGCGTATGCGGTCCGGCGCGTCGGGATGATTGTTGCCCACACGCCCGAACAGGACATTATCCATGACGGTGGCCGCGGCAATGTATCTGGCAGGGTCATACCGTTCGACCGCAGTTTGCAGTTCGGGCGGCAGGTTTTCATAGAACCGGTTGCGGGCAGCGACGATCTTGCTCATCAGCTCATCGCTCAGCAGGCCGAAGCGGTGCCGAGGCTCGATGTAGGCAAAACTCAAGGTGACGATCATGGCACGGTCGTTCTCCGAAACCGCCTCGTAGGGACGATTCTTGAGCCGTTGCAGCAAGGTTTCGTAGGCGGGTATCTCGTCGGCGCTCATGAAGGCGAGCTGCTGGAAGAACTGGTGATCGGGTGGCAGGTCGGCAAATAGCTCAATCGCCTGCTGGGCGATTTCCATGCCCATTTCGTAGAGCGTTCGGTCGAGGCCGGCTTGTCTCAGCACAGAAGCAAAATAGGGATTGGCGGCAAGAGCCCTGTCGGCCAGTTCGGGGCCGGCGGCAGCGCCGAAGAGCAGGTTTTGGCCGATCGTTGCTTCCTTGTTGTAGGCGCCCGGTTCGAAAGGAACCACCAGTCCGCTCAGCCCTTCCTGGTCCAGCCGGGTTCGCAGCGCCGCACGCAGTTCGACGATCCGCCTGGCAAGCTCCGTGTGACGCGCGAGGTCGGCCGAAGAGCGCAAACCAAGATCCAGAATATCGCGCGACAGAACAACCGCGTCGAGCACCCGGCGCACGGCTTCAAAGAGGTCGTGCGGGCCAGTAGCGCCAGCGGAAGCATAGTTGATCCAGTCGCTGTGGATATCAAAATCCGGATTGCCCGACCGGCGCGCCTCGTGGATGTTCCAGCGATGCTGGTCCGCCGCGACACCGTCATAAGACGCCGATGTCAGCGGCGCATGCTTCAACCCGTAGAGCAGGTTGTCGCGAAGGCTTGCCTGGAACAGGAAAACATCCGACGAGGCATAGGACATGCGCCGGCCGGTCACTGCTTCGGGGAGTTCAAGCAGGTCGTCAGCGCCCGAAGCGACTCTTCCGCTGTCCGGCCAGTTCAGCCGCGCGAAAGCTTCTGCAAGCGCCTCCGCTCCACCTGTTGCGGTACTGACCAGCGCCACCGTCTCACCCGGCTTGACCTGGAGGGAGACACGGTTGAGGAGCATCGCACCGCCATCGTCTGCTATGGACAGACCGATCGCCGACAGGGGGTTGGTCATCGGTTCGGGATCGTCGATCGTCAATGCCCCGATTTTCGGCGCGATGAGACTCTCGACGGTGAACTGTTCAACCACCTGTTGATATTTGACCTGGACATCCTGCCGATCCTGATCCCAGTCGATCAGTTCCTTCATCGGTCCGGGCAGGTCCTTGTAGGCGCCGATCACGGCCACGAGCTGGCCGACGTCCAGTCGCCCCTGGATGACCAGATACCCGCCGATCATGTAGAACAGAAAGGGCGTGAGCTGCGCGAGAAAATTGTTGAGGAACTTCACCATGAATTTCCATTGGTAAAGATCGAAGCGGATTTTGAAGATGAGCCCGAGCCGGGCAGCTATGTCGGCGCGCTCGTAGTTTGATGTGTCGTGGACGTGAACCGCGCCGATGCCGTCGACGATTTCGCCAACCCGGCCCGAAAGCGCGCGCGCCGTCAACTGCCGTTGGCGCCCGAGCACGATCAGCCGCCGCCGCATTCGCGGGATGAGCACGATCTGGATCACCACGATCACGACCGCTATCATTCCGAGCCAGACGTTCTGGATCATGATGAACAGCATGGACGTCAGCGCCTGGCCGCCGAGCAGTACCGGCTGCAGGAAGGCATCGCCGATGAAGCCGCCCAGCGGCTCCACCTCGTCCTTCACCATGGTCGCCACTTCGGCGGATTTCACCCGCTTGAAGTAGACCGGCGGAAACCGCAGCACACGATCGACCAGATCGAAGCGGATACGCCGCAGCATACGTTCGCCGAGGCGGCCCTTGTAGGTGTTGATGTACAGTTTGAACAGGCCGTTGATGACGACCAGCAAGAGGAACACAAGGCTCAGGGCAAACAGCGTCTCCTTGCGGTCGAGCTGAAAACCGGAGAAGAACTGGACCTCTCCAATGAACGGCACGTTATAGTGTAGCCTCATGAATGGCTGGGTCGCGCCCGGTTGCTCGAAGCCCTTACCTTGGATCGGGCCGTTGACGATCAGCTTCGGCAGGTCGAAGGACATGAAATACGGGATCATCGAAAGCAGGACGATCATCAATATCCAGAGCTGCTGCTTCTTGGTGTGCGTCCAGATATAGCGGGCTAGGCTGGGTTCCATATGAGACTGTGGATCCTTCAGTTGGAAGGATGCGGGATGGAGACGCACCTGCTGGCGAATGGGATATCGGCAATTTCTTCGTCGTCAACGACAATCTCAAAGCTGCAGTGCAGGGAGATTGTCCTGCGCTCAGACGGTTCGCGGCTTCCGTGGGGTTTTGGCGAATAGCCGAGCACGAGGCTGCAGCTGCGCGGCTGGTACTGGCGGATGGACGCCGATGGTCCGGACAGACGCAGCCGGCTCTCTCCGGCATCGGGCAATGGCGAAGCGGCTTGCAGCATGATCACGTCCGCGGAACGAACAGCCTTGCGGGAGGCAAGATTGCGTTGTGTCGCCCGAAATCCCAACATACAAGACGAATATGATGGATGTCACGCAACCACGCAATGCCGGCATGGACTGGCACGAACATGCCCTGGATCTCACGCGGGGAATTGCTGCCTATGTCAACGACCCTCTCGTTGCCGGACTGGCGCGCGTCATCAGCAAGCATCCGAAGGCCGATATCGCCAACGCCTTCAACCACAAGCAGGTCGCCTGCAAGATGTGGGCGCTCGATAGGCTGTTCGAAAGCTGCGGCGGCCAGTTCGGGCGCATATGGGTTCTGGGTGGATGGTACGGCGTATTGCCCGCAATGCTTTTCAACGACGCTCGCTTCGACATCGCGTCGGTCGACAGCATCGACATCGATCCCGAAGTCGCGCCGGTCGCCGGGACTCTCAACCGGGACGCCGGCGACCGGTTCCGGGCGCTGACGGCAGATATGTACGCGCTCGACTATGCGGCCGGGCGGCCGGACCTGACGGTCAATACGAGCTGCGAACACATAGCCGATCTGCGCGCCTGGCTTGCTCTGCTTCCGCGGGGCACGAATGTACTGCTGCAATCGAACGACTATTTCAGCGAGCCGACACACATCAACTGCGTGGCTTCGCTGGCAGCCTTCGAAGCAATGGCGGCGCTACGGGAGGTGCGGTTCTCCGGCGAATTGCCGACAAAAAATTATACGCGCTTCATGCTGATTGGAGCGGTCTAGACCAAGACTAGGATCCAAAGTCCGTTTGATCATCAGCTTTTCCGAAACCGGGCCGCATTTTTAGGGACCATGTTCGATACCGCTCGCGCAGGATTTGCGCCGAGTGACGCGCGCCTTCTAGATCGAGACGATGCGCGGATGGCGTCGGTGCCACAAGTGCCTGTTCAATCGCTTGCGTCAAACCTTCAGGCGTTAGGTCCTTTTCCATCAGCACCGTTGCAAGACCGAGTTCTTCGAGCATCAGGGCGCGAACATTTTGTTCGGTTTCCCCGCCGGCTGCAAATGGAACGAGCAGGGAGCGACAACCCGCGCGCAGGACATCGCAGACCGTGTTGTAACCCGCCTGCGACACCGACAGGCGGGCGCCGGTCAGCAGGCTGGCGAAATCCTCGCGGAACCGGAAGATGGACAGGCCCGGCGTGGCATCGTCTACGATCGCGTCAAACTCGTCTTTCGGGAGGTTTGGGCCGGTGATCAAACACCATTTCCAACCGTTGTTGGCGTTCCGAGCCGCTGCGACGGTGGAGCCGACAAGGCTTTTTCCGGCAGCCCCGCCGCCAACCGACACCAGAACGTCGAAGCGCTCGGAGCCCACGGGCGATGGCGGCGCGGCAACGAGCCCTGTATAGGTGACTTCGACCCTGATCGCCCCAGCCAGTGGAAATGTCTTGTCGATGGTTGCGAAAGCCGGGTCGCCATGGACCATAACAAGGTCGAAATGTCGGTTGATGAGATCGATCGTTTCCTCGTTTCGGCCGGGCTTGACGCGCTCCTGAAGGATATCACGCACGGACGTCGCCAGCAGCGGTCTGGGCGACGCCGCGTCGATGGCCTCGAGCAGCGGCAAGAGTTCGAAACGCATCTGCCGGCGTCCAAATGGAAACGCCTCGATAATGACGATATCCGGCCTGCATTCCCGGAATGCCTGCAGCAGCATCTCAGAACGCCGTTTCCTGAAATCATCGTCGATGGGTTTGCCCTGCAGATCGACAAGTCCGGAAAATCCTTCATCACCGGAGGTGACAGGTGGCAGGGTTACAGATTTTACCCCGAGTCCCGGAAACCCCGCGACCGGCGCTCCGCCGGTCACCACGGTTACGTCGAACCCGTCATCGACCAGAGCCGCCGCGACACGGCTAGAGCGCGCGAGATGACCGATACCGAGCAGGTGCTGGACATAAAGGAAGGCGCGCAGCCGGGTCAATCGGCGGCCCGCCACTCGCGCTCGAACAGTTCCTTGAGCTGTCCAATGCTTGCCAGATGATCGAAATTGCCGCGCACGCGCCGCTCTGCTGCGTCGCCGAGGCGGGTGCGCAGCACGGGATCGCGGATCAGGCGCTCCAGCGCCTGTGCCAGGGCAATTGGATTTTCCGTCGGAACCAGCAGCCCGGTTTCATCCGGCGATAAAATCTCCGGCACGCCGGAAATATTGGTCGACACGCAGGCAAGCCGCTGGCTAGCCGCCTCCATCAGAACATTCGGCAGACCGTCCCGGTCGCCATTAGCGGTGATCCTGCAGGCCAGGGCGAAGATATCGGCGCAGCGGTAGTGCTCAAGCACCTCCTCCTGCGCGAGCGCGCCTTTCCAAGAGACGCGACCACTCAGTCCCAGCTTTTGCGCCAGTACCTTGAGCCGTTCCAGTTCCTCGCCGTCGCCGATATGCTCGAAACGCCACGCCAAATCGCCAGGCAAGAGGGCAAGAGCCTCCAGCAAGGTATCGTAGCCTTTCTTTTCAACGGCACGCCCGACACTCAGAAGGATAACCGGTTCGTCAAGCGCCGAGCCGTCATGATGCTTTCGCGCCTCGCCAAAACTGCCGAAACGATCGAGGTCGAGCCCATGGTAGCTCAGATGCACGGACGAGTTGCCGTTAGCGAGTTCTTTGAGACGGTCGAAGCCAGTCTTCGTGCAAGTGACCGTCCAGCGCGCCGAGGAAAGCTTGCCGGCCAAATCCCAGTCCGCCGAAGTCCAGATGTCCTTGGCATGGGCTGAGCAGCTCCAGGGCAGGCTAAGAAGCTGGCTGGCATAGCGCGTCACCGATGCCGGTGTGTGCACGAAATGTGCATGCAACCATCCCGCGTCTTTCGGCCATTCGGCCGCCAGCACGAGCGCTTGCCCGAAACGGCGCGCGCGATTGCGGGTAAAGTCGCGGGGGATATCGGCAGCCAGCGATCCGAGCGCGCGCCAGAAGCCCGGCCGCAGCAAACAAGCAAACAGCGAGCGAAGCACGCGAAGCGGCTCTTCATGCAGATATTCCGGCAGATAGTGGACGGCCGCTTTGATCTCGTCATGCACGGGGTGGCGTTTTGCGTCGGTCGGCCGCCTGAGCGCGACGAGTATCAGTTCGAACCCCGCACGCTCCAGACCGAGCAGTTCCTGCGCGATAAAGGTTTCCGAGACGCGCGGATAGCCCTTCAGAACCACGACAATCTTGCGATGTCGCAAGTCAGTTCATTCCTTCAATGACCGACAGGCGATGGCCGGGCCGCCGGTCGAGCAGTTCCGCGACGATTTCGGAAATATGAGGCAGCCCTTCCAGCGTCAGATGCGGATTGCTCTGTGATGGGCGGGGCCAGTCCGGCAGTGCCACCAGTGCATCGGCAAACCGCTGCGAGTCCTTGGCTTCTTCCGGCAAAAACATCTCGATGAGGCCGAGTTCGGCTGCGCGCCGAGCGCGGATCAGTTGTTCCTCGCGGGGCTCGACGCGCGGCACGATCAGCGCCGGCTTGTCGAACGATAGTATCTCGCAATAGGTGTTGTAACCGCCCATCGCCACAACCGCCTTGGCGCCGGCAATCAGGTCTTCCATGCGATTGTCGAACTCGATGATCTTGATGTACGGGATCTTGGATCCCTTCTTGATCAGCTTGTTGCGCTTGCGCGCCGGCATGTAAGGTCCAAGCACGATCAGCGCCCTGTGTTGCAATTGCGGATCCTGCTGATAGGCATCGATGACGTCGTGGATCAGTTCGGCGCCGTCGCCTCCGCCACCGGTGGTAACGAGGATATAATCGCCCTCGGGCCGGTGGCCGGGCAACTCGTTCCGCTGCAGGCTCCGTTGCAGGAAACCGACGAATCTCATCTTTGCCCTGACAACCGGCGGCACATCCAAGCCGGTCAACGGATCGTAGAAATCCGGCGGACCATAGGCCCAGATCTTGTCGTAGAACAGGCCTATCTTGCGCATCACATCCCTGCGTGCCCACTCTGCCTCGAGCAGATGCGGCGCATCCATCACCTCGCGCAGGCCAAGCACCAGCGTGGTCCCCCGCGTCTTGAGGTACGACAGCGTGTCCTCAATCTCACCGCGCAGGCCGAGCGGTTCCTTGTCGACGATGAAGATATCCGGCCGGAAGGTCTCGGCTGTGTGGCGGATGATCGACTGACGCATCCTTAGCGTCTCATGCAGATCTATATCCTTTTCCAGCGAGGTGTACTCGCCGTTGCGCAATTTGATGACGCTGGGGATCTTCACGAAGTCGACACGGGCACGGTAGTCGAAGGCGCCCGCGATAGGCGCACCCGAAATAATAAGCACCTGAAGTCCCCGGAAATCCTCGACCAGCGAATGCGCGATCGTCCGGCAGCGCTGCAAGTGGCCAAGCCCGAACGTGTCGTGGCTGTACATGAGAATTCGAGCATTTTCTGCGTGCTGGGTCATTATTGAACGTCTTTTCGAATTCTCGCCTTGAGGACCGTGACAAACCCGCAGGCTTCGGAACCCCCTGGCTGTACCGACCTGTTGTGAAACATGACGGCGCAATTTTCAATTTGTATTAGCAGAAAACCGCAGATCGCCTAGTTATCCGCGAACTCATCGACTTTGCCCTTCATCCGAAGGCTTCAGGCACCGCCCGGCCAGGATCGGGCCGTTCCCCGCCACACGGTCCGCCGTGATGAACCCTCGTTGTCCGCTCGGCAAGCGGTCGCTGCCGCTGCAACGGCTTACGGTCCGGTCCTCGCAACGAAACCATTTCGGCTTCGTCGGTGCCCGAATTTTGCACGATTCCACCGCCCGAGCCGATTGGTGCTACACTGACAGCCAGTTAACGCGACGGACCGGTGTTCGGTGATATGACCAAAGCAACCGCTTTACCCGACAGAGTGGATTTCGACGTGGCCGCAGGTGAGACCTTGCTTGAGGCGGCTCTCAGATCGGGCGTGCCATTTGCCCACGCATGCGGCGGCAGGGCGAAATGCTCGACATGTCGCGTTTGGGTTCTCGACGGCATTGAGGCTTGCCCGGACCGCAATCCCGACGAAACCCAGATGGCGAACCGGTTGAGATTGGCCGATGAGGTTCGGCTGGCCTGTCAACTCCGGCCGGAAGGCGAGCTTCGCGTCCGACGCCTGGTGCTAGACGAAACCGACATGATGATCACCAGCCAGCTTGGTGCTTCTGCCGCGACGCGTTGCGGCGAAGCAAGGCGTGTTGCGGTCTTCTTCAGCGACATTGTAGATTTCACAGCGCTGTCGGAGCGGCTTTCCCCCTATGACGTGATGTATCTGCTCAATCGCTACTTCGCCCAGGTCGGCGACATCATCGAGCAGAATGGCGGTTTCATCGACAAACTGATCGGCGATGGGCTCATGGCAATATTCGGTATCGACGACCAGCCAGACGCTCCGCTCCGCGCCGTGAACGCAGCACTTCAGACCCTCGCCACAGTCGATCGTCTGAAGCCGTTCTTTGCCTCGATGTATGGCATCGATTTCGATATTCGTATCGGCCTCAACTATGGCGAAGCCGTCATCGGCACATTGGGTTTTGCTGGACACGAACGTCTCACGGCCATCGGCGACGTTGTAAATCTGGCCAGCCGGGTCGAGTCCGCCAATAAAGATGCCGGTACGCGCTTGCTGATAT
Source organism: Mesorhizobium sp. M0276 (assembly GCF_040321755.1). Classification (NCBI taxonomy): domain Bacteria; kingdom Pseudomonadati; phylum Pseudomonadota; class Alphaproteobacteria; order Hyphomicrobiales; family Phyllobacteriaceae; genus Mesorhizobium; species Mesorhizobium sp. M0276. Next base: position 6,514 of record NZ_JAMYSC010000027.1, on the reverse strand, counting down.
CCGAGGCCCTCCGCGACCAGATCGCCGAAAAGGTGGAAATCGGCGACTTCGTCAGGGTACGCCTTCGCGGTACCGGGGAGCGCACAAGCCTGTTCGAAATCGTCAGGCTGAAACCCGAAATTGACGCCGAGCTGAATGCCAAGGGGCTTCGCGAAACCATCCGTCAGGGCGGCAGGAGGTGGGTTCGCGCTTTTTCCGAAGACGAGCTTCAGCCCTACGAACGTCGGATTCTCGATTTTGAAGATTACGATATCGTCGTCGTTCGTGGATCCGACAACTATTGCGCCTTCAACAATGCTTGCCCGCATCTTCATCTGCCGCTCTACGAACGCCGAAGTTCCGCTCAGGTCGAGGCGCTGCAGCTCCCACACACGGGGAGCACGATCACCGCAGATCTTGGCCTGGTCTGTCGTTGGCATCAGAGTTGTTTCGACCTGCTTACCGGCGAAATCAGGCAGTGGGCCAAGTTGGAGCACGACGGTACCAGGGCGGGCCTTGAATATTTGGGTGACATTTCGAAGAACCGCGCAAAGCTGATCGTATATCCTTGCCGAAAGCAGGACGGTTTTGTGTGGATCGGGCTCGAGTGAGAACGACGGCCCGATATTTCAGTTTTTCCGTCGGACCCATTGCAATGTCCGGATTGGGTCATTCTCGTCGGTTGTGGCTTGCTGTTCACGTCCGGTCACGAAGCAATCCGGGATATCTGAGTTTGCCATTGATAATGCACGTCGCCGCGACGGCGGCACCTTTGCGCTTGCCTTGAAGACATCCTAGTTTGGAGGCTAGTAACCGCTCGTGAGCATAGAATGTCGGCACTGCCTTTCTTAAGAATTTACGCGCCGCTCAACGCGCTGCTGGCTGCGATTGGGCTTGTGGCGGTGGCTACGCTCACGACACCGGACATGTCCGGACGAAGCAGACTGGCTCTGGCTGCAGTCCTCGCTGTCATCTGGGGCGTCTATCTCCTGCAACTGGCCGAGACGCTGCTCAAGCGCCGGGCGGGAGACGTTCGGGACAGGACGCCGGCAATCGCAATTGATGTGCTCGCGGTTTTGGTTCCGCTTGCCGCATTTCTACTCGTCGGCATGCCCGACCGGAGCCTCTACTGTGCTGTCTGGCTGCTGAAACCTCTGCGCGACTCGACTTTCTTCCCCCTGCTGGGCAGGATCCTGACCAACGAAGCGCGCAACCTGATCGGCGTTACGACGCTCTTCGGCGTCGTTCTGTTCGGTGTCGCGCTCGCGGCCTATGTCATCGAGCGCGACGCCCAACCGGAAAAGTTCGGCAGCATCCCCCAGGCAATGTGGTGGGCGGTGGTCACGCTGTCCACCACCGGCTATGGCGACGCTATTCCGCAAAGCTTCGCCGGCCGCGTCCTGGCCGGGATGGTCATGATGAGTGGCATCGGCATCTTCGCGCTCTGGGCTGGCATTCTTGCCACCGGCTTTTATCAAGAAGTCCGTCGCGAGGATTTCGTTCGCAATTGGCAATTGGTCGCCGCCGTGCCGTTGTTTCAGAAGCTCGGCCCGGCCGCGCTAGTCGAGATCGTGCGCGCGTTAAGACCTCGCGTCATGCCGGCGGGCGCCGTGATCTGCCGCAATGGCGAAACCGGTGATCAGATGTTCTTCGTCGTGGAGGGGCGCGTCAGCGTCGCGACGCCGAACCCGGTGGAGCTTGGCCCTGGCGCCTTCTTCGGCGAGATGGCGCTGATCAGCGGCGAACCGCGCTCGGCGACCGTCAGCGCCGCAACGGTGGTCTCGCTCCTGTCGCTGCACTCGGCGGATTTCCAGATGCTGTGCAGCAGCAGCCCGGAGATCGCGGAAATCATCCGCAAGACCGCGCTCGAGCGGCGCGGCGCGGCACCGCACTAGGTGTGTTCTTCAGGAGGAGTATGTGATGGCAAGGTTGTGTGCCGCTTATCGGCCATTCTGTTGTCCCTGGTGACCGCCTGACATCGCCTCGCTTGGCTGTCCTGTCTCGCGCGAAGGCCGACGACATGCTGTTGCGGCAGACGCTCGAACTTCAGAAAGGTGAGAAGTTCCCGGAGGCCGTCGTTTACGGGGAGAAGATGCCGGCAGGCAGATGAGAGGGCGCCAACCTCTGGAAGGGTGGGCAAATTCCAATTCGAAGTGGTTGCCCCAGCCCTGCACGAAAACTGCACAAGCTTGCGGGAAACCTCCTCGCATCCGCCGCACCGTTTCCTCGCCGGCCTGCGAGACAGGCGGCATGCAAAAGCGAGCAAAACCCTGTTGGTCCCTGCCCTATCGGCTGCGCAGTGAAGGCTGGTGGCTGGCCGATCCGCCGTGCGCAAGCTCTTTGGCGATGCTCATTCCGTTTGCCCGCAAGCGCCCGGCGCCAATCCGGCTCGAAGCCATCAGGGAAGCCAGGTGATGACCTCGCCGTTCACCGCCGTGCCGAGCTGTTGCAGCCGCTTCGGCGTTGCCGTGCTGTTGCCAGCACTTGCGGAATTTCTCTTTTATGGCCAACCCGCCGGGATCACGGTTTTCCTGTTCGCCTTCCTGCTTGCCGCCCGCATCGCGCTGGGAAAATCCAACGAATGGCTGCTGTCGGCCAATCTTCCGACGTTATCTCTGGCGCTCCATGCCGGCTGTCTCATCAATTTCGCCGCGCTGATTGCCAATTACAATGTCGCCATTCCTTCGAAATGACCGGCCAGGGGCGTTCCCCTCGACTGGCGGCTGCTACGCACTCTCGACACCAAGGACCCGTTCGTGGTTCCTGACCATATCGAATCCCATTTGCCGGGCCGCTGATCGATGCCGTATCACATCCTCGTCGCCGACGACGATCCGCATATCCGCGAGGTGATCTGCTTCGCGCTTGAAAAGGCCGGCATGAAGACGCAGGCGGTGGCCCACGGCGCCGCCGTGCTGCAAGCGATCGAACGGCGCAGACCTGACCTGGTCGTGCTCGACATCGGCATGCCGGAGATGGACGGGCTGGAAGTCTGCCGGCGGCTGCGGCACACATCCGATGTGCCGGTGCTGTTCCTGTCCGCGCGTGACGAAGAGATCGATCGCATATTGGGCCTCGAAATGGGCGGCGACGACTATGTGACGAAACCGTTCAGCCCGCGCGAGCTGGTGGCCCGGGTCAACGTCATCCTGCGGCGCGCCCGCCCGGCGTCGCCCGAACCGGTAGACGACCGGCAGTTCGTGCATGGCAAGCTTGCTTTGGCGCCGGCCAGCCATGCCGCCAGCTTCGACGGCAAGCCGCTTGCCCTGACGGGGATAGAGTTCTCGATCCTGAAGGGGTTCCTGGCGCGGCCGACGCATGTGCTCGACCGCGACGCGGTGACGGCCAGCGCCTATGCAGGCAATATCCATGTCGCCGGCCGCACCGTCGACAGCCATATCCGCAACATCCGCGCCAAATTGGCGGCACTGGGTTGCCCTGAGGTCATCGAGACCGTGCATGGCGTCGGCTTCCGGCTCGGCCGATGCGGCTGACTTCCAGCAAGTGGATCGGCCGCAAATGGCGGCCTCGCCTCGCCACGGTCGTCGTCGCCATCCTGATCGTGGTGATGGCCTTGCCGCTGGTCGGCCTGTTCTTCTTCCGGCTCTACGAGAATCAGCTGATCCGCCAGACCGAGGCGGAGCTGATCGCGCAAGGTGCCGCCATCGCCGCCATCTATGCGCAGGACGTGCGTGACGCCGGCATTGCCCCGGACAAACTCGGCGCATCGATGCAACAGGCAGGTGGGAATGCGAGCCGAAGTGCCAATCCGGACCTGTACAGGCCGATCGAGCCGCAACTCGATCTTGCCTCGGACTACGTGCTTCCCACGCGGCCGGCGGCGGTGACTGCGACCGCCGACCCAGCCTTCGCCGCGATCGGCATCCGCCTGTCCGGCATTCTCGACGCCACCCAGAAAACCACGCTGGCCGGCTTCCGGCTGCTCGACCCCACAGGCGTCGTCATTGCCGGGCGCGGCGAGGTCGGCCAGTCGCTTGGCGATATCGAAGAGGTGCGCGAGGCACTCAGCGGCCGCTATGCCAGCGCGCTCAGGCTGCGCATCCCCGACCAGCCGGCGCCCCCGCTCTATTCGGTCAGCCGCGGCACCAAGGTGCGTGTCTTCGTCGCCTTGCCGGTCGCCGTCGATGGCCAGGTCGCCGGTGTCGTCTATGTGTCGCGGACGCCTAACAACATCATGAAACATCTCTATGGCGAGCGCGGCAAGGTGACGTTGGCGGCGATCGCCATTCTCGGCGGCACGCTGCTCATCGGCCTGGTTTTCCTGCGCACCGTCAGCCGGCCGATCTATGCGCTGATCGATCGCACCGAGCGCATCGCCGCCGGCGACCGAGCGGCGATCCGGCCGCTCGACCACCACGGCACATACGAGATGGCCGAGCTTTCCGCCGCCTTCCTCGACATGGCCGAAAAACTGCAGGCGCGCTCGGATTCCATCCAGACGTTTGCCACCCATGTCTCGCACGAGCTCAAATCGCCACTGACGGCGATCCAGGGTGCGGCCGAGCTGCTGCGCGATTCAGGAAGCTCGATGGACGATACGGAGCGTCGGCGCTTTTCCAACAATATCGTCACCGATGCGGGGCGGCTCAATCTGCTGGTGCGGCGCCTGCTTGACCTGGCGCGCGCCGAAAACCTGGCGCCGAGCGGCGAAAGCACCTCGATCGGCGCGGCACTGGCGCTGCTCCCGGTGGACAATAGGCTGGCAGTCCGCGTCGAGGCGGGCGGCGATCTGGCCTTGTGCATATCGGCGGAGAACGCGGCAATCGTGCTTGCCAATCTCATCGACAATTCGGCCAGGCACGGCGCGACGCAGGTTTCGATTGCCGCGACAAGCGCCGGTGGCAAGGCGGCCATTCAGGTCAGTGACGATGGTGCTGGCATTTCGCCGAGCAACCAAGCGCGCATCTTCGAGCGTTCTTCACCACGCGCCGCGATTCGGGCGGCACCGGCATGGGCCTCGGCATCGTCCTGGCCCTCCTGAAAGCGCATGATGGTATGATCGCACTGGTTGACTCCGAACGCGGCACGCGCTTCGAGATCATCTTGCCAGCCGCTTGATTTCATCGGCGGCTCGAATCGGAAAGGCGAGAAAAAGTGCGCTACGACATCGTCATCATCGGCGGGGCCATCGTCGGATCCTCGGTCGCCTATTATCTGCGCGAGGAAGGGTTTTCCGGCTCGATCGCCTTGATCGAGCGCGATCCGCAGTTCGCCCGCGCGGCAACGACGCTATCCATGGCCTCGATCCGCCAGCAATTCTCGATCCCGGAAAACATCCGGCTGTCGCAGTTCACGCTGAAACTGTTCCGGCGGCTGAAGGAAGAGTTCGGCGCGGATGCCGATATCGGCTTTCGCGAGGGTGGCTATCTCATCCTTGCCGGCGAGGACGGGCTGCCGATCCTGAAGGCCAATCACGACGTGCAGATGGCCGAGGGCGCCGACATCGTTCTCGAGGACGCCGACGCGCTGGTGCGCCGCTTCCCGTGGCTATCGGCCGAAGGCATCACCGCCGGTACCTATGGCCGGACAGGCGAGGGCTGGTTCGACGCGCATGCGATGCTGATGCTGTTCCGCAAGGCGCTGCGCGAGAAGAAGATCGATTTCATCACCGCTGATGTCACCAATATTGCGTGCGACGGCAACCGCGTCACCAGCGTCAGGCTCGACAATGGCGAGGTGCTGGAGGCCGGCATCGTCGTCAACGCCGCTGGGCCGAACGCCGGCAAGGTGGCCGGCATGGCCGGCCTGGCGCTGCCGGTAGAGCCGCGCAAGCGCAATGTCTTCGTCTTCGAGGCGCGCGAGAAATACGCCGACATGCCACTGCTGGTCGACCCGTCCGGCATCTATGTGCGCCCGGAAGGTTCGGTCTATCTCACCGGCGGTGCCGAACCGGAAGAGGGCGATGGCCCGGCCGCCCCTGGGGATTTCGAGGTTGATTGGCCGCTTTTCGAAGAGGTGATCTGGCCGGTGTTGGCGACCCGCATTCCAGCTTTCGAGGCGATCAAGCCGACGCGCGCCTGGGCCGGCCACTACGATTACAACACGCTTGACCAGAACGCGGTGATCGGCCCGCATCCTCAGGTCGGCAACTTCCTGTTCGCCAACGGGTTCTCCGGCCACGGCCTGCAGCAGGCGCCGGCGGTCGGCAAGGCGCTGGCCGAGCTGATCGTGCATGGGGGTTATCGCACGGTGGACTGTTCGGCGTTCAGCTATGGCCGCATCGCGGAAGGGCGGGCGTTTCGGGAATTGAATGTGATTTGAGACGGGGGCGTCGCAGAATAAAGCCGTTCTGTCGAGTTCCCGCCCACCCCCCTCTGGCCTGCCGGCCATCTCCCCCGCAAGGAGGGAGATTACGCGCTCAACCGCTTTCGCCAATCTCCAGCGTGGCAAGAATGAGCGGAGCGTCGAAGTTGCTATCTCCCCCCTTGCGGCAGGGCTATCGCATATGAGTAAAGAGCTGGAAGAGGAAGTCTCTGTTCCATCTGGCTCTTCGCATCTTGCTGGCGATGGGTTT
>NZ_JAMYSC010000026.1:0-96769 GCF_040321755.1 Mesorhizobium sp. M0276 | reverse complement strand
GGGGGGCCTCCGAATCACCCCCTATGCTTTTTTTTGTTCAACCCCCCCCCCCCCCTCGGGCGCCATGCGCTCCCCACCTCTCCCCCGATCGACGGGGGAGAGGAAAGGCGCGAACTTATACAGGCTGGCTCCCTTCCTCTCCCTCCGGAGGGGGGAGAGGTGGCGCCGCGAAGCGGCGACGGAGTGGGGGAAGCCCTCCGCGAAACGCACAGTCGCCGAAAAACTGCCAAAACTTGGCGAGCGAGAAAACTCAGACAAGAAATCATGATCCCGAACCGCAGGACCGCGTTAGCGAAAAGTAGCGACCGGTCGCGGACAAACCGTTCCGTTTGTTCGGAGATCATGCTCGGAAAAGAAATCAGGCAATGACCAAGAAACCGGAAAAACCAGGATCTGCCAGCATTCGCGTGCTGAAGACGCGGATCAAGAAGAAGAGTGGGCTGAAGGAATCGTCGCGGCGCTGGCTGCAGCGCCACATCAACGATCCCTATGTCCAGCGCTCCAAGGCTGACGGCTATCGATCGCGCGCGGCCTACAAGCTGATCGAGATCGACGACAAGCATCATCTGTTGAAGCCCGGCATGAAGGTGATCGATCTCGGTGCCGCCCCCGGCGGCTGGTGCCAGGTCGCGGCAGCGCGGACGAAATCGACGGCCGACAAGCCGCATGTCATCGGCATCGACTATCTGGAAATGGACGCCGTGCCCGGCGCACCGGTGCTGTTGATGGATTTCCTCGATCCGCTGGCTCCGCAAAAGCTGGCCGAGGCGCTCGGAGGCGACCCCGATATCGTGCTGTCCGATATGGCGGCACCCACCACAGGCCACAAGCGAACCGACCATATCCGCACCATGCATCTGTGCGAGGTGGCGGCTGATTTCGCTCTGTCGGTCCTGAAGCCGGGTGGGCATTTCCTCGCCAAGACTTTCCAGGGTGGCGCCGAAAACGAGCTGCTCTCGATGCTCAAGCGGAATTTTCGCTCCGTCCATCACGTCAAGCCGCCGGCGTCACGCGACGAATCGGTCGAACTCTATCTCTTGGCCAAGGACTTCAAGGGGCGAGAGCCGCCGTCAGGTGAATCGGAACCTCCAGAGGGCGAGCCCGAAGTGTAACTCGCGTCAGGTGCCGGGCGGGCTTACCGTTTCCAGCGTCTTGGGCCTTGTCAACCGGCCATGTCCGGAGACGGCGTTGCCGGCATCGGGCGCCAGCCGCATGAATGATAGCGATGCGGCGGCGGAAATCGCCGCGACGACGAAAAACGCGGTGTGGAAATTCGCCAGCGTCAGTGACCTGCCATTCAGGCTCGTTGACACTTCCAGGATGCCGCCGGCCACCGCCACGCCAAGCGCGATCGACAGCTGCTGGAAGACCGCGGCAATCGGCGTCGCCTTGCTGGTGTCTTCAGCCGAAACCTCGGCATAGGCGAGCGCATTGACGCCGGTGAAGAACATCGAGCGGATGAAGCCGCCGACCAGCAGCATGGCCAGCACCAGCAGATAGGGTGTGTCTGGTGTGAACAGGCCGTTGATGGCGATCGAGGCCGCGGCGACCAGCGAACCGATGACCAGCACACGGCGGAAGCCGGCGACGCGGAAGATCAGTGCGGTGACGAATTTCATGCCGATGGCGCCAATCGCCGAGACGAAGGTGATCATGCCGGACTGAAACGGCGTCAGCCCAAAGCCGATCTGGAACATCAGCGGCAGCAGGAACGGCACGGCACCAATGCCTATGCGGAACAGTCCGCCGCCAAGTACCGAGGAGCGGAACGCCCGGTTGCGGAACAGTTCGAGCGCCAGCAGCGGGTTTTTGGCACGGCGCGCATGCAGCAGATAGAGCGCGCCCGACAGCAGGCCAACCGTCACGGTGACGACACCGACGATCGGCGGCAGATAGGGCAGGCTGACCACCGACAGGCCGAACACCACGCCGGATGCCGCCAGCCCGCTCAGCACGAAGCCGATGAAATCAAGCGGTGGGGTCTGCGCGGGTTCGGTCTCCGGCAGGAAGCGCGTCGCCAGCCAGATACCGACCACGCCGATCGGCACATTGATCAGAAAGATCCAGTGCCAGGTGAAGTAGGTGGTGATGAAGCCGCCGACGGGCGGCCCGACCAGCGGCCCGACCAGTGCCGGAACGGTCAGCCAGGACATTGCCGCGACGAGTTCGCTTTTCGGGGTCGCGCGCACCAGCACCAGCCGCCCGACCGGCGTCATCATGGCGCCGCCGATGCCTTGAAGGAGGCGCGACACCACGAAGGCCGGCAGCGAACGGGAAAGAGCGCAGGCGATCGAGCCGACGATGAAGACCGCGATCGCGGCACGAAAGACGTTCTTGGCGCCGAAACGGTCGGCCATCCAGCCACTGATCGGAATGAAGATCGCCAGCGACACCAGATAGGCGGTCAGCGCCAGCTTGAGCGCAATCGGGCTGGTGTGGATGTCGATTGCGATCGCCGGCAGCGATGTCGCGATGACGGTCGAATCCATGTTTTCGATGAAAAGAGCGACCGCCAGTATGAGCGGAATGGTGCGGTTCAAGGAACGCGTCCAGACGTGAATGTTGCGTCGCCGCTAGCATGTCGGCTTCAGGAGGGCGGGTATCATGCCTTCGCCGGGATGTCGCATTAATTTGCTGTCACTTTTGTGCGACCGGCAACCATAGGTGGCACGATTGTGTGTTCGAACGCTGTTGTGCAATGCAACGATCGGTTTTCATCGGCTATGTCGCCGCGAGGTCGAGGCCGACGGCATCTGCATTTCTGCTAGCAAATGAAAAACCCGCCGTGAGTTCTCGATGCGCTGACTGACAGGCAGATGCGCGATGACCTTCGAACCCCTGACGCAGTACGGGAACTTCCGCACCATTTCACCCCCTTGCGTCGATGCGCAAGCGAAAAGGGCGCCCCGAGGGACGCCCATCGATCGCGAGCGTCGGGGTTCAGGCAGATTGGCGCGACATCTGCGTTCGTATCGTCGCCGCATTGTAACCCAGCGGTACGAGCGCCGCGATCGCCTCGGCTGTCGTTGCGTTAGGGTTTGCCTCGCGAAACCTGCGCACTGCCTCGACAGGGCCAAGGCCTTCGGTCACGTCGGCGCTCAGCGACATTTCGAGGATGTCGAGCTGTGCCCGCAGCGCGGCGATTGCGGCCATGACCTGTTTGATATTCTTCACGACTGGGCGCTCCTTATTTCGCGTTCAACTGCTTCAGGATCGCGCGGGCATAGGCGTGGGTCGTGAACTCGGCGCCGCTGTCATCAATCAGTTCGCGGCGGCCTGCCTGGAACATACCGAGGCGCGAGGCCATGCCACGCAGGGCTGTCTTATTGTCGCCGTTCGGCACGTTGCGGTCGTTAGCGGTGCGCTTCATGTGGATCGGATAGATATTGACGATTTCGAATCCACCAAACGAGCGGATCTCGTAGTTGGCGATCATGTCTTCGTGATTGGTCATTGTCCCGCACCCTGTCCCGTCGCCTCATTGCGATGAACGATGAATAATATATTGCATGTGCAATTGCAACGACAATTTGCGGAGATAATTGCAAAAATAACGACCGAACGTTGCATAGTGAGGCATTGCCGACTAATCACCTGGGCAACGTCTTGCGAGGGCGGACTACGTCCCCAATGCGTATTGGGTAGGGTCGATCTGGGGAGCCGCTGAAACTTGCAATGTTGACAAACGGACCGACAGACCAAACTTTCTGGGTCTTGTTCAGATAGCCAACGTAAGCCCATCCGCTACCTACAATGACCGGTTTGGGCGGGGAAGAGTCATTGTTGCAACTATCGTTCCGATGCCTCCTTATGGACAAGGAGGCGAGTTGGCGCGAGGTGCCGCGAATGCCGTGCTTTCTGTCTAATGTAAACAAGTCCCCGATGAACCGCCTTCTCACGTCTCTTCACGGAAGACTTGGAGCAAGGCGTGCCACAAATCTTCCTCACCACCAAATTTTTGACTAGCCCTATGCGAACTAGACTGTTGACTCTTGGATCCGTTGGCAGATTCTGTTTCCCAACTAAAAAAGGGGAGAGAGACTATGGGGACCGACGCATGGGAAGCCGCACGCGAACCACAAAACCCAACGCCACGACCGTCACCGCCATCGCCACCGAGGCCGACCCCGGTGCAAGTGCCGTCCCGACCGTCGCCGGGGGAAGTCAGACACCCGCCGGCACCGCATCCGGACCCCCGACCGGGGAAGAGGGGATAACCCTAAGTTGCCTCATGAATGCGCGCTACCACAGCGCGCGCGAGGCTTTCTTGGACGCGGTTCATCGCTGGTTTATGTTTGGCGTTGTCATAAGCGGTGCTGGCGCAGTCTCAGCGTTGTTTGGCGAGATTCCTTACGTCAATTTGGCGCTCGGCACTGTTGCAGCGATCCTAGGTGCAGCCGATCTGGCGTTCGATTTGTCAAACAGAGCGCGCACGCACTCGCTTATGAAGCGTCGCTATTTTGAATTGCTTTCTGATCTTCGCGAAGGGCAAAAGACCATAGTGCAGGCGGAAGCCTGTGTGCATCGATACAGCGCCGACGAAGAACCCGCGTACCAGGCCCTCTTAAATGGGTCATGGAACGCGGCTCAGGAAATGGTCTATGGGGACAGTGCTAAACTTTTGATTATTCCTGTCTGGCACCGTCGGCTACAAAATATTTGGCGCTTTGAAGGCTACAAATATTCATAGAAACTGCGCGTACACTTAAGACCGTCACAAACGCAGGCAGTGACGGCTCCGGGCGCCTCGATTCTGGCACGTTGAATGCAAACACGTCTAGTGGCGCTTTGGCTATGGTTTCGCAACCGAATCGTAAATGCCTATTTCCAATCCCCGAAGTGCGGTTGAAGGCGAGCACGACCCTCGTCGAGCTTAGCGTGCCACATGGGTGGCATATCAAAAGGGGCGCCTTCGAGCGGCCCTTTTTTGTTACAGCCAGCCGCTTTCCGGGAGCGTGAAACACGGCAACGAACTCGGGTTGACGGGTTCCTTCGCAGCCTTTGCCGGCGCGTTGGCTGACGGAGCATTAAACGAAAAACCCGCCTGAGCGGCGGGTCACTGGCGCAAATCAGCACCATAGGGGAATATGTACCATAGCTGAGGGCACGAAATCAAGAAAAAATTCCTATCCTGAAAAGCTGCCGGCACAAAAGCTGCCGACACTGAACTGGCTGTCGTCAGGTCTTTTGTTAACCTGACTTCGGAGCCTGGGGCGTGAAATCATCGGCTTTTCATCGGCGCCGGGACGTGTTACGAGCCAGCGCCAATCCTGAAAGGGAAGAAGACGAGTCGGCGCTGTCCATTCCGGTCAAGCGCTTTTTTGTATTCCGAGGACTGGCCATGGCAAAAATCATCGAAACGTCCACCGGCGCACTGGCGCTGACCTTTGACGACGTGCTGTTGCAGCCCGGTCACTCCGAGGTCATGCCTGGCGAGACCGATGTCCGCACCCGCATCGCCGGCGACATTGACCTCAACGTGCCGATCCTATCGGCGGCTATGGACACCGTCACCGAGGCGAGGCTTGCCATCGCCATGGCCCAGGCCGGCGGCATTGGCGTCATCCATCGCAATTTCTCGCCGGCTGAACAGGCAGAGCAGGTGCGGCAGGTCAAGAAGTTCGAATCCGGCATGGTGGTCAATCCCGTCACCATCGGCCCCGACGCGACGCTCGCCGACGCGCTGGGCCTGATGCGCAGCTATTCGATCTCGGGCATTCCAGTGGTCGAAAATGGCGGCAGTGGCGGCCACAAGGTCGGGCGGCTGGTCGGCATCCTGACCAATCGCGACGTTCGCTTTGCGTCCGATCCGGCGCAGAAGGTCCATGAACTGATGACCCGCGACAACCTGATCACCGTCAAGGAGAACGTCGACCAGGACGAGGCCAAGCGGCTTCTCCATCAGCACAGGATCGAAAAGCTGGTCGTGGTGGACAGGCAGGGCAATTGCGTCGGGCTGATCACGGTCAAGGACATCGAGAAGTCGCAGCTCAACCCGCACGCCACTAAGGACGTGCAGGGCCGCTTGCGCGCCGCCGCCGCCACCAGCGTCGGCGATGACGGTTTCGAGCGCGCCGAGCGTCTCATCGACGCCGGGGTCGATCTTCTGGTGATCGACACCGCGCATGGCCACTCGCAGCGCGTGCTGGACGCGGTCACGCGCGCCAAGAAGCTTTCCAACTCGGTCCGCATCCTGGCCGGCAACGTCGCCACCGCCGAAGGCACGCAGGCGCTGATCGATGCCGGCGCAGACGCCGTCAAGGTCGGCATCGGTCCGGGCTCCATCTGCACCACGCGCATCGTTGCCGGCGTCGGCGTGCCGCAGCTTTCGGCGATCATGTCGGCAGTCGAAACGGCGCACAAATCAGGTGTCTCGGTGATCGCCGATGGCGGCATCAAGTACTCCGGCGATCTCGCCAAGGCGCTCGCCGCCGGTGCAAGTGCCGCCATGATCGGTTCGCTGCTGGCCGGAACCGACGAAAGCCCCGGTGAGGTCTATCTGCACCAGGGCCGCTCCTTCAAGGCGTATCGCGGCATGGGCTCGGTCGGCGCCATGGCCCGCGGTTCCGCCGATCGCTACTTCCAGGCTGAGGTGCGCGACACGCTGAAACTGGTCCCGGAAGGCATCGAAGGGCAGGTTCCCTACAAAGGACCTGTGTCTGGCGTGCTGCACCAGCTTGCAGGCGGCTTGAAAGCCGCTATGGGTTATGTTGGTGGTCGCGATCTTGCCGATTTCCGCGAACGCGCCACTTTTGTGCGTATATCCAACGCCGGACTTCGTGAAAGCCACGCCCATGACGTCACGATCACCCGCGAAAGCCCGAACTATCCGGGCGGAGCCTGACCAGTACGGGATTGGACGAAACCTGACCGCATCGATCCTGCGGCTGTCGCGCCATGCGGCCGCACTGTGTTTCCTGTCGGCGGCGGTTTTCATCGCCATGACGGCGATGGAATTCTTCTACTTCCGGCGGTTGAGCGGCGGCTTGTCGTCACTCGACATGCGCGTTTGGGGCTTCACGCCCGACGAAGGCATGGCCTGGCTGACGGCGCTCGGCCGGCGCGGCGGCGAGATCATTCTCGTCTGGCACTATCTGACCTTCGATCTCCTGTTCCCGGCGCTGCTGTCGGTGACGCTGATCAGCCTGATCCTGGCCACGGGCCGGCGATTGAAGCATTTCCGCGTGCTGCCGGGACAGCTGCAATCGATCGTCGCGCTGGTTCTGGTACTGCCCTACACGCTTGCCGACTACGCCCAGAACATCGCGGTGGCGCGGCTGCTGTCGGATTTCTTGTCGGCTAACCCGGACTCGCTGTCTTTCGCCTCTGCGCTTATCGTCACCAAATTCGCGCTTTTCGCCATTCCGGTGATTGTCATTGCCGCCTTCTGGCTGACAGGTCAGAGACACCAACCTTGATGCCAGACGGGGCAGGGGGCACTTCATGAACCAGACCACGATCTTCTGGCCTGTTCTGGCGCATGTGCTGCTGATCTACATCGTCTATGTCGTCCTGGGTCGTCGCAGATATGGCGCGGTCAGGTCAGGCGAGGCCAAGCCCGACCAGTACAAGGTGCGCTCGACCGAGCCGAGTTCCAGCTCTGCCGTTGCCGCCAATCTCATCAATCAGTTCGAGCTGCCGGTGCTGTTTTATGTGCTGTGCCTGATGCTGCACCTGACCAACGGCGTAAACTATCTGACTCTGGCGCTGATGTGGATTTTTGTCGCGTCGCGGTATTTCCATGCCTAGATTCACCTGACCAGCAACCATCTGCTGCTGCGCAGCCGCTCTTTCTCGTTCGGCGCGGTGGTCCTTTTGCTGGGATGGATCTGGTTTGCGGCGCACCTGCTCGGAATGGTTTGAGCCGGGCAACTGCCTTTCTCCCACAGGGGGAGGACGAGGCTGAAGCTAAAGATCAAACAGTGCAATCTTGCGCTTGTCGAACTTGATGCCGATCTCGCCGCGCACCAGCTTGAGCGCTGCCTCGCCGAACACTGCGCGCCGCCAGCCCTGCAGGGCCGGTACGTCGGCATCCTCGCCTTCGGCTGCGATGCGATCGATGTCGTCGCTTGAGGCCAGCACTTTCGAGGCGACGCCTTCCCTTTCGGCGACGATCCGCAGCAGCACCTTCAACAGTTCCGCGGCAGCGTTCGAACCCTCCGGCGGCTGAAAACTCTTCGGCAGTTTCGGCATCTGCTCCTTGGGCAAGGCAAGGGCAGTATTGACCGCGCCCAGCAGCGCCGTGGCCGTCGAGGAGCGTTCCCAACCCTTCGGCGTGGTGCGCAGCTTGCCAAGGCCTGTCGCGTCGCGCGGCGCCTGCTGCGCCACCTCGTAGATCGCATCGTCCTTGAGCACGCGGCCGCGCGGCACGTCGCGTTCGCGGGCCTCGCGCTCGCGCCACGCGGCCACGGCCTGCACGATCGCCAGTTCCTGCGGTTTGCGCAGCCGCATCTTCAACCGCTTCCAAGCGTCCTCGGGATGCGGATCATAGGTCTCGCGCGAGGTCAGGACATCCATTTCCTCGTTGAGCCAATGGGCACGGTTCTCCCGCTCCAGCTCGGCGCTGAGGTGCTGATAGACCTCGATCAGATGGGTTACGTCGGCCAGCGCATAGTCGAGCTGCTTGTCGGAAAGCGGCCTGTGACGCCAGTCGGTGAAGCGCGACGACTTGTCGAGCCGCGCACCGGTGATCCGCTGCACCAGCTGGTCGTAGGAAACGCTGTCGCCAAAGCCGCAGACCATCGCCGCGACTTGCGTGTCGAACACCGGGTGCGGAACCAAGTCGCCGAGATGGACGATGATTTCGATGTCCTGCCGCGCGGCGTGGAAGACTTTGACCACCGCCTCGTTGGCCATCAGCTTGAAGAACGGCTTCAGATCGATATCGGGCGACAGCGGATCGATCAGCGCCGTCACGCCGGGTGCGGCCATCTGGATCAGGCACAGGATCGGCCAGAAGGTCGTTTCCCGGATGAATTCGGTGTCGACGGTGACGAACGCCGACTTTTCGAAAGCGGCGAGAGCGGTCTCGAGTTCTTTCTGGGTGGTGATGACGTGCATCAAATCGCTTTTGGCAGGAGTAAGGTTTTCCTAGATTTCAGCCGGCGGGGCTTTCGTCAAGCTTTGGCGCCATCTTCACGAGCCAGCCGGCCCGTCGGAATCGCTGTTTCTTCTGGCCAGCCGTGCGAATACCGTCGAGGTGCGCAACAGCGCGGTGAAACGGCGGCGCCTGCCTGCCGGCACGCCGGAACGGGCCTGCATCCGATAGAGAATAACAGCAATGAAGATCGCATAGACCACGGCGCTGAACACAAACAGCGCGCTCGGTCCGAAATATTGCATCACGGCTGAGGCGGCGAACGGCCCACCAATGGCGCCGAAGGAATAGAACAGCATCAGCGCCGCGTTGATCAGCACGAATTCGCCGGTATCGGCGCGGTCGTTGGAGTGCGCGGCTGACAGCGAATAGAGTGGCATGGCGAAACAGCCGAAGATGAAGACGAGGACGAAGTTGAGCGCCGGATTGCTGCCGGCGATGAACGCCAGCGCCAATGCTGAAAGCATCGCGCAGCAGGTCGTCATCAAAAGCACCCGGCGCCGGTCCCAGCGGTCGGAGAGGTAACCCAGCGGATACTGGATGATGGCGCCGCCGAAAATGCCGACGCTGACGAAGGTGACGACGTCGGCGACCGACATGCCGATCTGCTCGGCATAGACCGGCGACAACGTGCGAAAGGCGCTGTTGGTGACGCCAACGGCGATGCAGCCGAAGCAGCCCAACGGCGAAATCCGCCAGACACGCGCCAGGTCAAGCTTGACGTCCTCGGGCGGCGTCGGGTTGGAGCGGTCGCCGAGCGAGACCGGCACAACCGAGAACGTGATCATCATCGACATGATGGCGAAGATGGCGAAACCGCCGGCGCCGAAGATCGGGATCAGGAACTGGGCGCCGGTCACCGAGCCGATATCGACCATCCGGTAGATCGCCAGCACACGCGCGCGGTCGCGATTGCTGACGCCGGAATTCAGCCAGCTTTCGACGATCGTGAACAGCCCGGCGAAACAGAAACCGCCGGCAAAGCGTACCGCGCACCACATTACCGGATTGAGAACCAGCACCAGCAAAAGGGTGCCGACCGAGGCGATTGCCGCCAGTGCCGCAAATGCCCTGATATGGCCGACGGCCTTCATGATGCGGGTGATGGCCAGGCAGCCGAGCAGGAAACCGGCGAAATAGAACGTGCCCATCAGGCCGATGACGGAGGCGGAAAAACCTTCCTGCGCGCCGCGCAGCGCGATGAGCGTGCTCTGCAGCCCATTGCCGCCAAGCAGAATGCCGGCGGCGAGCAGGAGCGGGATCAGCGGACGGATGGAGGACATGAAGGGGTGATCACGTGTCGGTGACCCTTCTTGAACTATCGCCTTAGTTATTGCCAGCGGCAATCCTGGTGGCATAGTTCGAATTCGGCCTGGGTCGGGAATGGGTAGGCCGTTCAATCCGTGCTGGAATTCTGCAGCTTCAGCGACGCTGCATGTGCAACGAACGCTTCAACACTCTCCTTTGAATAGCCAAGGAGAGCGCCCTCCAGTCTCGCCAGATCATTCGATGTGAAGACGTCAAAGGCTTCTCCGCTGCGGCACATGCGAGCGATCAGCAGGCTGAGCTTGCAGCGCCACTCCTCTGTCGGCAGGCAGTAGCTGCGTTCTTCCACGGACGTTTTGGGATCAACCTGGGAGAACTTCAGAATTCGGCCTTCGTCGACAAACTGCTTGAAATGCGCTTCACCAATATCTTCGGCGTCCACGCCTGGTTCTGCCGCGAACAACGCCATCGGCTTGTCGCCCCGCAGCATCAGTTCCAACTCGCGGCCATTATGTGGCCCGATGCCCTTTTGCGAAGAGCGTTTCGGCACAAAGCATCTCCCAAATCGTGATGGCTGCATCGTTGCAAGAAATGCTTCTGACGGCAATGCATGAAGACCGGCAGAGACTTGGATCCCTCAAGGTCGAACCAACAGGCAACCAAAGCCGCTTGCCTTGACAAAGGCGGCCTCTCATGCGCTTTTCGCGCAAATTTTCGAGCCGGCCCGTCGGCCGCAACCCAGCACCCCGGACTGTACCAATGACAATGCACCGTTACCGCAGCCATACCTGTGCCCAGTTGAGGAAGAGCGACGTCGGCTCGACCGTTCGCCTGTCGGGCTGGGTGCATCGCGTGCGCGATCATGGCGGCTTGCTGTTCATCGACCTGCGCGACAATTATGGTCTGACCCAGATCGTCGCCGATCCCGATTCGCCGGCCTTCAAGGTTGCCGAGACCGTGCGTGGCGAGTGGGTCATCCGCGTTGACGGCGAGGTCAAGGCGCGCTTGCCCGAGACAACCAATGCCAACCTGCCGACCGGGGAGATCGAGATTTTCGCCCGCGAGATCGAAGTGCTGTCGGCGGCCAAGGAATTGCCGCTGCCGGTGTTCGGCGAGCCTGACTACCCCGAGGATATCCGGCTGAAATACCGTTTCCTCGACCTGCGCCGCGAGACGCTGCACAAGAACATCATTGCGCGGACGAAAATCATCGCCGAAATGCGCAGGCGCATGGGCGAGGTTGGTTTCACCGAATTCTCGACTCCGATCCTCACCGCCTCGTCGCCGGAAGGCGCGCGCGATTTCCTGGTGCCGTCGCGCATCCATCCCGGCACCTTCTACGCGCTGCCGCAGGCGCCGCAGCAATACAAGCAGCTGATCATGGTGTCGGGCTTCGACCGCTACTTCCAGATCGCGCCCTGCTTCCGCGACGAGGATCCGCGCGCCGACCGTCTGCCCGGCGAATTCTACCAGCTCGACCTCGAAATGAGCTTCGTCGAGCAGGACGACGTGCTGTCGACCATGGAGCCGGTCATGCGCGAGGTCTTCGAGACCTTCGCCAATGGCAAGCCGGTGACGCAGAACTTCCAGCGCATCCCTTACGATGTCGCCATGCGCAAATACGGCACCGACAAGCCGGATCTGCGCAACCCGATCGAGATGCAAGCCGTCTCCGACCATTTTCGCGATTCCGGCTTCAAGGTGTTTGCCAACATCCTGGCCAACGATCCGAAGGCCGAGGTGTGGGGCATTCCGGCCAAGACCGGCGGCAGCCGCGCCTTCTGCGACCGCATGAACTCCTGGGCGCAGGGCGAGGGCCAGCCGGGGTTGGGCTATATCTTCTGGCGCAAGGAGGGCGACAAGCTCGAAGGCGCCGGCCCGCTCGCCAAGAACATCGGCGAGGAGCGCACCGAGGCGATCCGCCTTCAACTCGGCCTTGCCGAAGGCGATGCCGCCTTCTTCGTCGCCGGCGATCCGAAGAAGTTCCTCTCCTTTGCAGGTGCGGCGCGCACGCGCGCCGGCGAGGAGCTGAACCTTGTCGACCGCGAGCGCTTCGAACTGTGCTGGATCGTCGACTTCCCGTTCTTCGAGTGGAACGAGGAAGAGAAGAAGATCGACTTCGCTCACAATCCGTTCTCGATGCCGCAAGGCGGCATCGATGCTCTGAATGGCGAGGATCTGCTCGGCATCAAGGCGTTCCAGTATGACATGGTCTGCAACGGTTTCGAGATCGCTAGCGGAGGTATCCGCAACCATCTGCCCGAAACCATGGTCAAGGCGTTCGAGACGGTCGGGCTGGATCGCGCTACGGTCGAGGAGCGCTTTGGCGGCCTCTACCGCGCTTTCCAATATGGCGCGCCGCCGCACGGCGGCATGGCTGCCGGTATCGACCGCGTCGTCATGTTGCTGGTCGGGGCGAAGAATCTGCGCGAAGTGACCATGTTCCCGATGAACCAGCAGGCTTATGATTTGTTGATGAGCGCGCCTTCGGAAGCGAGCCAACAGCAGCTTCGCGAACTGGCGCTGCGCGTGGCTGTGCCCAAGAAGGACGCCTGATCGCGCTTCGGGCTCTGCTTTAAAAAACCACCCGAATTCGTTTGGTTCGCTAATCCCAATAAAAAGCCCGGCATCGCTGCCGGGCTTTTCTCGTCTTGAGGTCGTTTCGATCAGTCTTCGTTGGCCTTGACGGTGACGCCGAGCGTCTTCGGCAGGTCGAGCGGGTTTGACATGGCGCCCGCCATGATCAGCGCGAACGGCACCGATGCCGGTGGCTCTGCCGAGATCTCGATGCTCTTCGGATCGTCGAGATATTTGCCGACCGCGGCCGTGACCTGTGCCGTCAGTTCCGGGTTGTTGAGCTGAGCCATGCCGAACGGCACGATCGCCTTGGCCTGGTTGGCAATGTCCTTGCCGGACATGCCTTGCTGCTTGCCGACATAGTCCAGCACCTTGTTGGTCAGCGAATCGTCGTCGAAGCGGATCGAGGCGCCGTTGAACGAAAGCTGCTGCAACAGGCCGAGCATCGCCATGCCCTGCGCCGAATTGTCGGCGCCTTCAGGTTGTGCCGCCATTTTCTTCTGCATTTCCTGCAGCGACTTGATGAAATCCATCGTGTAGCCGCCGAGATCGAAGGTCATTCCGAACGTGCCGGCATTCTCGACGGAGATGTCATATTTCGACAGTTCCATCTTGCCGTCCGAGGGCTGCCAGGTGCCGGCCATCTCAAGATTGCCCGCGATGTTCTGGTAGCCGAGCGCGTTGATGACTTCCTTGGACTTGGGATCGTCGACCAGCGTCAGGTCGGCGTTGAACTTTTCCGTGGTGGCGCTGAATTCCATCGCCTTGCCGTCCGCCGGCGGAGTGATCTCGATGGCCAGTCCGTCCATCGAGAAGGCGGTCTTGTCGGCGACCTTGACGGTCATGTTCGAGAGTTCGGCAGACTTGTACATCATCAGCGAGCCCAAGGGGCTGGTCGCGCCGTCGGCCGGAACGGTCATGTCGTGGATGACGAACGGGCTGAGATCGAGGGTGACGCCGTCCTTGCTGTGTTCGAAGGCCGCCGTCGATACGGTGGCGATGTCATAGCCGCCATTGGCCTCGGTGATGCCTTCGAGTTTGACGTCGCCGATGGTGAGGGCTTCCTTTTCCGCCGCCGGTTTGACGGCAACGCCCTGCAGCACCATGCTGGCGTTGTCACCGGTCACGCCGGTCCAGGAAATGTCGACGCCCTGGGCAGCAAGGGCTGCCTTCAGCCGGTCGGCGACTGCCGCGTCCTGTGCAAGGGCGGCGTTCAGCGGCAACGTGAGCAAAAAGCTCGAAAAGGCAAATTTCTGGAGAGTTGAGCGTTTGATTGTCATCGCAAGGTCCCTGAGAGTGTCCTGAAATTGTTTTTCAATTCTTTGCGCCATCACCATTCCGTGACGAACTGGACGGGAAAAAGGCGTGTCCCGGCACAATGGTCAAAAATCACGGTGAAAGGCAAACCCGATCCCAACGTCTACGTGCGAACCGGCTAATTTATCATGAAGAGCCGGTGGGCGATATCATCGCGCTTGGCCTTAGAACCCGCATGTAACAGGCTGATGTTGGTCGATATCCCTTGGCGCACGGTTTCATGTTGCAGAAGGTCCGGCATAGCTGCCTGCCTCTTGCCGCGAATCACCCGCTCGGCTAGTCCCAGCCCATGGGAAAAAGGCTTTTGCCGCCTGAAAATGGCGGTGGCGATCATATCGAGCCGGTCGATCTGAAGAAGGCGCTGGAAGAGCGCTATCTTGCCTATGCGCTGTCGACCATCATGCACCGGGCGCTGCCCGACGTGCGCGACGGACTGAAGCCGGTCCATCGCCGCATCATGCACGCCATGCGCCTGCTGCGGCTCAATCCGGACCAGGGATTTGCCAAATGCGCCCGCATCGTCGGCGAGGTGATGGGCAAGTTCCACCCGCATGGCGACCAATCGATCTATGACGCGCTGGTGCGGTTGGCGCAGGATTTTTCGATGCGCTATCCCCTGGTCGACGGACAAGGCAATTTCGGCAACATCGACGGCGATAACGCCGCCGCCATGCGCTACACCGAAGCGCGCATGACCGATGTGGCGACCGAACTGTTGTCCGGCATCACCGAGGACGCCGTCGACTATCGGCCGACCTACAATGAAGAAGACGAAGAGCCGGTGGTTTTGCCCGGCGCTTTCCCGAACCTGCTGGCCAACGGCTCGTCCGGCATCGCGGTGGGCATGGCGACATCGATCCCGCCCCACAACGCGGCCGAGCTTTGCGATGCGGCACTTCACCTGATCGAGCATCGCGACGCGCCGGTGGCCAAGCTGATGGATTTCGTCCAGGGGCCGGATTTCCCGACCGGCGGCATCATCGTCGACAGCCGCGCCTCTATCCTCGAAGCCTATGAGACCGGTCGAGGTGGGTTTCGCGTGCGCTCGAAATGGATCCAGGAAGATCAGGGCAGGGGCACCTGGAGCATCGTGGTCACCGAAATCCCTTACGGCGTACAGAAGGCCCGGCTGATCGAGAAGATCGCCGAGCTGCTGATGGCGCGCAAGCTGCCTCTGCTTGAGGATATCAGGGACGAGAGCGCCGAGGACATCCGGGTCGTGCTGGTGCCGAAGAGCCGCTCGGTCGATCCCGGCATCCTGATGGAATCGCTGTTCAAGCTGACCGAGCTCGAAAGCCGCTTCCCGCTCAACATGAACGTCCTGTCGCGCGGCAAGGTGCCCAACGTGCTGTCGCTGAAGGGCGTGCTGCAGGAGTGGCTCGAGCATCGCCGCGAGGTTTTGATCCGCCGATCGAAACATCGGCTCGATGAAATCGAACGGCGTCTTGAGATTCTTGCCGGCTATCTGATCGCCTATCTCAACATCGACGAGGTGATCAGGATCATCCGCGAGGCGGATGAGCCAAAGCAGGTGATGATGGCCCGCTGGTCGCTCACCGACACGCAGGCCGAAGCAATCCTCAACATGCGGCTGCGCGCTCTGCGCAAGCTGGAAGAATTCGAGATCCGCAAGGAATTCGACGGCCTGAGCGCCGAGAAGAAGCAGATCGAGGCGCTGCTTGCTTCGAACGAGAAGCAGTGGGCGACGATCAAGTGGGAGGTCACCAACATCCGCGACAAGTTCGGTCCGGAGACCGAGCTCGGCAAGCGCCGCACCCAGTTCGCCGACGCGCCCGAGCACGATCTGACCGACATTGCCCATGCCATGATCGAGCGCGAGCCGGTCACCGTGGTCGTTTCGGAAAAGGGCTGGCTGCGGGCAATGAAGGGGCATCTGGCCGATCTCTCGACGCTTACTTTCAAGGAAGGCGACAGCCTCAAGCTCGCCTTCCATGCCCAGACCACCGACAAGGTGCTGGTCTTCACGACCGGCGGCAAATTCTACACCATCGGCGCCGACCGGCTGCCAGGTGGCCGCGGCCATGGCGAACCGATCCGCATCATCGTCGACATGGACAATGATCAGGACATCGTCACCGCCTTCGTTCACGATCCGAAGCGCAAGCTGCTGTTGGCCTCGCATGATGCCAACGGGTTCATCGTGCCTGAGGAGGAAGTGGTCGCCAACACCCGCAAGGGCAAGCAGGTGATGAACGTCAAGGCGCCGGACGAAGCCAAGCGCTGCATTCCGGTGACGGGTGATCATCTCGCCATCGTCGGCGAGAATCGCAAGATGCTGGTGTTCGCGCTCTCCGAGATTCCGGAGATGGGCCGCGGCAAGGGCGTGCGGCTGCAGAAATACAAGGACGGCGGCCTTCTCGACCTCAAGCCGTTCGCGCTGGAGAGCGGTCTCACCTGGCAGGATTCAGCCGACCGCACCTTCACCCGGTCGCGCGAGGAACTGGCCGAATGGATCGGCGCCCGCGCCTCGGCCGGACGCATGGTGCCGAAGGGCTTCCCGAGGACGGGGAAATTTGGATAGCTAATCTCCCCCATAGCTAATCTCCCCCCTTGAGGGGGAGATGGCCGGCAGGCCAGAGGGGGTCGCCGCGCACAAAGCGCCAGCCTCCTCTTCTGTCTGCAACAGGGCCGGCGTCAGGTCGTCCCGACCCCCTCTGTCGCCTTTGGCGACATCTCCCCCTCGAGGGGGGAGATCCCAACCATTTGGACTATCGTCACGATTGCTGCACTATGTCAGTGCATAAGCGGGAAGGGTGTTTGAAAGAGGCAGGCGTTTGAAGGAAGCAAAAATCCAGAAACCGGAACGGCAGCAGCGCTTGTTCGGCCTGTCGACGCCGCTGCGGGCCGCCGTCATTCCGCCACTGTCGGCGGCGCGCTGGCTGCTGGTGCTGATCGTCGCCGCCGGCGTTTATTTCTTTCATGGCTTCCTGTTTCCGGTGCTGGCGGCGCTCGTCATCGCTTTCGCCAGCTGGCCGCTCTACCGCCGCCTGCTTGTCGCAGTCGGCGGTAACCGCACCATCGCCGCAACCTTTGCCATCCTCTTCATCCTCGCCTTCCTGGTGATACCGATCGCCTTCGCCGGGACCTATGCGATCAACGAGGTCCGCGAGTGGGTGGCCTGGGCCATCGAGACCAACCGGCACGGTGCGGTGACGCCGCACTGGATCGCCACCATGCCTGTCGTGGGCGAGTGGCTGAACGAGCAATGGACGACGAATTTTGGCCATCCCGGCGGCATTGGTGAACTGATCCAGCTGGTCAGCGGCGCCAACATCGGTAGCATCTATCGCGGCGTGCTGGCCGCCGGCGGCAGTGCGTTCGGCCTGCTCCTGACGCTGTTGTTCATGATGATTGCGCTATTCTTCGCCTATCGCGACGGCGAACACTTTGCCGGCCAGGTCGACCGCCTCGGCGAACGTATCCTGCCGACGAGGTGGGAGCGGATTTCGCGCGTCGTGCCGGCGACGATCTCTTCGACCGTGACCGGCATGACCGTCATCGCCATCGGCGAGGGGCTGGTATTGGGTATTGCCTATTGGCTGGCCGGCGTGCCGTCGCCGGTAACGCTCGGCGCCCTGACCGGCGTCATGGCGCTGATCCCCGGCGGTGCGCCACTGTCCTTCACCCTGGTCTCGATCTATCTCGCCGCCAGCGGATCGCCGATGGCCGGGCTGGCGCTGTTTCTATGGGGCGCGGTCGAGCTGTTCATCGTCGACAAGACACTGCGCCCGAAGCTGGTCGGCGGGCCGATAAAATTGCCTTTCCTGCCGACGTTCTTCGGCCTGATCGGCGGCGTCAAGACCATGGGGTTCCTAGGCCTGTTCATCGGCCCCGTGTTGATGGCCCTGTTGGTCGCAATTTGGCGCGAATGGCTGCGTGAGGTGGAACTGGCCGACGAAATCGCACTTGGTTCGCCGGCCGAAATTGAAGCCGGCCCGCAAATCGAGGCCCTGCCGGAACCCGACCTGGCCAAGAAGAAGGCCAGCGCCTGATCTCGGAAGCCGGCTTGCCCTACACCGGATGATGCACCGCAAAGTCGCTACGGCGCTTGCGCCCGTCATGCAGGTGCCAGGCCGAATGTGCGATCAGCGTCACGATCAGGATCGCACCACCAATCAGGCTGTTGCGGGTCGGTGTCTCGGCAAAGATCATCCACACCCAGACCGGCGCCAGCACCGTTTCGAGCAGGTAGAACATCGCCACTTCCGGCCCCGAAATGTATTTCGGCCCGGCGGCAAGGCAGAAGAACGAGATCGGCATGATCACGGCGCCATTGAAGATGATCCACCACGGCGCGTTCACATGGAAGCCTTCGCCTGTCACCATGAAGGCTGCCAGCCCAAGCGGCAGAAGGACGCCGACGAGCGAGGTGAATCCCATGTCCTTGCCGCTGCCGCGCGAGATGGTGATGGCCACGGCGATGAAGAAGGCCGAGCACAGCGCCATGAAATCGCCGAACAACTTTCCGGTGCCGACGGAACCGCCGACGATGACCAGCACGCCGAGGATCATGATCAACATCGCGGCTATCGTCACCAGCCGCGGCCTCTCTCGCAGGAATATCCAGGACAGTAACCCCGCGAATACGGTGTTGAAGGCCAGGATAAACACCAGATCGGCGGTCGAGGTCGTATAGACGGCGGTGACGAAGGTGATCCCGGTCAGCCCATAGCAGATCGCCACGATCAGGCCGGACCAGCCGGGGATAAGTGGTGGGGCGTTCCGGTTCAGGGCGCGCCAGACCGACCAGATCACCATCGCCGCGACGAATGTAGTGCCGGTGCGCAGCAGCATGATCGTCCATGCTCCACCGTCGGCGAGGCGGATCAACGGTATGTCGGCAGTCAGCGCCAGCCCGCCGATGGCGGTTATCAGAAGACCCTTCTGGTGATCACGGTGAGAGGACATGCAGGAACTTTCGCAATGAAGAGCAGGCTGGCGGCCGCCGGTGCTATGGCGCACTCTCTCCAGCCAACCGGCTGAACGACCAGCATCTCCTGCCTTGAAACAGTGTTAAGCGCGGATCGTGGAAAAACTCAGCGTGAAACCGCTTCGTTGGTGTAGCGCTCCCAGCCTTTGGGGCCGAGATGCTCCTGCGGCATGAAGCGCATCTTATAATTCATCTTGCGCGAGCCGTTGACCCAGTAGCCGAGGTAGACATGGGGCAGGCCCATCGCCCTGGCGCGGGCGATGTGATCGAGGATCATGAACGTGCCGAGCGATCGCTCCTCGAAATCGGGATTGAAGTACGAATAGACCATCGACAGGCCATCGGCCATCTTGTCGGTAAGCGCCACCGCGATCAGCTCGCCCTGGCCCTTGCCGGTGATGAAGGTATCGGGCCCGCGACGGCGGTACTCGATCACCTTGGTGTCGACATGGGTGTCCTCGACCATCATGGCGTAGTCGAGCACGGTCATGTCGGACATGCCGCCACGGCGGTGGCGGGCATCGAGGTAGCTGCGGAACAGGGAATATTGTTCGGTCGAGGGCTCGGCATTGTGCATGTGGCCGACAAGGTCGGAATTGTGCTGCAGCACGCGCTTCATGTTGCGGCTGGCGACGAATTCCTGGGCGAGGATGCGTACCGAGACACAGGCGCGGCAGGTCTCGCATGCCGGCCTGTAGGCGATGTTCTGCGAGCGCCGGAAGCCGCCTTGCGTCAACAGGTCGTTCATCTCGGCGGCCTTGTCGCCGACCAGGTGCGTGAACACCTTGCGCTCGAACTGGCCATCGAGATAGGGGCACGGCGATGGCGCGGTCAGAAAGAACTGCGGCGACTGGGTCGGATGCTGCGTCATCGAGCCTTGGAAACACTCCTTCGAATCACTCTACCTTTGGCGCGGACGGCGAAAAATTCAACAGGATTGTGAGGGCGTGGCTGACTCGACGCCTTCACATTTGCGCTTTATCGGTTGCGACTGCTCTTCAGAGGGCCGTTTCAGCGGTCGGTACGACTGACGACAGTGCCAAGCAAAAGATCGTGCAAGGTTCGCTTGCGGTCGGAAAACAGCGTCACCAGCAGTACCAGCGGCGACAGGATGACGTTGCCAGCCCAGAACAGCACCGAATGGACGACCGCGGTGAGGCCGTCGATCGGCCTGCCGTCGAGCCGGTCGAGACGGATACCCATCAGCTTCATGCCCGTAGTGGCCTGATCGGCGCTGCCAAGCGTGTTCCAGATGTAGAGGATGGCGACGGCCGGCACCAGGACGCCAAACAGCATCCAGCCAAGCCCGAGGGTCAAAAGCCCGAGGAAGAACACCAGGATGGCAAACGGAATGGTGAGCAGCGCGACGATGACATAGTCGATCACGAAGGCCAGGATGCGCCGCGTGCGCACGCCATCAAAGGCCCTGACATCGTCGAGCCTGCTGGTGATAATTTCGCCATCGAGAACGCGCGCGTTCATGTCATTTCCTCGTGACAGGGACCCGGCATAGGGTGCGGGCCGCTCAGTAGTGAAATGGTGAAGACCTGTAGCGGAATCAAGATCGGGCTTTTTGCGGCGCGCAAGCTCATACGGCGTCAGATGCAATCTGAATTGGTTGAATTTGCGGTGCGGATGGCATTAGCTTGCTGGGGCGCAACAAAGCGCTCGAGGGTCGGGGCAATATGGACTACGACATGCTGGTCATCGGCAGCGGCCCTTCCGGCCGCCGCGCCGCGGTGCAGTCGGCCAAGCTCGGCAAATCGGTTCTGGTGGTCGACCGCGGCCGGCGCCTGGGCGGTGTCTCCGTGCATACCGGCACCATTCCGTCGAAAACGCTGCGTGAAACGGTGCTCAACCTGTCCGGCTGGCGCGAGCGTGGTTTTTACGGGCGCGGCTACAGGGTCAAGCAGGATATCTCGGTCGGCGATCTGGTCGAGCGCCTGCATAAGACGCTCGACCACGAGGTCGAGGTGCTGCAGCACCAGTTCATGCGCAACACGGTCAAGAGCGCCCGCGCCGCGGTAAAATTTCTCGGCCCCAACAGGGTCAGCCTGACTACCGACACCGGCGATTACAGTGAGGTCGGTTTTGCCAATGCACTGATCGCGGTTGGCACAAGGCCGCATCGGCCACGCGAGGTGCCTTTCGACAAGACGCGCGTCTTCGACAGCGACGAGATGCTGGAGCTGGATCGTTTGCCGCGCACGCTGACGGTGATCGGCGCCGGGGTCATCGGGGTCGAATATGCGACGATCTTTTCCGCGCTCGACGTGCCGGTGACCTTGGTCGAGCCGCGCAACTCCATACTCGATTTCGTCGACCGCGAGATCGTCGACGATTTCATCCACCAGATGCGAGATCGTGGCATGACCATCCGGCTTGGCAGCGCGGTCAAGGAAATCCGCTCCAAGCCGGATGCTGCCGAGGTCGAACTGGCCGATGGCCGCACCATCCGTTCCGAGGTCGTGCTCTACGCCGCCGGCCGCACCGGCAATGTCGGCAGCCTTGGCCTGGATATCGTCGGCATCGAGGCCGACTCCAGAGGACGTATCAAGGTCGATCCGCAATCCTTCCAGACCAGCGTGCCCAACATCTATGCCGCAGGCGACGTCATCGGTTTTCCGAGCCTGGCCTCGACTTCCATGGAGCAGGGCAGGGTGGCGGCCTGCCATGCTTTCGGCGTGCCCTTGCCGCCGCCGCCGGAAACCTTCCCCTACGGCATCTATGCGGTGCCGGAAATTTCGACCGTCGGCCAGTCCGAGGAACAGGTGCGCGAGAGCGGTGCGGCCTACGAGGTCGGCGTGGCGCGTTTTCGTGAGACCTCGCGCGGCCACATCATGGGCGTCAACACCGGCTTCCTGAAACTGTTGTTTTCGATCGAAACGCGCCGCCTGCTCGGCGCGCATATCGTCGGCGAGGGCGCCACCGAGCTCATCCACATCGGCCAGGCGGTGATCAATCTCGCCGGCACAGTCGACTTCTTCGTCAACAACACCTTCAACTATCCGACGCTCGCCGAAGCCTACAAGATCGCCGGGCTGGATGCCTGGAACCGGATGGGACGAGGGTAGGCAGGCTGGTCATGCTGGTGAGCCCGTCAGCCTGCCTGCGCCACCGCCGCCGATCCCGACAGCCATTGCCTGACTATAGCCGCGTCGGCGCTGCCGAATTCATGACCCGCTGGAACAATCCGGGCATCGATCTCTGCGCTGTGTTGGCTGAGCAGCGTCACGAGCGCCGGCGCGAAGGGCGCGTAGGTGAGATCCGCGGCGCCGGCGATGATCAGCACCCGCACCCTTGACAGATCCGTCGCCGGCACGTCGTCGATCACCGGCATCGGCCGCAGCAGCGCGGCACGTTCGACTAGGCCGGGATGCAGCAGCATCAGGCTCGAGACCAGATTGGCGCCGTTCGAATAGCCGAGGAAATTCGTGCGGGAGAGGTCGAGATTGTGGAGCGCGGCCACGTCGGTGACGAAGCCCGCAAAGGCATCCGTTTCGGTTCGGATGCTCGGCTGTTCGAAGCGCGTCGGCGTGATGCGCGAGAACCAGCGGAAACCATCCTCCTGGAAAATGCGACCGCGCACCGCGATCAGCATGGCATGCGGCGCTATCTCTCGTGCCAGCGGTACTAATGTCGTCTCGTCGACGCCCGACCCATGCAGCAGGAAGAAGCAGTCGCCAGTTGAATCCACCGGGCAGTAAAGGCGATAGAGGAAGGCGAGATCACGCCGTAACGCACCATCTTGTGAGGTCTCTTCAGTCATGCCTCATCCTTTTGATTTCATGATGACTTCGGTCAGTTTGCCGGCTTCAAAACGTAATATTTTCAAGTTCCGCGAAAGTTGATTGAACCGGGCGCATTACAGTCCGTTTCCTCGCCGATAACATTCCTCGGGAGGAATCGATGCGGTGCGCCGGGGGTCGCATTGCCGGAATGAACAACCAGCTTTGAGGCCTTTTTGTCGATGACCACCCCAATTTCCCCAGACCGCGACGCGCGTGTCCCAGACCGCGATATGCGTGTCTCGGACCGCGACACGCGTATCGATGTGTTCCGCGCTCTCGCGCTGCTGACCATCTTTGTCGATCACGTGCCGGGTACCGCTTTCGAGTACCTTACCTATAAGAATTTCGGCTTTTCGGATGCGGCTGAGGTCTTCGTTCTGATCTCCGGCATGGCGGTCGCGCTCGCCTATGGCAAGAAGTTCCAGCCTGGAAACCGGCTGCTGGCGACGTTGAAGATGTGGCGCCGCGCCGGTGTGCTCTATACCGCCCACATCGTCACCACCATGGTGGTGATGGCGATCTTCTGCGCGGCGGCGGTGTTCGCCAGGCGACCGGAGCTTTTGACGATGATCAATATCGAGCCGTTGATCAAGAATGCGCCGCAAGTGCTGATCGGCATCGTCATGCTCGGCCACCAGCTCGGCTACAACAACATCCTGCCAGTGTATGCGGTGCTGCTCTTGCTGGCGCCGGTCTTCCTGCTCTGCGTCAGCTATCGGCCGGTCTTAGCGCTGGTCGCATCCGGCGCGCTGTGGCTGGTCGCGGGGATTTACCAGATCGCTCCGGCGAACTATCCGGAGCCTGGCTTCTGGTTCCTCAACCCGCTGTCGTGGCAGTTTCTTTTCAACATCGGCCTGGCAGGCACGCTGCATGTGCGTCGCGGTGGCGCCATCCCGGTCAATCGCTGGCTGGTTGGCGCTGCCTTGGCTTACATTTTCATGGCGCTGGTCTGGGTGCACAGCCCGCTCTGGGGCCATATCTCCTGGCTTGGCCTACCTCCGGTGTTGACCGGCTTCGACAAGACCTTTCTTTCACTTCCGAGATTGCTGCATATTTTGGCAGTGAGCTATTTGATCGTTGCATTCCCGGCCGTTTCGAACATTTTCCGCACCGGCCGCGATCATCCGCTTGCCATATTGGGCAAACGATCGCTGCCGGTTTTCATTGCCGGCACGGTGCTTGCAATGGCAGCGCAGGTGCTCAAGCTGATCAATCCCGGCGGATTTGCCTATGACTGCCTGCTGATATCAGCCGGCATCGCCATGCAGTTCGCGCTCGCCTATTATCTCGAATGGATTTCGGGCCTTGGCTGGTCCGGCAAAAGCAGGCCGGCACGCAACGTGGCACCGCCCCTCCATCCGTCCTTCAGTATGTCGATGGCGGCAAGAATGGGCCGGTGATGGGCGTTGAGGCGTCAGGCGGGTGAGGGGCGGATGAGGCCCGCACCACGAGGTCGACCGGCAGCAATTGCCGGCTGAACGAGCCGTCATTTTCAAGGATCGCCTTGACGGCAAGGCGGCCCATCTCGGCGATGGGCTGGACGATTGTGGTCAGGGGCGGCTTGGAAACCGCTCCTTCCGGGACGCCGTCGAAGCCGACGATCGAAACATCGCCCGGTACAGTCATGTCATGCTGCCGTAGCCAGTCCAGCGCATGGAGCGCTATCCTGTCCGACATGGCCAGGATGGCAGTCGGTGTCTCGGCGGCGGCGAAAATATGATCGAGGCCCGCCCAAACGCTCTCCTCGTTATTTTCCGTCTCGTAGATCGGCACGCGCGAGACGTCGATGTCGACGCGCGAGAGTTCCGCGAAGTAGCCACGCAGGCGGTCGCGCGTGCCGGAATAGAGAGCCTTCTCCATCTGCTCCTGCGTGGTCGGACCGAAGCCGGAATCGGCGTATGGCAGGGCAAGCACGGCAAAGCGACGATGCCCGAGCTCGGTCAGATGGCGCGCCGCCAGGCTTGCCCCGGCGATATTGTCCACGCCGATCGCCGCGACCGCCTCGTCGTCGTCTGAATCGAGATCGAGTGCGACAAAGGGGAGTTTGCGGTCGCGCGCCAGTTCGACCAGCTTTGAACCGCCCTCGACGCAGAAGACGATAAAGCCATCGACAAGCGCACTCTGGATGTTCCAGGCAAGCTGTTCGCTGTTGGCGGCCGAGACCAGCGAGATCCCCGCACCGGTCGCGTCACAGGCCTGCGAGATGCTGGCCATCATCACCCGGGCGAAAGGGTCTTCGAAGAAATAGGACAACGGTTCCGCGGTGGCGACGCCGATGGCGTTCACCTTGCCGGCGCGCAGCAGCCGACCCTTGGGGTCAGGTCCGCCATATCCCATTGCCTCGGCTGCCGCCTTGACCCGATCGCGAACCTCCTCGCGCACGATCTCCGGGCGGGCGAACACATTGGAGGCGGTGCCGTGCGACACGCCGGCCGCCTTTGCAATGTCTGCCAGCCGCACCGGTCTTGTCTTTGCAGAGGTCAATGGCGCCATCTCCGTCTCCCTGAATTCATCCCATCTAACACTTTCGTTGGATCGGTTCAAATTTTGGCTTGATGGCAGGCCAGACGAAGTGTATGTTTGAATCGATCCAATGAATGATGCTGCTGTTGATTGGATCGATTCAAGTAGGAAGGTGTGTCCTGCATCCCGTCAATTTTCTATTCGAAGACATCTACCGCAACGACTGGAGCGTCTCGTCAGACGCAGCGAGGCGGAGGCGCCGTGCCACCTCCAGCCCATGGGTTCGCGAGTTGCGGTTCCTTGTGGAGCGCAAGCGGAGCTGATCGGCGCTACATTTTCGTGGCGACCGATTGGATCGATTCAAGCGTTGAAAGGAGTGCACATCATGCATCCCGTGAGCTATCTGTTCGAAGACATCTACCGCAACTACTGGGGCATCGCGCCGGCGTCCGAGCGGCCGGCGGCGCGTCGGTTGGCGAGGCTGCGACGCCCAAATCGCGAATTGCTCATCCAGCCCGAACGCCGGCAGGACTAATTGCTGCGCAGACGCTGGTGCAGGCCTGGTATCGGGCAGGGGCCAGGGGCGTCAGGAACGCGCGCGCGCTAGCGCCGATGCAGCGATTGTTAGCCAGCCGACGACGAGCAAGGTGCCGCCGATCGGCGCCGACAGCGGGAATAGCCGTGAGCCGAGGAAGTCGCGGGCCAGCAGGTCGCCGCAAAACAAGAGCAGGCCAACCAGCAGGGTCAGGCTTCCCATTCGCAGGATCCGGTTCGCGCCAAGCAATCCAGCGGCGAGGAAGACCGGCGCATGCATGAGCAGGAAGGATGCGGCGATGCCGACGAAGGCTCCGCCCAGATGCGCCGCCGCGGCCGACAGCGCCACTCCGGCGGCGCCACAGAGACCGCCGGCCAGGACGAGGATACGGCTGCTGTTGCCGGAAAACTGCTCGGCTGTCATGTCCAGGGCTCCGTGATGCGCCAACCCCGTCAGGGCTTGCCGGCATCGGCAAGCATGTCCTGCTCGCGGCGCGATTGCGCCAGCCAATTATACACCGCACCGCCGGCCATCAAGACCGATGTGCCCAGAAACACCGAGCGCATGCCGAAATGGCCACCGGCAAAGCCGCCAAGCAAGGGACCGGCGACCTGCCCGACATACTGGGCGGAGATCGACAGCCCGAGCACATTGCCGCCGACACCATCGGGAACATTGTGGCGGATGACGCTGGTGATGCAGGGTAAGAGGCCGCCCAGCGCCAGGCCCATCAGGAAGCGTAGGCCGATGAGTTGCCAGCTCTGCGTCACGAAGGCCTGCGGGATCAGCAGCAGCGCGGACACGGCAAGCGCGCCGATGACGACGTTCCAGTGACCGATGCGGTCTGCGAGCTTGCCAAGACGCGAAGCCGACAGGATGGCGCCAAGCGCGGCCGCAGACATGACGACGCCTGATATCAACGTCACGCGGCTTTGGTCTTCGACGAGCTGCTGCACGTAGACGGTGATGATCGGCTCGATCGACATGGTGGCGAAACTCAACAGCATGCCGGTCGCCAGCATGGCGATAACAGGACGCTTGTCCGGTATTTGCGCCCAGCCGCCTTTCGGCTTCTGCTTCGCAGCCGCATCTGCTGGTTTCGGCCGGGGATTTTCCTTGATCAGAAACGTGGTTGCAAGGAACGCCAGGAAGATTACGCCGCCAGACAGGAGAAAGGTCGCGCGAATGCCGATCACCGGCGGCAGGCCGCCGCCAACCAGCGGGCCGACCAGTGCACCACCGGTGATGCCGGCCGACAGCAGGCCCAGGGCCCAGCCGGAACGCTCCTTGGGCGTTTGCATGGCGACGAGGATGGTCGATCCCGAGGAATAGCCGCCGGCAAAACCGATCAGCAGCCGCAGCAGCACCAATTGCCAGACCGTCTGCACCATGCCGGTCAGCGACATGCATATAGCCATGCCGAAGCTGGCGCGAACCAGCATCACCTTACGTCCGTAGCGGTCGCCGAGACGTCCCCAGAGCGGCGCTACCAGTGCCGCAGCGAGGAAGGTCGCTCCATAGGCGATCCCCGACCATTGCACGATTGCCGCGTGACCCCCGGCGCCCAGCTGCTCGATATACAGCGGCAGGAAAGGCAGAAGCAGCGTCATGGCGACGAGTGTTGAGAACGAACCGGCAAAACACACGAACAGATTGCGCCGCCAGTGGATGTTGTAGGTGCTGTCGTTCGCCGGAGGCGTGTTCTGCCGCATTGTCATACGTCCTGTCCGGGCAACACGGAGCTACGGGTTGCTGCGGATACCAAGTTGGGATACCAATATGGTACTCGTCATGGACGCAAGCCTGCCCGCTGTCAATGCAACCTGTCCACAGTGATCGGGAACAGCAATTGGCAAGCGGTCCGAAGCGGCCAGAAAATGGAAACGACAATGTCGCAGATGCAGAGCGTCGAAAAACAGCTTCGACAGATGATCCTGGGCCTCGAGATCGGCCCCGGCGAGAAGCTGACCGAGCGCTGGATCGAAAGCCGCTTCGGTGCGTCGCGAACCCCGGTCAGGGCAGCACTTCTGCGGCTCGAGACCGAGGGCCTGGTCGGCAGGGACGGGCGTGGCTGGACGGTGTCTCCGATCAATTTTGCTGAACTCGAGCAGATCGCCGTCTATAGGGAGGCTGTCGAGGTCGCGGCACTTCGCCTGACATGCGGCTTGGTGGACCGCAGCGCCGTCGATGTCATCGAGGCGATGCTCGAATCCTGCGACAACGACACGCCGCGCGAGGAATGGCATCGCGTCGGCATGGATTTCCACATCGAACTGGCGCGTCTGTCGGGCAACGAATTCCTGTTCCGGGCGGTCCGCGATGCCATGACCCGCCTGTCGCGGGCGCGCTGGCTGGAGGTTCGCGACGAAGCGGCCCTCAGCCGCGCCTGGGCCGAACATCGCGCCATACTGGCGGCGGCACGTGTTGGCGATGCCGATGAAGCCGCGCGCCTGCTTTCGGGCCATATCGTCGGCAGCCGCGAGCGACTGGTGACGTCGCTGGCCAACGATCGCCGCGGTCTTCGCGCCAGAGGCTTTGCCGTCGTCGCCGCTTAAACCGTTTTCCCGGGAAAAGCGCATAGCGCTTTCCCTTGGGAATTGCTCCAAACGATCAGCGCCGACAGGATGCGGGTCGCGGAAAAAGGCGGCGGCTGGATGTGTGCGCACTTTCGGCCTCGCTTCACAGACGCCGATGGCGTAAGGAGCGGCGATGGAAAACAACCGATTTGAAACACCTGTGACTGTGAAGTCAGCCGCAGCGGGAAGCACTCAGCTCTTGCGCACCGTGCGTGAGGCTTCCGACTACCTCCTCAACAGCTGGCCCGGCAAGCGCAGCCCCAAGCATCGCGCGGCGCTGCAGGCGTGCCACGATGCGCTGGCGGGCGACAAGCCGGCCATGAACGCCAGGCGCGCCTTCATTGCGGCAGCGCGCGAAGTGGATGTCTTTGTCAGCGACAAGGCGCCAGCCTGATATGCAAGCGCCCCTGATACGAGCGCGATAATCTAGGCAGACAATCTGGACTGTGGCGCGGCCCGCTTGCGCGGGCCGCTTGCCGTCACTTTTCGGTGTCGGTCTCGGTTTCGGTCTCGTCCTCGGGCTTTGAACGTTCTCTCGCCGCAACCTTGGCCGCCAGCTTCTCGGCCTTCTTGGCCGCCTTCTGGCGGTCGCGTTCCTTGCGTTCCTGATCGTAATTTGGTGGTCGCGCCATATCGGCTCCTTTTCACTGCTGGACCGGTTCGTCGTTTCACGGAAACGCAGAAGCGGTCCAGCTCTTTGTTTGGCGCAATCCCCTAGGAGAAAGCGCACGCGCTTTTTTCCGGGAAAACCGTTTGACACTTTTCCTGGAATTGCTTTTAGCGGCTCTGGTCCTGCCTAGGAGCATTAGCCGTCAAACACAACAGCTGAAGCGATAGTCCCCGGGCCGTTCGCGTCGATGATGGCCGGGGCTTGCAAGATGCGGGGCTTGCAAGATGCGCGGCACAATGATGTAGGGAGAGCCGGGGTGCCAAGGTATCCAACATATTGAGCGCTGCCCGTTTGTTTTGATCAAGTGAACTATGGCCACGATTCCCCGAACGACGGCGAAGGTTTTCTACTACGCGCGAAACGTCTTGCGCGACATCGCTCCACAGGCACTCTTCCGCCGACGGTTGGCGGGCCGTCTCGAACAGGCCAGGCTCTCGGATGAGGTGGTGCAGCGGCGGCTGAACTATTACAACAAGCTGTACGACGCGTTTACGCCCAGCCCTGCCGCGGTGCGGATCGACAAGCTGCCTTCCACGCCGACCATGTACTATTACGACCTCAAGGAATTTGCCCGCTATTTCGATCCGGCATTGCTCGTCGACATCGAATTCGGCGACGTCATCGAGGTGCCGAAGGTGCCGACGCTCGTCAAGGATCGGCCGATCCGCGCTGACGACAAAAATGCGGTGATCATGAAATTCAACAAGTTCCGGCACTTCCACATGCCGGCCGATACAACAGCATTCGCCGACAAGCGCCCGACCGTGGTCTGGCGCGGCGATCTCAACAATCCCAAACGGACAAGATTTATCGACGCTGTGCGTGACTTGCCGTTCTGCGACGCCGGCTCGCACAAGCCAAACGCGCCGGCCGAATACAGCAAGCCTTTTCTCAGCGTCAGCCAGCAGCTGCTTTACCGCTACATTGTCTCGATCGAAGGCAACGACGTGGCGACCAACCTCAAATGGATCCTGAATTCGAATTCGCTCTGCCTGATGCCGCCGCCGACATACGAGACATGGTTTGCGGAAAGGCAACTTGAGGCTGGTGTCCACTATGTGCCGCTCGACCCGGATTTCGCCGATGTCGCCGATAAGGTGCGTTATTTCGGACGACACCCGGCCGAGGCGCAACGCATTATCGCAGCGGCAAATGCCTATTGCCGCCAATTCTCCAACCAGCAGCACGAGCAGGCGATCTCGCTGCTCGTGCTCTACAAATATTTTGTCCTCAGCGGCCAGATCGAGCCTGATCCCGAGGTCTGGCGCTTTATCCAGAGTTAGAGCGTCGCGGGCTTTGGCGCCGAATTTCGCTCGTCAGATGCCGCTTCGGTCAATCACCAGATCGGCGGGGCCGAAGCGGTCCTTTGCCGTCAGCTGCTGGTGCCAGTAGGGATAGAGCAAGGGCGGCCGGCTGACCGCGTCGAGGCGACCGCGTTCGTCGCCGGTGAGCACCAGGCTCGCCGCCGCGATGTTGTCCTGGAACTGCGCTTCGGTTCTACCGCCGATCACCAGCGAACTGACCGCCGGCCGGCCGAGCAGCCAGGCCAGTGCCACCTGCGCCGCCGACACACCGCGCTGCGTGCCGATCTCGACAAGCACATCGACGATCCGCCACAGCCGGTCCTCGTCGCGGATCGGCGGTTCGGACCAGCCGGCGAGCTGGCGGGCGGTGGGGCTGTCGCGGCGGTATTTGCCCGACAGCAATCCGCCGGCCAGTGGGCTCCAGACCAGGACGCCGAGCCCCTGGTCGACGGAAATCGGCAGCAATTCATATTCCGCCTCGCGCGCTTCCAGCGTGTAGTGGATCTGCTGGGTGACGAAGCGCGGCTGGTGATGGCTGTCGCTGATGCCGAGCGCCTTCATCACCTGCCAGCCGGAATAGTTGGAACAGCCGACGTAACGGATCTTGCCCTGGGCAACCAGCGTATCGAGCGCGGCGATGGTTTCTTCCAGCGGCGTCACGCCATCCCATTCGTGCAGGAAGTAGATGTCGATGACGTCGGTCTTGAGCCGCTTCAGGCTCCTTTCGCATTCGCGGATCAGGTGATGGCGCGACAGGCCCTCATCGTTGGGACCTTTGCCGATCCGCATCCGCGCCTTCGATGCGATCAACACGTCGCCCTTGCGCTTGCCGCCGAGGGCTTCGCCAATGATCTCTTCCGAAATGCCGTTCGAATAGACATTGGCGGTGTCGATGACGTTGATGCCGGCATCGATACAGAGGTCGATCATCCGGCGCGCCTCGTCGAGGTCGGTCTTGCCGACAGCCGAAAACGCGCCGGCGCCGCCGAAAGTCATGGTGCCCATGGTCAGCGTCGAAACCTTCAAGCCGGAACGGCCGAGAGTGCGGTATTCCATGTCAGATCCTCGTGATTGCATTGGGAAAGGGGCTGGGGAGGGGTGCCCCGAATGTGACTGCTATTTGTAGGACAATTTGAGCGGCTTGTCGCCATGCCACGACGACGGATCGATCATGCCTCACGGGATTTGCAGCGGCGACGTCATGTTCCAGGCTGCAATAAAACCGTCATTACCGGCCTATATTGAAGTCGGCTCAGGTGTTGCCGCTCCAAGACGCAAGCCAGCAACTAGGGGCGCCGACGTGGACCGACAGCGCTTGCAAGCGGAGCAACTGATATGACCGAGCTAAAGCAGAATTCTCCAGCCAGGGACTGGCTTGAAGCCGAGCTCGCCGACACGCTAGACGAGGACTATGAGCTCGAAATATCGGAGCCGGCGCTGTCGATGGAGATCGCCAAGATCTACAAGAACGCGCATCCGCCTTCGATCGAACGCATGCAGTATTTTCGCGACTTGATTACCTTGCAGTCCGAACTGATCAAGCTGCAGTCCTGGGTCGCATACCACAAGAAAAAGCTGGTGGTGATTTTCGAGGGCCGCGATTCGGCCGGCAAGGGCGGCGTCATCAAGCGCATCACCCAGCGGCTCAACCCGCGCATCTGCCGTGTCGTGGCACTGCCGGCGCCGACAGAACGCGAGAAGTCGCAATGGTATTTCCAGCGTTATGTCCCGCATCTGCCGGCCGGAGGCGAAATCGTGCTGTTCGACCGCTCCTGGTACAACCGCTCGGGCGTCGAACGGGTGATGGGCTTTGCACAGCCCGATCAGGTCGAAGAATTCTTCCGCGACGTGCCGGAGTTCGAGCGCATGCTGGTCCGCTCGGGCATCACCGTCGTCAAATACTGGTTCTCGATCACCGACGAGGAACAGCAGATGCGCTTTCTGATGCGCATCCACGATCCCATGAAGCAGTGGAAACTGTCGCCGATGGACCTGCAGTCGCGTGTGCGCTGGGAACAGTACACCAAGGCCAAGGAAGAAACTTTCATCCGCACCAACATCCCGGAGGCCCCTTGGTTCATCGTCGAGGGCAACGACAAGAAGCGGGCGCGGCTGAACTGCATCGACCACCTGCTCAAGCAGATGCCATATGAGGAGGTGCCGCACGAGGAGATCACACTGCCCGAGCGCGTCTTCAACCCCGAATACGAGCGCCAGACGCTACCGCGCGAGCTTTATGTGCCTGAGAAGTATTGAGATAGACGAAGCTGCGATCTCCCCCTCGCGGGGCCCTCGCGGGGGAGATTGGCTCTCCACCTAAGCCCGCTTGATGGTGACGTGCGTGGCGAGCGGCGTCGCAACCTGCTCGCTGCAGACATAGCCGAGCTTGACCATGTCCAGGCCGCCAAAAAGGTTCTCGCCCGTACCGAGCAGCACCGGCGCGATCGCCAGATGCATCTCATCGATCAGCTTCTCCTGGAGATATTGCTGGATGGTGGCGACGCCGCCGCCCACCCGCACGTCCTTGCCATTAGCCGCTGCTTTTGCCTGTTCAAGTGCCGAATGGATGCCGTCGGTGATGAAATAGAAGGTCGTGCCGCCCTCCATGACGATCGGTTCGCGCTTGTGATGGGTCAACACGAAAACCGGCACATGGTAGGGCGGGTTATCGCCCCACCAGCCCTTCCAGCTGTCATCGGGCCATTCGCCGCGGATCGGTCCGAACATGTTGCGGCCGAGGATCCATGCGCCGACATTCTCGAAACTGCGCGCCGCGAACGCCTCGTTTATATCGGTGGTGCCGCCATCTTGTCCGAGCACCATCTCACGGAAGGTGCGAGTGTCGACAAACCACTTGTGCAAGGATTCCCCACCGACGCCGAGCGGATTTTGCAGATCCTGATCGGGACCGGCGCCATAACCGTCGAGCGATAGGGTGAAAGCGTTGACACGAAGTTTGGGCATAAGGGCCTCCTCGGTAGCCAATTGGTATTTTTGCAAGCTGTTGTCTTGTAACAAACTGCTTGCGAAATGCAAGCGGTTTTTCAGCGCAAACCGACCTCATGCGATGGCACTGGCGAGGCATCGCCGTGGCTCTCGCCAGAACCGGAAATTGTTGGATGCAGAGGCGAATGGTCGGCATTTGCTCGCCGCGACCGGCCGCCGGTGGAAGAGAAACTATCCCTTCAACAGCTTCGCCACTTCGGGGGCGAAGTAGGTGAGGATGCCGTCGCAGCCGGCGCGCTTGAAGGCCAGCAGGCTTTCCAGCATCGCCTTCTCGCCATCGATCCAGCCATTGGCGGCAGCGGCCTTGATCATCGAATATTCGCCGGACACCTGGTAGGCGAAGGTCGGCATCTGGAATTCGTCCTTCAACCGCCGGATGATGTCGAGATAGGGCAGGCCGGGCTTGACCATCAGCATGTCGGCGCCTTCCGCGATATCCTGTTCGGCTTCGCGCACCGCCTCGTCGGAATTGGCATGGTCGATGTAATAGGTCTTCTTGTCGCCCTTGAGCAGGCCGGCGGTGCCGACCGCCTCGCGATAGGGGCCGTAGAAGGCCGAGGCGAACTTAGTCGCGTAGGACATGATCGCCACGTCCTGGAAACCGTTGGCGTCGAGCGCGTCGCGGATAGCGCCGATGCGGCCGTCCATCATGTCGGACGGTGCGATGATGTCGGCGCCGGCCGCCGCCTGGATGACGGCCGCAGCGGTCACCTGTTCCACCGTCTCGTCGTTGACGACGATGCCGTCGCGCAGGATGCCGTCATGGCCGTGGCTGGTGAACGGGTCGAGCGCGGCGTCGGTGATGATGCCGATCTCCGGCACCGCGTCCTTGATCGCGCGGGTGGCGCGGTTGATGACGTTGTTGGGGTCGAGGATGTGCGAGCCGGTCTGGTCGCGCAGCGAAATGTCGACATTCGGGAAGGTGGCGAGTGCGGGAATGCCGAGCTTTGCCGCGCGTTCGGCCTCCTTGACCGCGAGATCGATCGACAGCCGGAAGACGCCCGGCATGGCGGCGATCGGCTCGCGCACTTGTCTGCCGTCAACGACGAAGATCGGCCAGATCAGATCATCGACCGAGAGCCTGTTCTCCTGCACCAGGCGGCGCGACCAGTCGGCCTTGCGCATGCGGCGCAAACGGCGGCTGCCGGTGATGTCGTCGACGCTGCGAGCGCCGGCTGGCTTTGCGGGGGTGAATTTGTTCATCGCCAAAACTCCAGATCGGCGGCTTTTATCACGAGCCCTTGCCGCTGACCAATGCGACACGTTTGTGCCAGCAAATCGCCTGGAGGGCAGCACGGCCTGTCAAGGCGATCCATTGCCCGAAAGGATCTGAGCAGCACCCCGCATGGCGACACGAAACGCTTCATCGAAACTAACGCCGCGCACTTGCCAATGATAGGTCTTCCCGTCCGCTTTAAGCCGCCAATCGGCGATCCAGCCGAGGTCCTTGTCGCTCCACACGATGCTGCCGGCCAAGACCTGGCGGCTGCCGATACTTCTTGCAACATTGCCTAGCAGTTCGGGTGAGATAGGACCCACCTCTTCGAAAGTGAGTCCGGCCTTGGCGAGCGTGGCCTTGTTCGGAACGACAATCGACATCGCCATGGGGCCGGCGGCCGATTGAAAAGACTCTATCATGTACGGGTTTTCGTCCCCATCACTGGCAAGGACGAAATGTCGGCGCGAGTCGTCCACAGCCAGGACTACCGAGAGCGTCGGCCGTTCGGCCAGCCAGGGCTTGCTGCCGAGCGAAGCCAGAACCGGATCGATCGTCGCCGGCGTGTACTGGCAATAAAGGTCATGCGGCCGGTCATGCGTACCTTGCTCGTCATGAACCGGAATGCCTTCCATGCGGTCGCGGTAACGGAAGCCGGTGACGAAGCTGCCGGCCTTGTCGCGCAGTGCCGTCATCTCTGGTTTTTCCAGCAGGCGCTGGTCGCCGGAAACCCGCACCAGGACCTCATCGAGGCAGATCTTGAAACCTGCTTGGCGGTTTGGCTCGTCCTGGCCAGTGACGATGGTTTGGGATTTATAGAGATCGTCGATATCAGCCGCCTCGGCCAGGCCATTGGCGGCGCAGATGGCCAGCAGGCCACCCAGAACAAGGGCAAGGCGCAAAAACGGCCGCATGTCTTACCGTCCGGTTCGAGGCTGTCAGCCACTCTCTAGCATCGGCTGCCGCCGGTGGCCAAGACGACGCGCTGGCGGCCCAGTTTTAACTTTATCCTGGATCCGGTCACGGCTGCATCTTCGACGAATGTCCTGAAGTCGGTTGGAGGTTCCAATGCCGATGCGCACCGATTTGGCTGGGCCGCAAAGGATGGCCTCTTTCTGCCCTCGAGATCCAAACTGACCCCGACCGGCAGGGCTTGGCATTGACGCGCCCATGCGCCACGCTCTAGCACTTCAATCCCGGCGGCGCGGGAGAAGGGATTCTTTCACGATGGATTTTGGCGGAGGCGACGAGATCCGCTTCGAACATCTGGGCCGTGCCGGCGTCATTACGTTGACGCGGCCGCAGGCGCTCAATGCCTTGACGCATCGCATGATCAGGGCGCTCGACGCTGCCCTTTCCGCCTGGGAAGCCGACCAGGGCGTCGATATCGTCGTCGTCAAGGCCGAGGGCAGGGCCTTTTCGGCAGGCGGCGACATACTGCATATCTATGAGACCGGCCGGGCGGGAAAACCGCCGGTCGATTTCTTCGCCGACGAATACCGGCTCAACGCCCGCATCAGCAGCTTCAGGAAACCCTATGTCGCGCTGATCGACGGCATCGTCATGGGCGGCGGCGTCGGCATCTCGTTCCACGGCTCGCACCGGGTGATGACCGAAAATGCCCAGTTCGCCATGCCGGAGGTCGGCATCGGCTTTTTCCCGGATGTCGGCGCCAGCCACCTGCTGCCCGATCTCAGTGGCTCGTTCGGGATGTATCTGGCGCTGACGGGCAATCGTATCCGCTATGGCGATGCACTGTGGTCGGGGCTGGCTACCCACACCATCAAGGCCGAGGATCAGGGCAGCTTCCTCGAATGGCTGACGTTGACCGGCGATCCGGAACCGGCGCTGCGCGGCTTCTTCTCTCACGCTAAGCGAGAGACCGACAGGTCGACGCTGGAGGCGATATCTCGCCATTTTTCGCAACCATCCTTGAAACGCGTCATCGACAGCCTGGAGCGCGCGGCGGACACTGACGAGTTCGCCGCCAAGACGCTGGCGACGATCCGCACTCGCTCGCCGACCAGCCTGCGCGTCGCCTGGCGCCAGATCAGCGCCGGGCTGACACTGTCCATGGACGCTTGCATGAAGATGGAGTTCCGCATCCTCAACAGGATGCTTGCCGGCCACGATTTCTACGAGGGCATCCGCGCCGCCGTCATCGACAAGGACGCAAAACCGCAATGGCGTCCGGCTAGCCTCGATGCGATCAGCGAGGCGGATGTCGACGCCTATTTCGCTCCGCTTGGGGAACGGGAGCTCGTGCTTTGAGCGAGGTGACCTCGAGACGCGTCGTGCTGCAGCCTTCCGGGGTGGAGGTGATCTTTGCCTGGTTCCAGCGGGTCATATCAAGTTACTGCCTGCTGTTCGGCATCCTGTACTGGATCAAGCTGATCGGCTTCTATCCGGGCCCGCTGTGGCGTTTTGACCTGATGCCCGTGCACTGGCAAGTCGCCGCCGTGGTGCTCGCCGTTTTCTTTCCCTTCGCCGCTGCGGGCCTGTGGATGCTGGCGTCCTGGGGCCCGGTGATCTGGTTCATTTGCGCGGCGACCGAGACAGTGATGTATGCCGGCTTTCCCGAGCTTTTCGGCCACCACCTGCTGATTGTCGTCTCGCATGCCGCGGTGGCGGTGCTTTACATCGTCTTCCGCGTCATCATCTACCTGCAGAAGCGCCCCGTCCGCCACTAAGCCCTTGAGCACATTGGCGACCTGGCGGCTGCCTGAATTCAGCCCCGAAATCACTGCCGAAATCTTTAGGTTAATTATCCTTGCTCGGGTGACCGTTCGTTAAGCCTCTTTCGAAACCTATTACCGGTAAGCTCTTGTTAGCCCTAGCGTTTAAGTCGAATTTTATGAGTATTCGATAGTGTCGCGATCAAGGTGAA
The DNA here is from genome assembly GCF_040321755.1 of Mesorhizobium sp. M0276. Taxonomy (NCBI): domain Bacteria; kingdom Pseudomonadati; phylum Pseudomonadota; class Alphaproteobacteria; order Hyphomicrobiales; family Phyllobacteriaceae; genus Mesorhizobium; species Mesorhizobium sp. M0276. The sequence goes on along the minus strand of NZ_JAMYSC010000026.1, from coordinate 59,113 downwards.
AAACAAAAAATCACCAGGGCGACAAACGAGAGGCAAAGACAATGATCAATTCGCGTCCGGCGGCGAAGACCGCCAACGTATCCGACGATCGCCGCGAGGCTATCCGTTCCCTGTACATGGAATCGCTGCAGCTTGTTGAACGGCTTCACCGCCGCCTGCTTGATGTCATCAAGGACGAGTTCGACCGCAACGGCCGTTCCGACATCAATGCCATCCAGGCGCTGCTGCTGTTCAACATCGGCAATTCCGAACTGACAGCCGGCGAGCTGCGCTCGCGTGGCTACTATCTCGGCTCCAACGTCTCCTACAATCTGAAGAAGCTGGTCGATCTCGGCTTCATCAATCACCAGCGCTCACGCATCGACCGCCGTTCGGTCCGCGTCTCGCTGACCCCGAAGGGTAACGAGGTCGCGGAAGTCGTCGCCGGTCTCTACGAGCGCCATGTCGGCTCGATCGAGCAGGTCGGCGGCATCAACACCGACGAGTTCAAGCAGATGAACCGCGCTTTGCAGCGGCTCGACCGCTTCTGGAACGACACGATCGCCTACCGGATGTAAGGTGCAACATCGTATCCGGCCCGCGCCACAGAAGCGCGGCCGAAATATCGACCTTCAGTCAGGGCCGGTGCCGAAAAGCATCGGTCCATTTCTTTTCGGGATGCCGGCCGGCCGGATTTGGACGCCAAGCCACGTTGCCGCCATATTCCAATGGAACCGAGAGTGGCAGTGATGCTGTGGTGAAGACCCTGCGTTCACCCGCAATCCATATCGCGCCTCGTGCGTTGCACCAAGGTGATGCGGAGCATGGTTGGCTAATTGTTAAGATTGCCAATTTTAGAGTGCGGGCGAGATCGCCCGGTGATCAACGCAGCAAGTGATCGAACTGCTACAAATGTCTGGAACGTCCATGAAGACCAGCCGTCGTTTTTTCCTCTCCGGGGCCTCCGCGCTCGCAGCCGCGCTGGTTGCCGGCGGCGCCAATGCGCAGGATGTGATCGGTGATATCCTGAAGTCCTCGGCGCGCGGCAATTGGGACGATCAGTTCGACGCCCGCGCCAGCGAGGGCGGCAAGGTGGCCTCGACGCTGCCGATCTTCAGCCTGCAGACCGTCGCTTTCACCGAACAGGCGGTCGCGCAATATCAGAATATCGTCGGGCAGGGCGGCTGGGTAGAGGTTCCCGCGACCAAGAAGCTGCAGCTCGGCGTCGATGATCCCGATGTGGTGCCGTTGCGCAAGCGGTTGATGGTTTCCGGCGACCTGGCACAAGGCGCCGGCATTTCGACGGCCTTCGATTCCTATGTCGACTCGGCGGTCAAGCGCTTCCAGTTGCGCCACGGCCTGCCTGCCGACGGTTCGCTCGGCAAATACACCTACGCGGCGATGAACGTTTCGGCGCAGATCCGGCTTGGCCAGTTGCAGACCAATCTGCAGCGGCTGCGCGAGAAGGCCGGCACGTTGGGCAACCGCTATGTGCTGGTCGACATTCCGGCCGCACAGATCGAAGCCGTCGAGAACGACCGCGTCGTGCTTCGCCACACCGCCATCGTCGGCAAGATCGATCGCCAGACGCCGATCGTCAATTCCAAGATCAACGAGATCATCGTCAATCCGTACTGGAACGCGCCGGTTTCGATCGTGCGCAAGGACATCATTCCGCTGATGCGGAAGAATCCCGATTATCTGAAGGACAGCCATATCCGCCTGTTCGCGCCGGACGGCAGCGAGGTCGATCCTCTCAATGTCGACTGGTCGACCGACGATGCCGCCAAGTATCGCTTCCGCCAGGACCCGGGTGCGGGCAACGCGATGGCTTCGGTCAAGATTAATTTCCCGAGCCCCGACGGCGTCTACATGCACGACACCCCGCAGCAGAGCCTGTTTGGGAAGATGATGCGTTTCGATTCCTCGGGCTGCGTGCGTGTGCAGAATGTGCGCGATCTCGTCACCTGGATCTTGCGCGACACTCCCGGCTGGGACCGCCAGCATTTCGAGGCGGCGATCAAGACTGGTGAAAACACGCCGATCCAGGTCACCAACCCGGTGCCGGTCCACTTCCTCTATCTCTCGGCCTGGTCGACGGGTCCGGGCGTCGTGCAGTTCCGCGACGACGTCTACGCGCTCGACGGCGCCAACGAGCTGCAGATCACGTCGTCGCTTTAAGTAACTGAATCTTTTATTAAAAAGGCCGCCGTTCAAGGCGGCCTTTTCGTTACTCGGTCTCGCCGCAGTTTCATGGGAGGGCGGCTGGACGGATTGGCCGGCTTTGCGCATGGTCGGCGGACAAGTCTGGAACCGGACCATGGAAGTCGCCGTCTTCATTCTGGTTGTGCTCGCCTTCGTCGCGCTTTCCGGCGCGCTGGTGCGCCTGGTTCGGGTGCCGCTACCGGTGCTGCAGATTGCCATGGGCGCCGCACTCGCATGGCCGGTGCGCGGCATCCATGTCGAGATCGATCCGGAACTGTTTCTGCTGGTGTTCATCCCGCCGCTGCTGTTTGGCGATGCCTATGGCGCGCCGAAGCGTGAATTGGTGGCTCTGCGCGGACCGATCCTGGATCTTGCCATCGGGCTCGTCTTCTTTACCATCGTCGGCTTCGGCTACGCCTTGCACTGGCTGGTGCCGAGCATCCCACTGGTTGTCGCTTTCGCATTGGCCGCGGTGCTGTCGCCGACCGATGCTGTGGCAGTGTCTTCGATCGTCGACAAGAATGTCGTTCCGGCGCGGCTGATGCACATTCTCGAAGGTGAGTCGCTGCTCAACGATGCGTCGGGCCTCGTCATGTTCCGCTTCGCCGTTGCAGCAGTGCTGACCGGCAGCTTTTCCTTCACCGCGGCATCACTGAGTTTCCTCTATGCCGTGGCTATCGGCATCCTGATCGGCGTCGCCGCGTTGTTCGTCGCCGCCAAACTGCTGCAAGTGCTCAACCGCATCGGCGGCGTGCCAGCCGAGGCGCAGGTGTTGGTCATGATCCTGCTGCCGTTCATAGCTTATCTCGGCGCCGAGCACGTCGGAGCGTCCGGCATCCTGGCGGCGGTCGCCGCCGGCCTGCTCGCCGGTGGCTCCGGCGTGTTCCGCTTCCTCGGCGTCTCGGCGCGCATGCAGACGATGTCGCTGTGGACGACGCTTTCCTTCGTTTTCAACGGCGCTCTCTTCATCGTGCTCGGCCTGCAGCTTCCCGACATCATCCGCCATGTGCCGCCGGAACTGATGAGCCTGCATCCGATCATCCAACCGATCGCGATTGTCATTGCGCTGACGCTGTGCCTGATCGCGCTACGGTTCCTGTGGATTTGGGTCGGCGATATCGCAGCCGGTATCGCCGCGCGTCTGGGCAAGCGCAAGGCGGAGCCGTTCGGGCTGCGCGTGCGGCTCGCCGGTTCCGTGGCCGGTGTGCGCGGCGCGATCACGCTGGCCGGCATATTGTCGCTGCCGCTCGCCATGCCGGACGGATCGCCGTTTCCGGCGCGCAATCTGGTCATCTTCCTCGCCGCCGGCGTGATCATCTGCTCGCTGGTCTTCGCCAGTCTCGCTCTGCCGGCAATCGCCAAGGGGCTGGTCGAACCGGGCGGGGATGCCGGTGCCGCCGAGGAACGCATGGCGCGTGTCGGTGCTGCCAAGGCGGCAATCGCGCGCATCGAGAGCATTGCGGCGGCGGAGGATGAGGGCGAAGGCGAGGTGCCCGGCGTCAGGATTGCCGCCGCCGAGAACATCGTCGCCGGTTACCGGCGTCGCATCGCCGCCTCGGATGAAGCCGATGAGGGCCGCGCCGAGGCCCGCGAATCCGGAAGGCTGGAGCTGGAGCTGCGGCTCGCCGGCATCGAGGCCGAGCGCGCGGCCGTGCGTGACATGTTTCGCGCCGGCGAGATCAATGACCATACGTCGCAGGCGCTGTTTACCGAGATCACGCTCACCGAAGCCTTGCTGAAAGGTCGGAAGACGAGGAAATAGTCTCTTGTTGCCTCGCTGGCGCAAACCGGCCAGCAAATTTCGCGCCGCAAACGTGGCGGGGCGAAAACAACTGTGTTAATGGCCCGGCAAATGCATGTCGCCCAAAAGTGTGCAGCGGTTATGGGCAACGACATGCATAGACAAAATTGCCCCCGAACCCCCGAGGATTTCAGCCCATGGCAACAGCAGCGGCAGTGTCGAACAAGTTTGAATCTTTCTTCGAAACCACGCTGGAAGATGCCGATCCGGAGATTTTCGGCGCCATCCGCAACGAACTTGGCCGCCAGCGCCATGAGATCGAGCTGATCGCCTCGGAAAACATTGTTTCCCGCGCTGTACTTGAGGCGCAGGGCTCGATCATGACTAACAAATATGCCGAGGGCTATCCAGGCAAGCGCTATTATGGCGGTTGCCAGTTCGTCGACATAGCCGAGGAACTGGCCATCGAGCGGGCCAAGAAGCTGTTCGGCTGCAACTTCGCCAACGTCCAGCCGAATTCCGGCAGCCAGATGAACCAGGCGGTGTTCCTGGCGCTCTTGCAGCCCGGCGACACTTTCATGGGCCTCGACCTCAATTCGGGCGGGCATCTGACCCACGGTTCGCCCGTCAACATGAGCGGCAAGTGGTTCAAGGTCGTATCCTACGGTGTGCGCAAGGACGACCATCTGCTCGACATGGACGCCATAGAGAAGACCGCGCATGAGACCAAGCCGAAGCTGATCCTGGCCGGCGGTACTGCCTATTCGCGCGTCTGGGACTGGAAGCGTTTTCGCGAGATCGCCGATGCGGTCGGCGCCTATCTGATGGTCGACATGGCGCACATTGCTGGCCTGGTCGCCGGCGGCGTGCATCCGTCGCCACTGCCGCACGCGCATGTCGTGACGACCACCACGCACAAATCGCTGCGCGGCCCGCGCGGCGGGATGATCCTGTGCAATGACGAGGACATCGCCAAGAAGATGAATTCGGCGGTATTCCCCGGCCTGCAGGGCGGCCCGCTGATGCATGTCATCGCCGCCAAGGCGGTTGCCTTCGGCGAAGCGCTGAAGCCGAGCTTCAAGGTCTATGCCGAAAGCGTCGCCGCCAACGCCAAGGCGCTCGCCTCCAGTCTCAAGGAAACCGGTCTCGATATCGTCTCCGGTGGCACCGACAACCATCTGATGCTGGTCGACCTGCGGCCCAAGAACGCCACCGGCAAGCGCGCCGAGGCGGCACTCGGCCGCGCCAACATCACCTGCAACAAGAACGGCATCCCGTTCGACCCGGAAAAGCCTTTCGTCACCTCGGGCGTGCGCCTCGGCACCCCGGCCGGCACCACGCGCGGCTTCGGCCAGGCCGAATTCCGCGAGATAGGCAAGCTGATCGCCGAAGTGCTGGACGGTCTCAAGGTCGCCAATTCCGACGAGGGCAATGCGGCTGTCGAAGCGGCGGTCAAGGCCAAAGTCGTGGCGCTGACCGATCGTTTCCCGCTCTATCCCTATCTCGGTTGACCTGACGCGAGGCGTCATCTCTTATCGGCCAGCGGCGCGCCTGCCCATTGTTGGGTGGCGCGCCGAACAGGAGATCTGATGATGCGCAATTTCCGCCTCACCACCCTTGGGGCCCATGGTTGGCTGGTCGCTTTCCTGACACTGTCCGGCAGTGCCTTCGCGCAGACCCAGCCCACTCCAAACGTACCTGCTACCGGCACCTTCGGCAGATGGGCCACCATCGTCGATGTCCTGGACACGGGCCAGGATGCGCGCAAAACCTGCGTCGCCTCGACCGCTTTCGTCGACAGCGGCGGCTATCCGGGTACGTTGACGCTTTCGATCTCGAATGGTGACGCCTTGCCGCCGGATGCTTACCCGGCGGTGACGATCGCCATAGGCAACAAGGATCTTCCGACCGGCAAGAAGATCGCGGCAAAATTCGGCGATGCCGCCGGCCAAGTTGCCGCAATCGTCTATTCCGACGATTCCGTCGCTGGCCGTCTCGCCTGGATGGTCGAGAACAAGCCCAAGACCAGCCTGGCGTTGCTGCGCGCCATGCGTCGCGCGACCACGCTCGACGTGGTCTTCGGCAAACAGCCGGTCGCGACCATCTCGATGGACGGTTTCTACAAGGCCTACCGCAGCCTTGGCATGTCCTGTGGCTTCGCGACAGCCGACGTCGCACCTTGAAGCTGCTGTCTGGCAGGCATTGGGCAGGCATTAGAGGGAAGCATTGAATGGATGTCGTCTGGAAAGGCGTGGTCGGCGGATTGATGGCGGCGCTGATCGTTTGGGCATCCAAACGCGGTAACATCTTGCCCGGGATCCTGCCGCTGGCGCCGACCTTTGCCGTCATCGCGTTGCTCGCCGTGGGCGCCAGGGGCGAACCGGGCGGCTTTCGCGATGCCTGCCTCGCCGGCGTGAAGACCATTCCTGCCTATCTCGCTTTCCTTGGCGCCTGCTGGCTGTTCATCGATCGTGTCGACTACCGGCTGGCTGTCGCCGGCGGCATCGCCATCTGGCTGGTTGCCGCGCTGGCAATCTTCCTCGCGCCTCGCTATCTCTGATGCGGCAGGCCGTCGAAGAGACGGAACTGCTTCAATCCGGACCGGAAAGGCTCTAAGCCTTTCGCTTCGCCAGATTCGCCAACCAAAGGCTCTCCATGCGCTGTCCCTATTGCCAGTCCGAAGATACGCAGGTGAAGGATTCTCGCCCGGCCGAGGATGGCGCGGCGATCCGCAGGCGGCGCGTCTGCCCCGATTGCGGCGGCCGCTTCACCACATTCGAGCGCGTGCAGTTGCGCGACCTCGTGGTGGTCAAGAAATCGGGCCGCAAAGTGCCGTTCGACCGCGACAAGCTGCTGCGCTCGGTGGAGATCGCCGTGCGCAAGCGTAATGTCGATCCCGAGCGCATCGACCGCGCGGTGACCGGCATCGTGCGCCAGCTCGAAAGCTCCGGCGAGACCGAAGTCGCCTCCGGCGAGGTTGGCCGGCTGGTCATGGAAGCGCTGAAGTCGCTCGACGATGTCGCCTATGTCCGCTTCGCCTCGGTCTACCGCAATTTTCGGGAGGCCAAGGATTTCCACGAATTGCTGGGCGAACTCAAGGGAGACGAAGTCAAAGGCGAAGAGGACGCCAGCTGAGCATGACTGCAAGCGAACAGGCCGCCCTTGATCGCCGGTTCATGGCGGCGGCGCTCCGCCTTTCACGGAAGAATGCCGGGCGCACCTCGACCAATCCGTCTGTCGGCACGCTGATCGTGCGCGATGACGACAACGGTCCCATGATCATCGGCACCGGCGTCACCGCGGTCGGCGGCCGCCCGCATGCCGAGACCGAGGCCCTGGCCGAGGCCGGCGAGCTCGCGCGTGGTGCTACCGCCTATGTCACGCTGGAACCTTGTGCCCATCATGGCCGCACGCCGCCTTGCGCCAATGCGCTGGTCAATGCCGGCGTCGCGCGCGTCGTCGGCGCGGCCAGCGATCCCGATCCGCGCGTGTCCGGCAAGGGCTACGCAATCCTGCGTGCCGCCGGTGTCGAGGTGGTCGAGAAGGTCTTGGCCGGGGAAGCTGCCGAGCAGATGGCCGGCTATCTGATTCGATCGCTGAGAAGACGCCCCGAAGTGGTTCTCAAGCTTGCGCTTTCCAGCGACGGCAAGATCGGCAGGGAGGGCGAGGGGCAGGTGTCGATCACCGGCGATATCGCGCGCCGCGAGGTGTATCTGATGAGGGCCGAGGCGGACGGCATACTGATCGGCATCGGCACAGCCCTTGAGGATGATCCGGCCCTGACGGTGCGCTTGCCGGGGCTGGAGAACCGTTCGCCGGTGCGCATTGTACTCGACCGCCAGATCAGGTTGTCGGAGGCCTCGAAGCTGGTTTCGGGCGTCGACCGGGTGCCGCTCTATGTCGCCGCTTGCCTGGAGGCTGATCCGCTGCGGCGGGCAGCACTCGAACGCGCCGGCGTGCGCTTCATCGGCACCGAAACACATGAGGGCGGCGTCGCACTACCGGAACTGCTCGAGGATCTGGCCGCGCTCGGCATGGCAAGCGTGCTGGTCGAGGGCGGCGCCAAGGTGGCGAGCGCTTTCCTCGCCGATGGGCTGGTCGACCGCATCGTGCTGTTCCAGGGCCCGGAAGCGATTGGTGATGACGGCATTGCATCGCCGATCGACCTCGACCATATCCCGGCAGGTTTTCGCAAATTGCGCGAGATGCATTTCGGCGAAGACCGCTATGCCGAGTGGATAAGAGACATTTAGGATCAACATCGATGTTTACCGGAATTGTCACCGATGTCGGCACTGTCGCTTCCGTCAATCCGCTCAGGGAAGGGGTGGGGTTGCGCATCGACACCACCTATGACCCCGAGACCATCGCCATCGGCGCCTCGATCTCCTGCGGCGGCGTCTGCCTGACGGTTACGGGCTTGCCCGACAGCAGTTCGAACGCGCGCTGGTTCGAGGTCGAGGCCTGGGAAGAGGCGCTCAGGCTGACGACGGCGATGGGCTGGAAATCGGGCACGCGGATCAATCTGGAACGCGCGTTGAAGATCGGCGACGAACTCGGCGGCCACATCGTTTCGGGCCATGTCGACGGCACGGCCGAGATCATCGAGCGCAAGGATGAGGGCGACGCGGTGCGCTTCACGCTGGAGGCGCCGCGCGCGCTGGCGAAGTTCATTGCGCCCAAGGGCTCGGTGGCGCTCGACGGCACCTCGCTCACCGTCAACAAGGTGGAAGGCACGCGCTTCGACGTGCTTTTGATCCACCATTCGCTGACCGTGACCACCTGGGGCGAGCGCAAGGTCGGCGACCGCGTCAATCTCGAGATCGACACCATGGCCCGCTACGCGGCGCGGCTGGCGGAGGCGGCGAGAGAGGGGCTTTGATGACTAAGGACAGAGTGAATTCCCCGCAGGACGAAGAGCTGATGCGTGAGGCGCAGGCCGACATGAACGCCGAGGAGCACGAGCGGCTCGATCTGTCTCCCAACGACAGCAGATTCTTCATTGAGGCCTTGATCAATCCGCGATCGGCGAACGATCGACTGCGCGATACGGTGCGTCGCTACCGTGAGCCTACAGGCGTCTGAGCACTGGAAACCCGATAGGTTCTGCGGACCTTCGGCGTCGCGGGCAATCTTCTGCTTGCGATCAATCCGGCTTCGGCCTAAGTCACCGGCGATCCCCGGAGACTTTTATGGCTGGCACATCCCAACACGGCAAAGCGTTTATCCGTCCGAAGAAGAAGGCACGCGTTCTGATCATCGAGGCGCGCTTCCACGACGACCTTGCCGACGCGCTGCTCGATGGCGCGACAAGCGCGCTCGATGAAGCTGGAGCGACCTATGACGTTGTCACCGTCCCCGGTTCGCTCGAAATCCCCGCGGTGATTTCCTTCGCGCTCGACGGCATGGCCGAAGGCGGCACAAACTACGACGGTTTTGTTGCGCTTGGCACCGTCATCCGCGGCGACACCTATCATTTCGACATCGTCGCCAATGAATCCAGCCGTGCTCTGATGGATATCTCCGTGCAGGACTCCGTCTGCATCGGCAACGGCATCCTGACCACCGAGAACGACGCCCAGGCCTGGGCGCGTGCAAAGCGCTCGGAAGGCGACAAGGGCGGCTTTGCCGCGCGTGCGGCGCTGACCATGATCGCCCTCAAAGAACAGTTGGGAGCGCTATCGTGAGCGAACCCGCTTCGCCCGGCCAGCCCGCGGTGCGCCACGCCAACAAGCGCGGTGCTGCCCGCTTGGCCGCCGTGCAGGCGCTCTATCAGATGGATGTGGCCGGCAGCGGCGTCTTCGAGATCACTGCCGAATACGAGGCCTTTCGCCTCGGTAAGGAAGTCGACGGGGCGCTTTACCGCGAGGCCGATGCGCAATGGTTCCGCGCCATCCTGGCGGGTGTCGTGGAGAACCAGAAGACCATCGATCCCATCATCCGCCAGGCGTTGACAGAGGACTGGCCGCTGTCTCGGCTCGATTCGACGCTGCGCGCCATTCTTCGCGCCGGCGTCTATGAACTGATGAAGCGCGAGGATGTTCCTGTCGCCGTCATCGTCTCCGAATATGTCGACATCGCAAAGGCTTTTTACGAGGAAGACGAGCCGAAGCTGGTCAATGCCGTGCTCGACCGCGTGTCACGCCGCGTGCGAGGCGAGGGGCGCGGCAAGGACGCATCATGACGGCAATTGCCGTTGAGGCAGGCAAGGAGGCGCGCCGCACCGCGTTGATCCTCGCCGCTTCGCAGGCGATCATCGGCTCGGCGGCCCCCATCGCCATTTCCATGGGGGCGCTGGCCGGGCAATATCTACTTGGCCCCGACAAATCATTGGCGACGGCGCCGATCACCGGCTTCAACATCGGCGTGGCGCTCGGCGCGCTGCCAGCAGCGGCCATTATCCGCGGCATCGGGCAGCGCGACGGCTTCATGATCGGCACGATCGTCACGGCGCTGGGCGGCTTGGTCGCCACGCTGGCGCTTTATCAGGGCAGCTTCTGGCTGTTTGCCTTTGGCCTGCTCACGATCGGTGTCGGGGGTGCCTTCGTCCAGCAGTTCCGCTTCGCCGCCGCCGACAATGCGCCGCCGGAATTCAAGGCGCGCGCCATCTCCTTCGTACTGGCCGGCGGCATCGTCACCGCCATCCTCGGGCCGCAGATCGTCATCTTCACCCGCGAATTGTTGGCGCCGGTGATGTTTGCCGGTTCGTTCGTCGCCATCCTGCCGCTGGCCGCGGCCGGCGCCATCATCCTGTCGTTCCTGCGGCTGCCGGCGAAGACATTCGGTAGGTTAGAGATCATCGACAGCGACGCCAGGCCATTGGCCGAAATCGTCACGCAACCACGTTTCGTCGCCGCGCTTTTCTGCGCGGTCGGCAGCTATGCGCTGATGAGCTTCGTCATGACCGGCGCCCCGCTGGCCATGGTCGGTTGCGGCCTGTCGGAGACCGATGCGACGCTAGGCATCTCCTGGCATGTGATGGCGATGTTCGCGCCGAGTTTCTTCACCGGTTCGCTGATTCATCGCTTCGGCCCCGAACGCATTGTGGCGACTGGCCTGATCCTGCTCATTGGCTGCGCCATTGTCGCCCTGTCGGGCTTGGCGTTGTGGCAATTCTGGACGTCGCTGATCCTGCTCGGCCTTGGCTGGAATTTTGGCTTCATCGGCGCCACGGCGATGGTGTCGGCAAGCTACCGGCCGTCCGAAAAGGGCAAGGTGCAAGGCTTCCACGACTTTGTCCTGTTCGGCTCCGTCGCCTGCGCTTCGCTGATGTCGGGCATGGTCTATAACGCCTGGGGCTGGGAGATGCTGAACTGGATGATATTCCCGGTCACCGTTCTGTGTTTCGTGGCGCTAGGCGCACTCAAGCTGACCGGCTTGCGCAAAGCCGAAGTCTGATCGCTCCGTCGCTTCACCTGACACAGGGCTGTCAGCATAAGGCCGGCCGCATCTGCCGCACCGCAACAAAAATATTGCGTCCGCGCGTATTGTTATGAAACCGTATGCCCCGACTGGCCGTTGAAGCCATGCTCATATGCGGCCACCGCATTCCGGTTCTTAGCAAGGGGTTTTCACGATGCTTTCAGTCAAGGTTCTGGCCGGCGCGGCATTGGCGCTCGGCATCACGGCGGCTTCCGCCAGTGCCCAGGTGGTTGTCTCCTCGAAGATCGACACCGAGGGCGGCGTGCTCGGCAACATCATCCAGCTGGTGCTCAACGCCAACAACATCAAGACATCAGACCGCATCCAGCTCGGCGGCACGCCGGTGGTGCGCAAGGCGATCACCGCCGGTGAGATCGACATCTATCCAGAATACACCGGCAACGCCGCCTTTTTCTTCGAGAAGGCCGACGACCCGGTCTGGAAGGATGCCGCCAAGGCCTATGAGACGGCCAAGAAGCTTGATTATGACGCCAACAAGATCGTCTGGCTGTCGCCGTCTCCGGCCAACAACACCTGGGCGATTGCGCTGCGCAAGGAGGTCGCCGAGACCAACAAGCTCGCTACGCTTTCAGACTTCGGCAAGTACGTCGCAGGCGGCGGTCAGGTGGTGCTTGCGGCTTCCGCTGAGTTCGTCAATTCGGCGGCAGCACTTCCGGCGTTCCAGACCACCTATGGCTTCACATTGAAGCCGGACCAGTTGATTACGCTCTCCGGCGGCGACACGGCGGCGACCATCGCCGCGGCAGCCAACCAGACCAATGGCGCCAACGCGGCCATGGTCTACGGCACCGATGGCGGCATCGCGCCGTCTGGCCTCGTCGTGCTCGATGATGACAAGGGCGTCCAGCCGGTCTACCAGCCGGCGCCGATCATTCGCGAAGCGGTGCTGAAACAACACCCCGAGATCGAGACGCTGCTGAAGCCGGTCTTCGCCAAGCTCGACCTTGTCACGCTGCAGGAACTGAACGGGCGCGTGCAGGTCGGCGGTGAGCCGGTCAAGGGCGTCGCCGAAGACTTCCTGAAGAAGAACGGGTTTTTGAAATAGTCTGCACCTAGCTCATAGTGACACGGGTGCAAGGCACCTCCCTCTGGAAGCTGCTGATCTCCCCCCTTGCGGGGGAGATGTCCGGCAGGACAGAGGGGGGTGCTGTCCCGCCGACCTCTCAACCCGTCAAAGTTGCGTGCCTCGACAGGGTTGCTTCTGAACAAACAGACACTCGAAAGTTGGCGATCCTTCACACCCCCCTCTGGCCTGCCGGCCATCTCCCCCGCAAGGGGGGAGATCGGATGTCGCGTGGGCTTTCGCCAATCCCCAGAGAGAGCTGCGAGACGTGGCAAATCGCTCCTCATGGGGGGCAGCCATGACCCTCCGCTTCGACAAGCTCGGCGTGGTGATCGCCGCGATATCAGCCTACGCGGCTTTTGCGGCGCCCTTTGCCACGTTCCGTGCCAACCGCATCGTCCCCGGTCAGGCGCGCTCGATTATCGAGGCATTGCCGGCAGCGACCGGGCCGATGCTGCTCGCCATCATAGTCGCCGCGGCACTTGTCGCGCTGTTCAGGACACCGCTCGCGCTGCGCCTGGCAGCCAGCGCGGTGGCGCTTGCCGCGCTCGCGATGCTGATCGGCGTCGCCGGCACATTTCTCACGCCGGCGGGCAACACCTTTGCGAGAATTTCGCCGGCCTCCGGTTTCTGGAGTCTCATCTTCGCCTTCACGCTTTTGCTCGCCGACGTGCTGACACGGCTGAACCTGTCGCCCTGGGCGAGAGTTGGCGCGCTCATGGTAGCGGCTTTGGCGATCGGGCTGTTGTTGATTTCGGGAAGCTGGGACAATCTGTCGATCCTGAAGGAATATTTCAACCGCGCCGACAGTTTCTGGATCGAAGGTTCCAAGCACGTGACGCTGGCGCTCGGTTCGCTGCTTGCCGCGGTGGTTGTCGGCCTGCCGCTCGGCATCCTCTGCCATCGCGTCGAAGGGCTGCGCGCCGGCGTGCTCAACGTGCTCAACATCATCCAGACCATTCCCTCGATCGCGCTGTTCGGCCTGCTGATCGCGCCGCTCGGCTGGGTTGCCACGCATGTGCCGGGGGCTGCTGCCCTCGGCATTCGCGGCATCGGCACCGCGCCCGCCTTCGTCGCACTGTTCCTTTATTCGCTGCTGCCGGTTGTGGCCAACACCGTGGTCGGTCTCGCCGGCGTGCCGCGGGCCGCCAACGACGCCGCGCGCGGCATGGGCATGACCGAGAGGCAGCGCCTGTTCGGCGTCGAGTTTCCGCTGGCTTTTCCTGTCATCCTCACCGGCATCCGCATCGTTTTGGTGCAGAATATCGGCCTTGCCACCATTGCCGCGCTGATCGGTGGCGGCGGTTTTGGCGTGTTCGTCTTTCAGGGTGTCGGCCAGACGGCGATGGACCTTGTGCTGCTCGGCGCGGTGCCGACGGTGGCACTGGCCTTCGCCGCCGCCATCGTCCTCGACGCGGTGATCGAAATGACCGCCACCAAGCGCAGGGTTGAAACGGCATGATCGAGATCGAAGGCATTACCAAGCGCTACGACGCAACGACGGTGGTCGATGATGTCTCGATGGTCATCGAGCCGCGCACCATCGCCGTTATCGTCGGCACGTCCGGATCGGGCAAGACGACGCTCCTGCGCATGATCAACCGTCTGGTCGAACCGACCTCGGGCATCATCAAGCTCGACGGCGCCGACAATCGCTCGCTGCCCGGTTACGAACTGCGCCGCAGCATCGGCTATGCGATCCAGGGCCACGGCCTGTTTCCGCATCGTACGGTGGCGCAGAACATTGCCACCGTGCCGGTGCTGCTCGGCTGGGACAAAGACCGCATCAAGGCCCGCGTCGACGAACTGATGACGCTTTACCAGCTCGATCCCCAAGCCTTCGGGCCGCGCTATCCGCACGAACTGTCCGGCGGCCAGCAGCAGCGCGTCGGCGTTGCCCGCGCGCTCGCCGCCGAGCCCAACGTGCTGTTGATGGACGAGCCGTTCGGCGCGCTGGACCCGATCATCCGCACCAAGGCGCAGGAGGATCTGCTGGCGATCCAGAAGCGCTTCGGCACCACCATCATTCTCGTCACGCACGATATGGAAGAGGCCGTGCATATGGGTGACAAGATCGCGGTGATGGACGCCGGCAAGCTTGTGCAATACGCCAAGCCCGCCGAAATCCTGGCGAAGCCGGCAAGCGCCTTCGTCGAAACCCTGGTCGGCGCCAGCGAGCGGCCGTTCCGGTTGCTGTCTCTCGGCCGCGTGCGCGACGCCGTGGAGAAAGGCGCCGCCGAAGGCGAATCGATCCCCGGCGACGCCAGCCAGCGCGATGCATTGGCTGAATTGCTGTGGTCAGGCAGGCCGGCGCTGCCCGTCAAAGGCGCCGACGGCAAGCCGCTTGGCCGCGTCACGGTCGACGGTCTGGTGAAACGCGCGGCGAGGCCGGCATGAAGCCCTGGCTTCCATCGCTGCTCAGGCTAGCCCTGGTGGTGCTGCTCGTTGCTTTCGTCACCAATCCCGGCTGGTTCGAGCCGTTGCTGAAGCCGCTGACAGAGAACAACGCGCCGGTAATCTACAACCAGGGCAGCCTGCTGACGCTGACATTGCTGCATTTGCGCACCGTCCTGATCGCCACCGTGGCCGCGACCATTGTCGCTGTAGCGCTTGCCATCCTGGTCACAAGGCCGGCCGGCGCCGAATTCTTGCCGCTGTCGCGCAGCCTGGTCAACATCGGCCAGACCTTTCCGCCGGTGGCGGTGCTGGCGCTTGCGGTGCCGGCCGTCGGCTTCGGCGAGAGGCCGACGCTGATCGCGCTGTTTCTCTACGGCCTGCTGCCGATCTTCGAAAATGCGCTGACCGGCCTGACGACGCTGCCGGCCAATGTCGTCGAGGCGGCGCGCGGTGCCGGCATGACCGGCTGGCAAAGGCTCATCAAGGTCGAACTGCCGCTCAGCGCCCCGATCATCCTCGGCGGCATCAGACTGTCGGTGGTGATCAGTCTTGCCACCGCCACCATCGGCTCGACGGTGGCCGCCAGGACCCTCGGCGAAGTGATCATCGCCGGGCTGTTGTCGAACAACCTCGCCTTCGTCCTGCAGGGCGGCCTGATCGTGGCGGCCCTGGCCGTCCTGATCTATGACGGCCTGTCGGCGATCGAGCGCTACACGGCGCGCCGCATGGGCCGGGAGACCGAGTAGTCGGTTTCAGATTTCATCTTCGCCAACTTCCGCCATCTTCATAAGATGGCGCAACAGGCCAGTCTTGAGCGGCGTATTGCCGTGTCTCGGAATCGAGAGACGTACGACGCTTCCCTGCTTTCCGTAGATATGATGGCTCCGGCGACGCGCAGAAGCTGCCAACCGCGTCGTTCGACTGCCCGCGAGAGTTCCTTGCCGGAAATGGACTTCAAACTGCGACTTCCACGATCCTGCCGGGTTCCGAAGTCAAGGACGACGGAAGGTCGACTGAAAGACAGCCCTCAATGGCTTCGCGCAGATTTGCCAACAGGTCGTCCAGGGTTTCTCCCTGCGTTGCGCACCCTGGAATGGCGGGGACTTCGGCCCAGAATCCACCTTCCTCGGCTTCGTGGACAATAGCTTTGAATTTCATTGACCAACTCCTGTCTTGGTCCAGAAGATATGCTCGCGATGAGCATTTGCAAAGCAGGCGATCGTGCGGCCAACTCCGCAGTGTCGGTTTGGATCAGCCCGGGCGTCCGTCCTTATCGCCGGCAACCAGACGAAATCGTCTTCATTCAATCGATCTAATTCTGTAATGGCGCCGATAATAATGCCGCCGCTTTCCACTTTTGGGCGAAAGCCGGGCAAAAACCGAACAATATCTTGACGTTCGCAGCCCTGTTTCGCATACACCGCTGCGAAGAGGCGGATTCCGTGCGCGGAATCCGGTCTTTGTCTCAACGGCCCAGGGAGGGGTTCTTTTGGGCCATCAATCGAGGAAAATCCGGCAATGACAATTATCTCCGCCGTCATCGCCTGCGGCTTGCTTTCAATCCTTTACGCCATCTGGGCGACACGTTCGGTCCTTGCGGCCGATCAGGGCAATGCACGCATGCAGGAAATCTCCGCGGCCATCCGCGAGGGCGCACAAGCCTATCTGGCGCGTCAGTACACCACCATCGCCATCGTTGGCGTCGTCGTCCTCCTGCTCGCCTGGTGGTTGCTGTCCATCACCGCCGCGGTCGGCTTCCTGATCGGTGCAGTGCTTTCGGGCTCCGCCGGCTTCATCGGCATGCATGTCTCCGTTCGCGCCAACGTTCGCACGGCGCAGGCCGCATCAAACAGCCTCGCTGCCGGCCTCGACATTGCGTTCAAGTCGGGCGCCATCACCGGCATGCTCGTTGCTGGCCTGGCCTTGCTTGGCGTGTCGATCTACTACCTCGTCCTGACCCACTTCTTGGGCCTTCAGCCCGATGACCGCATCGTCATCGACTCGCTGGTCTCGCTCGGCTTCGGCGCGTCGCTGATCTCGATCTTCGCCCGTCTCGGCGGCGGCATCTTCACCAAAGGTGCCGATGTCGGCGGCGATCTCGTCGGCAAGGTCGAAGCCGGTATTCCCGAGGATGATCCGCGCAACCCCGCCACCATCGCCGACAATGTCGGCGACAATGTCGGCGACTGCGCCGGAATGGCCGCCGACCTGTTCGAAACTTATGCGGTGACCGTTGTCGCCACCATGGTTCTCGGCTCCATCTTCTTTGGCGGCACCGCCGTTCTGGGTGCTGCGATGCTCTATCCGCTCGCCATTTGCGGCGCCTGCATCCTGACCTCGATCGTCGGCACTTTCTTCGTCAAGCTCGGCTCCAACGGCTCGATCATGGGCGCCCTCTACAAGGGCCTGATCGTCACCGGCCTGCTGTCCGTCGTCGGTCTCGGCGTCGCCACCTCCGTATGTCTTGGCTGGGGCGAGATCGGCACCGTCGCCGGCATGGTCATCACCGGCAAGAACCTGTTCATCTGCGGCCTGATCGGCCTCGCGGTGACCGGTCTCATCGTCGTGATCACCGAATACTACACCGGCACCAACAAGCGCCCGGTCAACTCCATCGCCCAGGCGTCGGTGACCGGTCACGGCACCAACGTCATCCAGGGCCTTGCGGTCTCGCTGGAATCGACGGCACTGCCGGCGATCGTCATCGTCGGCGGCATCATCTCGACCTATCAGCTCGCCGGGCTCTATGGCACGGCGATCGCGGTCACGACGATGCTCGGCCTTGCCGGCATGATCGTTGCGCTCGACGCCTTCGGCCCGGTCACCGACAATGCCGGCGGCATCGCTGAAATGGCCGGCCTGCCCAAGGAAGTGCGCCACTCCACCGACGCCCTCGACGCGGTCGGCAACACCACCAAGGCTGTGACCAAGGGCTATGCCATCGGTTCGGCCGGCCTCGGCGCGCTGGTGCTGTTCGCCGCTTATTCGAACGACCTGAAGTTCTTTGCCGCCAATGGCGACAAATATCCCTACTTCCAGGGCATGGGCGAGATCTCCTTCGATCTGTCCAATCCTTACGTCGTCGCCGGTCTGATCTTCGGCGGCCTGATCCCGTATCTGTTCGGCGGCATCGCCATGACGGCTGTCGGCCGTGCGGCCGGCGCCATCGTCGAGGAGGTGCGCAAGCAGTTCCGCGAGGATCCGGGCATCATGGCCGGCACCTCCAAGCCGAACTACGCCCGCGCGGTCGATCTTCTGACCAAGGCCGCGATCCGGGAAATGATCATCCCGTCCCTGCTGCCGGTGCTGGCGCCGCTCGTCGTCTATTTCGGCGTGCTGCTGATCTCGGGCTCGAAGGCATCCGCCTTTGCAGCGCTGGGAGCCTCGCTGCTCGGCGTTATCGTCAATGGCCTGTTCGTCGCCATCTCGATGACCTCTGGCGGTGGTGCCTGGGACAACGCCAAGAAGTCCTTCGAGGACGGCTTTGTCGACAAGGACGGCGTCAAGCATCGCAAGGGTTCCGAGGCGCACAAGGCTTCGGTGACAGGCGACACGGTCGGCGATCCCTACAAGGACACCGCCGGCCCGGCCGTCAACCCGGCGATCAAGATCACCAACATCGTGGCTCTCCTGCTGCTGGCCGTGCTCGCGCACGGCTGATCGACGAGCATTGCTCAAAAAAACCCGCGGGAGCGATCCCGCGGGTTTTGCTATTGAACGACACGACGTCGATCCCTCAGTGCTTCTCTTCGGCCCGGCCTTCGATGCGTTCGCGATAACGCAAGCGCCCAGGCCTGGCCGGCGTCTCGACTGTCGGCCACCCCAATTCTGTTTGGCGAGCATGCCGCCGCCTCGCCTTGACGGCGACCATAACAAAAACCCGCAGGATCGCTCCCGCGGGTTTTTGGTCGCCTGAGATGGTGCTGCTCTCCCCGGGGGAAGGCGGTCTGAGGTCAGGGAGTGCCGCCGCCGGGAACACCGGGGGCCAGCTTGCTGGCGCCGTTGATGATCTGGCTGAGGAAGTTCTGATCCTTGCCGCCGGTCGGTGTGGTGCGCGAGATGAAGTCGAAAATCTTGCCGTCCTTCAAGCCATATTTGGCGATCTGGGTGACGCGGCCGTCGGCGCCGAAATAGACCGCCAGCACCTTCTGGTCGATGAGCCTCGGCTTGTCGAAGGCGACGTAGCGCTTGCGCGTTTGCGAAATGTAGTAAAACGCCTCATTGTCGAAGGTCGCCGTCGTCGACGGCGTGCCGAGCGCCAGCAGCACCTGCTCGCGGCTGGAGCCGACGGGCACCGAATCGATTGCCTGCTGGTCGATGACGTACCCCTGCGTCAGCGTCTCGCTTGGGCTGAGGTCACCGACCATCTTGGAGGTGTGGCAGGCGGAAAGCGCCGAAATGATAACCAGCAGCGAGATTGCGCCGGCAGGCCTGGACGAGAAGGTCGACTTGAAATTCAGCGCGCGCAACAACAACTCCATTAGCTGGCCGCAACTTGCGCTGGGCCGCGAAACCGGTAAACCAGCTTGCTTGCCGATGCAACAAGGCCACTTCAACAAACGGTCCCCAGGAGACCATCCCCAATGTTCCAGCGCCTTTTTGGCCGCGAACGCCACGCCAACCGCGCTATCACCGAGGCGCTTTACGCACAAATCGTGGCGGCCGCGCGGCAGACCGTGTTTTATTCCCATTGGAATGTGCCGGACACGCCGCTTGGCCGTTTCGAGATGCTGTCGCTGCACATGTTCCTGTTCCAGCACCGGTTGCGCGGCGAGGGTGGCGTGTCGCAAGAGGTTGCCCAGGTGCTGATCGACGAGTTCTTCCTCGACGTGGATCATTCGCTGCGGGAATTGGGCGTCGGCGATGTCGGTGTACCCAAGCGCATGAAAAAGTTGGCAAGGATGTTTTATGGCCGAACCGCCGCATATGACGATGCGCTGGAAAGAAATGAGCGCGACGGGCTCACCGCAGCCCTTGCCCGCAACGTCCGGCCCGACTCCGGCGCCTGGCCGGAAGCATCGCTCCTTGCCAACTACGTCACCGATGCTCGCGATCAATTGGCCGCGCAGCCATCCGAATCGATTGTCGCCGGCACGCTGGCGTTTCCCGTCGCCAAGGGAGGTTGAACAATGAAGCACGTTGACCTGCAAAGCCCGGTATCCTTCCGCGCAAACGTCACTCGCCTGCCGCAGAAGGGTCTGCCAGTGGTCATCGAGGCCGATGCCGCACAGCGTGCAGCGCTGGCCGAGGAGCACGGGCTGATTTCGGTCGAATCCTATCGCGCCGAGATTCTGGTGGCGTCATGGAAGCGCAATGGCGTGAAGGTCAGCGGCCGCGTCGAAGCTGACATCACCCAGGCCTGTATCGTCACGCTCGAGCCTGTCGAGGCGCATATCGACGAACCGGTCGAAGCGCTGTTGCTGCCTGAGGACTCCAAGCTTGGACGGCAGGGTTTCGAGGGTGGCGGCGAGATCCTGCTCGACGCCGAAGGCCCTGACAGTCCCGAAACGTTTTCCGGTGACACGATCGATGTCGGGGCACTTGCCGAACAGTACTTCGGACTGGCCATCGACCCTTATCCGCGCAAGCAGGGTGCCTCGCTGGCGGCCGGCAGCGAGACCGAACCGGCGGAGAATGAATTTCAGCAAAAACTGCGATCCTTGCTGGGAAAATCCTGAAAACCTCGCCCGTGACGGAAAAGCCGGTTGTGCGGCAGCCCAAAACCGTTATTTTCGCCGAACCTTCGCGGTCGCTGAAGCGACCTGCCGCCTAACCGTGAGATAAATACCGCGTGATCAGGATTTCCATCGATGCCATGGGCGGCGATCACGGACCAGCCGTGGTCATTCCGGCGCTCATGACCGTCGCGACCCGCCGTCCCGACATCCGCTTCGTCATCTTCGGGCGTGAGGAGGTCGTGCGCCCGGAACTCGCCAAATTTCCGAAGCTCGCCGCGGTCACCGAGTTCTTCCATTGCGAGGTGGCGGTCAGAATGGACGACAAGCCGAGCCAGGCGCTGCGCCAGGGCCGCTGGAAGTCGTCGATGTGGAAGGCGGTCGAAGCGGTCAAGGCCGGCACGGCGGACGCCTGCATTTCCGCCGGCAACACCGGCGCGCTGATGGCGATGTCGAAATTCTGCCTGCGCACCATGGCCACCATCGATCGCCCGGCGATCGCGGCCCTGTGGCCGACATTGCGGGGCGAAAGCGTGGTGTTGGACGTTGGCGCCACCATCGGCGCCGATGCGCACCAGCTGATCGACTTTGCCATTCTGGGCACCGGCATGGCGCGCTCGGTCTTCGGCGTCGCCAGGCCGACCGTTGGCCTGCTCAATGTCGGGGTTGAGGAGATCAAGGGCCAGGAAGAGGTCAAGGAGGCCGGGCGCATGCTGCGCGAAGCCAACATGGCCTCGATGAACTATCATGGTTTCGTCGAGGGCGACGACATCGGCAAGGGCGTGGTCGACGTTGTCGTCACCGAAGGCTTTGCCGGCAACATCGCGCTGAAAACGGCGGAAGGCACGGTGCGCCAGATCAGTGGTTATCTGCGCGCAGCGATGAGCCGGACGCTGATGGCCAGGATCGGCTACATCTTCGCCAAGGGCGCTTTCGATCGCCTGCGCGAAAAGATGGATGTCGGCCGCTCCAACGGCGGCGTCTTCCTTGGACTGAACGGCATCGTGGTGAAAAGCCACGGTGGTGCCGATTCGGACGGCTTCGCCGCGGCGATCGAGCTTGGCTATGATATGGTGCGCAACAATCTGCTCGATCGCATCGAGGCCGACCTCCACCTGTTCCATGCGCGCAACCCGCATGCCCAGGCAAACAGGAAATCCGACGTCGTTACCGACGCAAAGGAATAGGAAAGAACTTTGATCAGATCAGTCGTGCGCGGCACGGGCGCCGCGCTGCCCCGCAGAATCATGAAGAATGCCGATTTCGAAGGCATGGTCGAAACATCCGACGAGTGGATCGCGCAGCGCACCGGCATTCGCCAGCGCCATATCGCCGGGGATGACGAGACCACGGCTTCGCTCGGTGAGGCGGCGGCGCGCGCAGCACTTGCCGATGCGGGTCTAACGCCTGCCGACATCGATCTGGTCGTGCTGGCGACCTCGACGCCCAACAACACCTTCCCGGCCACCGCTGTCGATATCCAGAACCGGCTCGGCATGCATCACGGCTTTGCCTTCGATCTGCAGGCGGTCTGCTCGGGCTTTGTCTATGCCGTGGCCACCGCCGATCTCTACATCCGCGGCGGCTTCGCCAAGCGCGTCCTGGTCATCGGCTCGGAAACGTTCTCGCGCATCCTCGACTGGAGCGACCGCTCGACCTGCGTGCTGTTCGGCGACGGTGCCGGTGCCATGGTCATGGAAGCCGGCGAGGGGACTGGCGCGATCGCCGACCGTGGCGTCCTGGCGGCCAGCCTGCGCTCGGACGGTACTCACAAGGACAAGCTTTTCGTCGACGGCGGGCCGTCGACCACGGGCACGGTCGGCCACCTCCGCATGGAGGGCCGCGAAGTCTTCAAGCATGCGGTGGGCATGATCACCGACGTCATCGAAGCGACGTTCGCGCAAGCCGGCATTACCGCCGATGACCTCGATTGGTTCGTGCCGCACCAGGCCAATAAACGAATTATTGACGCTTCCGCCAAGAAGCTCGGGATAGCCGAGCAAAAGGTGGTGGTCACGGTCGATTTGCACGGTAACACCTCGGCTGCTTCCGTGCCCTTGGCGCTTTCGGTGGCCGTCGCCGACGGCCGCATCAAGAAGGGCGATCTCGTGCTTCTGGAAGCCATGGGTGGCGGCTTTACCTGGGGTGCGGTCCTGGTTCGCTGGTAAGTGCCAAACGGTCCGGTTTCGGTCCTTGACCTTGCCGGATCAATTACTTAGGCTCTATCGTTGTTGTGCCGAATTTTGTGTTTTGAGCTGATGGGACGGTCGGATGGGGGGAAAGACACTTACGCGCGCCGACCTTGCCGAGGCGGTTTACCGGAAGGTCGGCCTGTCGCGCACTGAATCGGCCGAACTCGTCGAAGCGGTGCTGGACGAAATCTGCGAGGCGATCGTCCGTGGCGAGACGGTGAAGCTGTCGTCCTTCGCGACGTTCCACGTTCGCTCCAAGAACGAGCGCATCGGCCGCAATCCGAAGACCGGCGAAGAAGTGCCGATCCTGCCGCGCCGGGTGATGACCTTCAAGTCGTCGAACGTCCTGAAGAACCGTATCTTGCGCTCCCACCAAAGCGGCAAGGCCAAAAGCGGCAAGTAGACCATCGCGCGGTTGAAAACCGCCGCCGCCATGACGCCGGGCTTGAATATTGCTTCATAAACCGCTGAAATGAGACCCGATTCGGCAGGACAAGCCGGATCATCGTCCAGCGTGAGGATTCGCCCATGGACAAGAGCCCCGACGCCTTTCGTACCATCAGCGAGGTCGCTGAGGATCTCGATTTGCCGCAGCATGTGCTGCGCTTCTGGGAAACGCGTTTCACCCAGATCAAGCCGATGAAGCGCGGCGGCGGTCGTCGTTACTATCGGCCGCAGGATGTCGAACTGATCAAGGGCATCCGCCACATGCTCTACGACCAGGGCTATACCATCAAGGGCGTGCAGAAGCTGTTGCGCGAGAACGGCAACCATTTCCTGGTCGCCATCGGCAGTGGCGACATGGCGGCCGTCGAGGCGATCTCGCAGCGAAAGCAGGCCGATCAAGTGCCGTTGACTCCCGCGGCCCAGCCGCGCGGCATGGACGACGAACTGGTTGGCCAGCCGCGCGTCAAACCCAGCCGCCGCTTTTTCGGCCTTGGCAAGAGCGACGAGGACGGTCCGGTGCAGCCGGACGCGTCGAAACTCTCGCGCGACAATCGCGCGCTGCTGCAGGAAGCGCTGTTCGACCTTCTGGAATGCAAGCGCCTGCTTGACCAGGTGCGCTAAAGCAGTTCCAGGAGAAGTGTGAAACGGTTTTCCCGGGAAAAGCGCATAGCGCTTTCCCTTGGAAATTGCGTAAAAACAAAGAGATAGAGCTGCCCGAAGCGATATCGATATTTCGAAAACCGGAACCCGTCTTCCGATGAGGCGTTACGCTTCCTTCTAAACGTGAAGGAAACACATCATGGCATCATCTTCGACCCTCTCTGGCATGGATATCGACAGACAGGTCGCGGCTCTGACCAAGGAATTGGCCAGCCTGAGAAAGGCAGTGGCCAAGCGAGGCGGTGCCTACTACGAGGACGGTCGCGATGCCGCGCTCGACACCTATTCCGATCTTGCCGAACGTCTGCGCGATGCCATGCCGGCAATCCGCAAACGGGGCAGAGTGATCGAGAAGTCGGCCCGCGATCATCCGGCGGTAGCCGCTGCGGTCGGCCTTGTGGTGGTTGGCCTCGTCGCCAGCCTGCTGTTCAGCCGGCGCTGAGGAGTAGGCCCGGTCATTCGGATGCTGAAGATCCCCGACGCTGTCGTTCGACGAAATCGACGCGCCCGCATCGTGTCGCGCCGCAGTGCCAAGAGGAGACCAGCCTTGAACAAGTAGCCAAGGCCGGTCTTCTGGTTGGCATGCTTAGTAGGCCTTCCTCATCATCTTCTTCATGTGGTGGTGATGAACGTGATGGCGGCGATGCATCCCATAGTGGCAAACAGGGTGGTGGTGGTGACGATGATGGTGATGCCGATGATGTCTTGCCATCGGGGCCGCATCCGCGCTCGTTGCGCCGATCACCGGCACCGTGAAAGCAAGTGCAACTGCAAGCCCGAGGGCAGAGAGAAGGGACTTCTTCATGGATCGTTTCCTTTTTAGCAGGTCATCGGGTCGGTGATCCGATCGCTGCGAATGGGATTACGCCCCTGAATTTTTTCGTCAGTATCTCCCGATTGTAGAATCTTGTTTCCGGACTGTTTCTGCGCAATCCAGGGCCGCCGCCGTCATCATCGCCAGGGCCGAAACGCCGCGCCTCGCAGGCGGCTGGTTCACGATCCCGTGACGGTCCGTTTGGCTCTTGGCAAATCGCTGGCGAGCGGGCATCTTCCCGGTCGTCTCAGGCAACACTCCTCATTTGATCAAACCTTTCAGTCATGGAGTTGCCAATGCCCCATAATGCAAAAAGCGAAGCCCGCCCCGAATCGGCAATCAACGGGAGCGGGCCTGATTACAGCACCCTCAGAGCGATGCGGGAGGCCCGCGGCTACAGCGTGGAAAAGCTTTCCCTGACGTGCGGTCTGGCGGTCGACGAGATTGAGGATATCGAGAGCGGCAAGGTGACCGATCCGTTGAAGCTGCGTCGTATTGTGTCCGCGCTTCGACTTCCCCAGGAGGCCCTGATCACTCCGGCCGTGCCAACGCCGGCCGCGCAAGGCCGATCCCTGTCATAATCTGCACCAGGTGTTCCAAGAACCCGCCAAGGCCTCCTTGGCGGGTTCTTTGTACCTGCCGCTGCATTCGCTTCAGTCTGGGGCTTGCCGATTTGTGTGTCGCGCGTGTTCATACGCGCGGCGGCCAAAATCCGCTGGAAGTCACTCTGCCATTCATCAACTTTTGAATCATGGATTTTGACGATGAGCCTGGAATCCGTTCGTGCCTTCTTCGCCACCCGCGCACCCGACATCGATGTCATCGTCACGGAAGCGAGTTCGGCGACGGTGACCTTGGCGGCGGAGGCGCATGGCGTGCTGCCGGCACAGATCGCCAAGACGATCTGCCTGCGCGTCGGCGATCGCACCATGCTGGTGGTGACCAGCGGTATCGCCAGGCTGGACAACCGCAAGTTCAAGGACCAGTTCGGCGGCAAGCCGCGCATGCTCGACGCCGCCGAGGTTGTCGAAGCGACGAGCCATCCGGTCGGCGGCGTCTGCCCGTTCGGCCTGCCGGCGCCACTGCCGACCTTCTGTGATGTATCGCTGCGCGAATTCGACGAGGTCGTGCCAGCCGCAGGCGCCACCAATGCCGCGGTGCGAATCGCGCTACAGCGCATGATCGATCTCACTGGTGCTGAGTGGGTCGATGTCTGCCAAGGGTAGGTCAGGCCCGGTATTGCAGGGCTCGCCGGCAGCCGCGATCGTACCGGCATGATAGGCGCCGAATTTCGGTTGACCCGACCGGGGTTATCACGATACATCGCGACCGGTCCGGAGTGTAGCGCAGCCCGGTAGCGCACTTGACTGGGGGTCAAGGGGTCGTCGGTTCGAATCCGGCCACTCCGACCATTTTGAGGCAGGACTTCCCCCGAGTCCGCATTGGCTGGAAATCCAGCCAGATCAGGTTCCAATCTTTAGCTTCTTGCTTGTACCGACGCAGGCCGCAACAGTCGCTGATGGCGATACTCCAGTGCAATCGCGCCCCATATCAGGCCGAGCAGCAGGTAGACGTGGCGCCAGTGGTCGATGTCGATGAAGGTGCCGAGCCCGATGTTGCCGATGAAGGCGACATAGGCGCACAGGAGATAGGGCTGCCACGGCCGGTCGCGCAGCAGGATGCGGAAGCCAGCTGATATCGTCCATAAGACGAGCGCAAGGAACGACACGAAGCCGAGCCAGCCATAGTCCATCAGCATCTTCAGCCAGATGTCGTGGGTGTCCTCGCCAAAAATCTTGCCGAAGACCAGCGGGCCGATGCCGAACGGATGCTCCATCGCCATCTGGAAGCCGATCCCGTAGCGGGCGAAACGGCCGAGGCGGGCGGTGTCGTAGCTCTGCTCGAGATGGGCGCGGTTGGAGAACATTTCCGACACGCCGGGCAGTTGCAGGATGACGATCATGGCGACGACCAGCAGTGCCAGCGCGGCGATCGTCATCACCACCACGCGCAGCCGGAATATGCCGCTGGCGCTCTGCAGGAACAGGCAGCCGGTGAGCAGGACAGCCGAGACGGCGAACATGCCCCAGGCGCCGCGCGAGAAGGAAAAGAAGATGCCCGCCGTGATGATCAGCAGCGGCACTGCCAACAGCGGCATACGTGTGACCGGTCCGGTCAACAGCAGATAGAGCAGATAGATGCCGGGCAGCACCAGGAATGGTCCGAACACGTTTGGATCCTGGAAAGCGCCGGCGGCGCGGTCGTATTTGGTGAACATCTCCGCGCCCGGAAAGGCGTGGAAATAGCCGGCAATGCCAAGCAGCGAGGTTATCACCGCCGACACGACATAGGCGACGAAGATCAGCCGGTAGAGGCTGGGTTGCACCGCCGTCACCGAGGCGAAAAACACGGCGGTGAAGGCAAGAAACAGCGAGACGGCGAGATAGAGCGGCGTATTGGCGAGATCCGACATCTGCGTCATCGACATCATGCCGCCGATGTTCATCGTCACCAGCAGCATCAGGAGCGGCATTGCCGCACGCGACACCCTGAGGCCGAACAGGGCCCAGATGGCGATCAGCCCCGCCATGTAGAGCTCGTAGGGCGCCGGTTCGCTGATGACGAAGCCGGACAGGAATATGCCGAGGAAGACCGCCCATGAGGAGATTAGTGCGATCAGCTTGGCGTTGACCGCCGCGCGCGGCAAATCATGGCTGATCGCGCTCAATAGGCGTTTTCCGTGTTGAGCAGCCGGACCGGCGTCAGGAACAGGATGCGCAAGTCGAACAGCAGTGACCAGTTCTCGATGTAATAGAGGTCGTACTCCGTCCGCATGCGGATCTTCTCGTTGGTGTCCATCTCGCCGCGCCAGCCATTGATCTGCGCCCAGCCGGTGACACCGGGCTTGACCTTATGGCGCGCGAAATAGCCGTCGACCACTTCGTTGTAGAACAGGTTGTGCGACTGCGCCGCGATGGCATGCGGGCGCGGACCGACAAGCGACAGCGAACCCAAGAGCGAGTTGAAGAACTGCGGCAACTCGTCGATCGAGGTCTTGCGGATGAAGCGGCCGATGCGGGTGACGCGCGGGTCGTTCTTGGTCACCGTCTGCTTGGCGGTCGGGTCGGCCTTGTCCGTATACATCGAACGGAACTTGTAGACCTCGATGATCTCGTTGTTGAAGCCGTGCCGCTTCTGGTGGAACAGCACCGGCCCCTTGCTGTCCAGCTTGATGGCGATGGCGGTCGCCAGCATCACCGGCGAGAACACGACGATGCCGATGAGACTGAAGACGATATCGAAGGCGCGCTTGGCGACCGAATCCCAGTCGTTGATCGGCTTGTCGAAAATATCGAGCATCGGCACCGAGCCGATGTAGGAATAAGCGCGCGGGCGAAATTGCAGTGCGTTGGAATGCGCCGACAGCCGGATGTCGACCGGCAGCACCCATAGTTTCTTCAGCAGCTGCAACACGCGCGACTCCGCGGTCAGCGGCAGCGACACGATCAGCATGTCGATGCGGGCGATGCGGGCGAATTCGATCAGTTCCGAGATGGTGCCGAGCTTCGGATAGCCGGCGACGATGGGCGGCGAGCGCTTGTCCCCGCGATCGTCGAAGATGCCGCAGATGCGGATGTCGTTGTAAGGCTGCTTTTCGACCGAACGGATCAGGATTTCCGCCGCCTTGCCGCCGCCGACGATCACGGCGCGCCGCTCCATGCGACCATCGCGCGCCCAGCGCCGGATCAACTTCGACATCACCAGCCTGAGGCCGAAGATGAGAACGAAACCGATGACGAACCAGCTGCCGAACAAAAGGCGCGAATAGTCTTGCGCCATCTTCATGGCGAACGCGGTCAACGCCATCAGCGCGAAGGCACCAGCCCAGGCCAGCAGGATGCGGCTGAAATTAGCGATCGGCCGCATCAGCGAAACAACCTGGTAGCAGTCGGTAACGTCGAGCAGAACCACGGCCAGGAAAGACGCGGCGGCGATCGTCAGCGGATACTGCCAGGCGAGATAATTGAAGAACCCGACAAAATGGAAATAGACGGCGAGCCCAGACAGCAGCAGCAAGCCGAATTCGACCATGCGCAGGACGCCGCTGACCATGATCGGCGACATCGTATCGCGCCTGTACTGCGTAGCGACCTGGCGGGCGACATCGTTCATGCCGATGGGAGTATCGCCATCGGCCGGGCCGTCGAATTTACGCACCGCCTCTGCTGAAAAGCGGCGCGCGGGGTCGATCTCGTTCATGGGGCTTTCCGCAGGCTTCCCGACGGTGAATAGCAAAAGAGAGCTAAGAAACCCTTGAAACAACCTGTGGTTTTGAAACGGCTATCGGTCGAGCGCGGCGAAGTAGGCCTTTTCGATGTCGGCGGCCATCACATCGGCGCCGAACCGCGCCTTGAGGTTCGCGCCATCGGGCATCAGGTTGATATAGGCAGCAGGGTCGGCCAGCGCTTGGCCTATCTTGTCAGCAAGCTCGATCGGGTCGGGCCGGATCAGCGCAGGGGAACTCGTGCCGAAGATCTCCGGAATGCCGCCGACTGCGGTGGCGACCATCGGTTTTCCCGCGGCAAGCGTTTCCAGGACGATATAGGGCATGGCTTCGGCGCGTGAGGGAACAATGACGAGCCCCGCCAGTGCAAAGGCATCCCTGGCCGGCATCGGCGGCAGGAAGCGGACATGACGCTCAAGCCCCAGGCGTTTTACTTGCACGTGATAGCGCGGCAGGTCGTCGCCGTGTCCGACCATGACCGCGGTCAGCGCGCGGCCGAACTGGGGGCCGGCCAGCGCCAAAGCATCGATAAAGATATCCGGCCCCTTCAGGTCGCGCATCATGCCGATATAGAGCAGATCGGCTGCGTCGGGCTCGGTGATCGCCGGTTCGAATTCTGCGGCGCGCAGACCGTTATAGACAAGGGTGTTGGGAATCGGCGGTTCGCCGACCTTATGGCGATAGGTTCGCCTCTCATAGTCGGAGACAAACAGCAGGCAGTCGGTGAAGCGGGCCATGAAGCGCTCGAGCGCGAAGAACAGCTTTCCGGTGGTCGTGTTCTCGTCATAGTGGAGAGAGCCGCCATGCGGCGAATAGAGGCGGGCTACGCGAGACCTTGATACCCGCAAAAATGAGCCGAACAGACGGGCATAGGCGCCACCCTTGGCGCCGTGCCCGTGCAAAATGTCCGGCCGCAATTCCTTGATGATCCTGTAAGTGCGCCAGGCCGAGGCAAGGTCGCCCGGGCCGACATGGCGCTGCATCGGCGTGCGGTGGATGCCGAGCGCCAGCATGTCCTTCATCTGCGCGAACAGATGTTCCTCGAACTCGCCGCCCGTCGTCGAATCGCAAACGATGCCGACGGAATGGCCGGCGGCGACCTGCGCCTCGGCCAGGTCGCGCACATGGCGGAAAATTCCCCCGACGGGTGAGCGAAAGCAATGGACGATCCTGAGGGTGTCCGCCACGTGGTTCGTCAGAACAGGCGTTCGCGGACGTAGACGGTGTCGCCGGGCAGCAGCGGGTCGGAAGTGACCACGCGGCCGGTCATCACCTTGCCGTTGATGTCGCGGGTGATGTCGACGCTTTCCTGGTTGGCGCGCGGCGTGAATCCGCCGGCAATGGCGATTGCCTTCTGCACCGTCAGGCCGGGGACATAGGAATATTGGCCGCCGGCACCCACTTCGCCCATGACGAAGATCGGCCGGTAGCGATCGATCTCGACCGAAACGTCGGGATCGCGCAGATAGCCTTGCCGCAATTTGTCGGCGATTTGCTTTTCCAACTGCTGCGCGGTGTGGCCACGCGCCGGTATGGCGCCGACAAGCGGGAAGGAGAGGTACCCGGATTGGTCGACGCTGTAGGTGTTGGTCAGCCCGTCCTGCTCGAACACTGTGACGCGGACGCGGTCGCCGGCGCCAAGACGATAGGGCTGATCAAGCACCTCGTGGAAGGCTGCCGGCGTCGGCCGATAGCTGGAACAGCCAGCAAGCATCGACACGGCAAGCAGAGCGCGAAACAGGGGAGCAGTGCTTTTCATGACCGGACAGGTACCTTCGACTTGCCGCTGCGGCGGTCGCAGCAAACATCAGGGATCGGGTTCGTTATCATCCTGTTAGGGTTAATGACCGGTAAAGGGAGGGGCTGACGCATGGCGCATCGGCAAGAGTTTTTGCGTTTTTTGCAGGTTTGTTTTTCACTCGCCAGTAAACCCTAACGGAAACTTACCGTGTTCTTAACGGCTGAGTTACCATAGTTGTTTACGGTGCATCCTGACCCAGTATCGGAGTAGGGATGCATGTCCGTTCAGTCCGCGGCCGCAGATGTCGATGTCGATCTCAGGCAGCTCTTCGCCAGCCTGGCGAGGAACTGGTTGCGCATAGTCGTCGTCGTGCTGTCGGTGACAGGGCTGGCATTCGCTTTCGCTTCGTTGGCAACCCGCCACTACAAGGCCGAGACGCAGGTGGAGATCGCTCCACGCGAATCTGTCTACACGCGGCCGGCCAGCAACAACAATGACACCGACAAGCCTATTCTGGACGAACAGGGCGTCGCCACCCAGGTCCAGATAATTTCCTCCAACGAAATCCTCAAGCAGGTCGCACAAAAGCTTGGTCTGGAAAAATTGCCCGAGTTCGACGACGCGCTCGACATGTCGCCGTTGAGCCGCGCCCTGGTCCTCGTCGGCTTGAAAAGCGATCCGATGGAGATTCCGCCGGAAGAACGCGTCCTTAAGAAAATGCACGAGAAGCTCAACGTCTATGGTGTCGAGAAGACCCGCATCATTGCCATTGAGTTCTCGTCGGAAGATCCCAAGCTCGCGGCCGCCATACCGGACGCCATTGCTGCCGCCTATATAGCGGGGCAAGGGGCGGCAAAGCTCGAATCCAACAACGCCGCTGCTGACTTTCTGGCACCGGAGATCGCCGACCTATCGAAGCAGGTCAAGGACGCCGAGGCCAAGGTCGCCGCCTATCGCTCACAGTCCGATCTTCTGATGGGTGGCAACAATTCGGTGCTGGCCACCCAGCAGCTTTCGGAACTGTCGAGCGAACTGTCGAAAGTGCGCGCCAACCGCGCCGCTGCCGAAGCGACCGCTGACGGTGTGCGCAGGGCGCTGCAGACTGGCGGTTCGCTGGATGCCGTGCCGGAGGTTTTGTCGTCGGACCTGATCCAGCGCTTGCGCGAGCGACAGGTCGAATTGCGCTCCAACATCGCCGATCTGTCGACCACGTTGCTTGGCAATCATCCGCGTATTCGCGCGCTGAAATCGCAACTGGCCGATCTCGACGCGCAGATCCGCAGCGAGGCCCAGAAGATCATGAAAGGCCTGTTGATGCAGGCCGAGACGGCAAAGGCCCGCGAGAACCAGCTTGTCGCCGACGTCAACACGTTGAAGGCGGCTTCGGCGCAAGCCGGCGAACAGCAGGTCGATCTCGACGCGCTGCAGCGCGACGCTACCGCCAAACGGCAGCAGCTCGAGCTGTATCTGGCCAACTATCGCGAAGCGGCTTCGCGCCAAGACCGCAACTATCTGCCGGTCGACGCCCGGATCGCCTCGAAGGCTTCGGTTCCCTCCGAGGCCTATTTCCCGAAGGTCGGACCTATCGTTGGCGCCGCTTTCGCCGCATCGCTGCTGATCATGGCCATCGTCACGCTTCTGCGGGAGCTGTTTTCCGGGCGTGCGATGCGTCCGGCGACCGGTTCCCGCTTCGAACGGATCGATGAGGTCGCGATGCCCCATGTGGCGCAGGCGTCTGACATGGTCGCAATGCCGGTTGTCCGCCAGGAACCCGCCGTCCTCCGGGATCCCGTCCTTCGCCCGGAGATGGGGAACCGCCCGGCTGCGGCGGAGGCCAAGCCCTACGCGACGATGCCCGCCATGGCCGAAGCGCCTGATATGGTCGCAATGGCCGAGGCAGCGGCAGCCAAGCAGACGGCTGTCGAGCCCGAACCGGTGCGTTCGACGCTGGGTGAGATCGACGTTGAGAAGGCTGCCGAAAAGCTGATCGCCAGCGGTGCCGCGCGCGCCATCTTCGTCTCGCCGGAGGGCGACGAGGCCGCCGCGTCCGCGGTCCTGGTAGCACGCGAGGTCGCCGACGCCGGCCTGCGCGTCCTGTTGCTGGATCTCACCGCGTCGGGGGCCGCCTCACGGCCGATGCTGGACAGTGGACTTTTCCCCGGCATCACGAACCTGCTCGCTTCGGAGGCGCAGTTCAGCGACGTCATCCACGCCGATCTCTACTCGGACTGTCACGTCATTCCCGTCGGCACCGCCGATCCGGTCCGCGCCATGCGCGCCGCCGACCGGCTGCCGATCATCATGCAGTCGCTGACAACGGCCTATGATCTGGTCGTGGTCGAATGCGGACCAGCCGACGCGCAAGGCATCAGTCGTCTGACCGGCGATGCCACCGAGGTCTTTCTCTCCATGCTGGAGTCGGACGACGACGTAACACAGGCCGCGGTCAAGCTGATCGAAAGCGGCTATCCCGACCTGACGCTGGTGACGCCGCTCGGCCACGAGCCGCCCGGCAATCCGGTGCCGGGACGGCGCACTGCCGCCTGAAGGAGTTCCTTGGCAAAGGCCGGTCCGGTCGCTATCCCAGTTCCAGCGTCGTCACGCCGAACAATCGTTGCAGGCCGAGCTTCGGGGGCGGGCCCTTGTACATGCGGGTGGTGGTGAAGGTCGGCACAAAACCGGCCGCATTGAGCGCTGCGATAAAGTCCAGTTTGGTGGCTGGAACGTCGATGCTCAGATCGCCGCCCTCGCAGGCACCAGCCAGTCGTTCCAGCAATTGCAGGGCGATTTTCATGTCGTCGGCAAACAACGGACCGATCTTGAATCCGGACCGACACCGCCGCGCTACGCCATAGCCGCTGGTGCCGCGCGAATTGATCGCCGCCAGCCCGTGATGCGGCGCCTGCAGCCATCGCTGCAGGAAGGCACGCCGGGGCGCGGGAAAGCAATGCGCGTCATAGGCGATAATGTCGGGCACGAGCTCAGTCGTCAACAACCGCAGTCCGTCCGCTCTGCCCGATGGGCCCACCTTGCGCCCACTGTAGCGAGTGGTCTCGTAGGCCGGGCTGAAGCCCATGGCCCGGTAATTCGCCTGCTGCTCTGCGACGCCGTCGAGCCCGATGGTGCGGCCGGCAAGCCTTTTCATGCCGGCGTTCCACACCGCCTTGCCGTAGCCTTTGCCGCGCATGTCCGGCCGGCAGATGTAGAGGCCAATGAAGCCGAACTCGATTCCATAGGCCACCGCCGAGATTGCCGCGACCATTTCGTTGCCGACAAAGGCGCCGATGAAGCCTTCGGGATCCGCGGCCTGGAACATCGCCGCGTCTTCAAGGCCCGGATTCCAGCCTTCCGCGGCCGCCCAGTCGACGAGAACAGCCACCTCTTGCAGCGACAGCGTCCGGATGGTCGGCTTCATGGCGCTCACTCCGCAGCGGCTATTCCGGGTGAGAAGGATTTCAGCACACCACGATAGGGCTTGGCCAGCGGGCTTGCATAGGCGCCGCGCTTCGATGTCGACAGGCCGAGCGAGATCAGCGCCTCGGCCTGCTTGAGTGCTGCGCCGACGCCGTCGATAACCGGCAGTTGGAACTCCGCTTGCAGCCGGTGCGCAAGGTCGGCCATGCCGGCGCAGCCGAGCACGATGGCCTCGGCGCGATCCTCCGCGATAGCTCGGGCGATTTCGTCGCGCAGTTTTCCGACCGCGCCAGATGCCGGGTCCTCCAGCGCAAGCACGGATATGTCCGCAGCGCGTACGCGGACGCGTCCCGCCATGCCGTAGCGCTGCACCAGCCCCTCGACAGGTACAAGCGAGCGTTCGGTGGTTGTCACCACGGTGAAGCGCTGGGCAATGAAAGCAGCGATGGAAAGCGCAGCCTCGCAGATACCGATGACTGGGATACCGGCCATGGCGCGTGCCGCATCCAGGCCGGTGTCGTCGAAACAGGCGATGATGGCTGCCTGCGCGCCAGCGCGCTCGCCGGCGGCGATCTCCACCAATAGGCCCGGCACGGCCAGCGCCTCGTCATAATAGCCTTCGATCGATACCGGTCCCATGGACGAAGTGACGGCAACCACTTCCGTCCAGGCGCCGGCGACCGCGCGTGCGGCGGCCGCGATGGTCTCGGTCATGCTCGAGGTCGTGTTTGGGTTCACCACAAGTATCTGCACGGTCACGCTCTCGCCCGGCGGCGGCCGACATAGAGGATGGCGCCCAACGTCGCCAGGATCACCAGGAACGAAAACACCGTGGTCACCGTGCCAAGCGCATAGAGCACGGGCGTCGTGACATTGGTGGTCATGCCATAGATTTCGAGCGGCAGCGTGTTGAAGGTGCCTGAGGTCATCAGCGTACGCGCGAATTCGTCGTAGGACAGCGTGAAGCCGAACAGGCCGACGCCGATCAAGCTCGGCGCGATCATCGGCAGCACGACATGGGCGAAGGTCTGCCAGGAGGTGGCGCCGAGGTCGCGTGCGGCTTCCTCGTAGGCCGGCGAGAAGCGGTTGAAGACTGCAAACATGATCAGTACGCCGAACGGCAAGGTCCAGGTCAGATGCGCGCCGAAAGCGGACGTGTACCAGGCCGGACGAAAGCCGATCTGCTGGAAGACCACGCCGATGCCCAGTGAAATGATGATCGAGGGCACGACGAGGCTGGCGACAGCCAGGTAGAACAGCGCGGTGGCGCCCCGAAATTTCTGGCGGAAGGCGAGGCCCGCCAGCAGTGACACCACGACGGTGACGATCATCACCATGACACCCAGCACGAGCGAGCGCTTGAAGCTGCCGCCGAAATCGCCGACCGCCTGGCGCTCGAATAGATTGGCGAACCAGTGCAGCGACACGCCGTTGAGCGGGAAGGTGAGGCCGCCGGTCTCGCCCTGAAAGGAGAGGATCAGGATCGCTGACAGCGGGCCGTAGAGGAACAACACGAACAGCGTGAAGAAGACCGCCAGCACGTAGAAACCGACAGTGCGTTTTTCGTGGCTCACGTCAGAGCTCCTTGCGAATGTCGACAATGCGCAGGATGCCGGCGACCATCAGCAGCACCAGCACCAGCAGCACCACCGCATTGGCGGCGGCGGCCGGATACTGCAGCAACGACATCTGGTTCTTCATCATCAGCGCGACGGAGGCGCTCTGGCCGCCCGACATCACCTGCACGGTTGAGAAGTCGGCCATGACAAGCGTGACGACGAAGATGGTGCCGATCGCCATGCCCGGCTTGGCCAGCGGAATGATGACGTTCCACAGCACCTGCCAGCCGGACGCGCCCGCGTCGCGCGCGGCCTCGACCAGCGAGCGGTCGATGCGCATCAGCGTGTTGAAGATCGGCGTCACCATGAACAGCGTGTAAAGATGAACCATGGCGAGCACGACCGCGAATTCGGAATAGAGTAACCATTCGATCGGTTTCGGCACCAGCCCCAGATGCACCAGCGTCGAGTTGATCAGCCCGTTGCGGCCGAGCACCGGAATCCATGAGATCATGCGGATGATGTTGGAGGTCAGGAAAGGCACGGTGCAGACCAGGAACAGCACCATCTGCATGGCCGTGGTGCGGATGTGGAAGGCGAGGAAATAGGCGACCCAGAAGCCGATGCACAAGGTCAGCGCCCATACGATGGCGGCGAACTTGATGGTGTTGAGATAGGTCTTCCAGGTAACCCACGAGCCCAGAACGTCGGAATAATTGGTGGTCAGGAAATCCGGATACATGGCGGCGAAGTCGTAATCCCAGAAGGACACGACGACGATCATGATGATGGGCAGAAGCAGGAATGCGCCGAGGATCAGCGCCAGTGGCGCCGATTGGAGATAGGGCGTGACCCCGCCGAACGCGAAGCGTCGTCGTCGGGCTGGTTTCGCGGCGGCGGCAATTGCGGGGCGGTCGAGCGCGACTGTCATTAATGCTCTCGGTGCAGGTTTGTGGTGCGGGCGCTGCGCGCCAATCCCCTTCTCCCAAAGGAGAGAAGGGGAAGAGAAAGGGCGCTGACTAGATCAAGCCGCGATGAACTCGTTCCAGCGCTTCACCATGTAGCGGTCCTCGTCCATGACCGAGTTCCAGCAGGCGACCTTGCCCATGCGTTCCTCGAACGAGCCGCCGTCGCGCACCGCGCCGGCCTTCTCCATGACCGTGCCGTCCGGTGCCTTGATCTCGCCCTTGGCTGGCTTGCCTTCGATCCAGTAGCCCCACTCGTCCTCGGTCATGAATTTTTTGGCCGAGACCATGTTGGCCGAATAGTAGCCCTGGCGGTTGAGATAGCCGCCGACCCAGCCCGACGTGTACCAGTTGATGTACTCGTAAGCAGCGTCGAGCTCAGCGCCCTTGAGGTGGGCGGCAAGACCGAGGCCGCCACCCCATGAGCGGTAGCCTTCCTTGAGCGGCTGGAAGCGGCAGGCGATGCCCTTGGAGCGCACGGCGGCGACGGCGGGTGA
Source organism: Mesorhizobium sp. M0276 (assembly GCF_040321755.1). Lineage (NCBI taxonomy): Bacteria > Pseudomonadati > Pseudomonadota > Alphaproteobacteria > Hyphomicrobiales > Phyllobacteriaceae > Mesorhizobium > Mesorhizobium sp. M0276. The sequence continues at coordinate 22,036 of NZ_JAMYSC010000026.1, read as the reverse complement.
CCACATCGACTGGATGACGACTTCGCCCGACGCCATCAGATTGACGCTCTCGTCGAAGGACTTCCAGAAGGCGCGGAACTGGCCGGCCTGCTTGGCCTTGATCAGGAAGTCGATCGTTTTGTCGATCTCGTCCTTTGTCATGTTGCCCTTGTCGGCATATTTGATGTTGCCCGTGGCTTCCATGATCATCGCCGCATCCATGATACCGATGGAGGGGATGTTGAGGATTGCAGTCTTGCCCTTGAAGGCCGGGTCCATGATATCGGCCCATGTGGTGATGTCGCGGCCGACGAGGTCGGGGCGGATGCCCAGCGTGTCGGCGTTGTAGATGGTCGGCACCATGGTGAACCAGTTGGTCGGTGCCTTGGCGAAGGTCTTTGAGTCCTGCGCGTCGACATACCCGACCGTGTGCGGCGCCGTGCCCTGCGCGATGACGCTGTCGGGCGTCAGCTTACCGGTTTTGAACAGCGGCACCAGTTCGTCGTAGTACTTCAGTTTGCTGACGTCCATCGGCTGCAGGACGCCGCTCGGGAACACCTTCTTGCAGATCCAGTATTCGATGTCGGCGATGTCGTAACTGTCGGGCTGGGTCACTGCGCGTTGGGCGGCCGCGTCGGAATCTGTTGCCGTCATCTCCAGCGTGATACCGAGATCAGCCTTGCATTTGTCGGCGATGGCGTTGAGATTCGACACGCCGGTGCCGAACTGGCGCAACGTGATGTTGGATTGCGCCCAAATTGTCGGAAAGCCTGATATGGCACCGGAGCCGGCGGCAAGGCCAACGGCAGCGGCACCCGTCTTGAGCAGCGAGCGGCGCGAGATGCCCGCCTTGGTTTGCGTAGTGTTTGTCATCCTATTCCCCTATCTTGTTTTGCTTGGTTGACGTCATGAATGCAGGCGGCCGAGGACAATGGCATCCTCGGAATCCCAGGCGAGCGGTACGGCGTTGCCAATGGCGACGGGTTTGGCGAAGAAGTCGGAATCGTCGACGATGACGGTGAAATCGTCGATGCCGGCGCCGGTGACCGACAGCTTCACCGTGGCGCCGCGATATTCGACGTTGGAGACGATGCCGGTGAAGCCGAGACCGGGCGAGGGCGCCTCGCCGATGCGCACATGGTCGGTGCGGATGGCGATGTCGATCGGCGCTCCCACGTCCCGTGGTTGGCCGCTGGCGGCAAGCGAGCCGCCGCCATTCACGTCGAAGGTGACCATGGCGCCGCGTTCGCCGGTGACCCGGCCGGAGATGACATTATGGTCGCCCATGAAGCGGGCGACGAAGGCGGTGGCCGGCCGCTCGAACACGTCGCGCGGCGGCGCCGCTTGTTCGATGCGGCCGTCATTCATCACCACGATCAGGTCGGCGAGCGCCATCGCCTCCTCCTGGCTGTGGGTGACGTGGACGAAGGTGATGCCGAGTGACGTCTGCAGCTTTTTCAGCTCGGCCCGCATGCGGATCTTCAGGAACGGATCGAGCGCGGAAAGCGGCTCGTCGAGCAACAGCGCCTCGGGATCGGTAATCAGCGCGCGCGCCAGCGCGACGCGCTGCTGCTGGCCGCCGGAAAGCTGTGCGGGCCGGCGCGTCGCATAGGCCTCCATCTGCATAAGCTTCAGCATGTCGAGCGCCCTGGCACGGCGCTTTTCCTTGTCGACGCCCTTCATCTTGAGGCTGAAGGCGACATTGTCGATGAGGTCGAGGTGCGGGAAGAGCGCGTAGGACTGGAACATCATCGCCGTGCCACGCTTGGCCGGCGGCAAGTCCGTCACCACCACATTGCCGAGGCGGACGTCGCCGCTGGAAATGCTCTCATGGCCGGCGATCATGCGCAGCGTCGAGGTCTTGCCGCAGCCGGAAGGGCCGAGCAAGCAGCAATAGGTGCCGGCCGGGATCTTGAGGCTGATACCCTCGACGGCGGTCGTCGTTCCATAGACTTTCGAAACGGACACAATGTCGATTTCGGCGGCTTTGGACATCAGGCATCCCCGTTTGGTCGTGTTAATCAAAGCATCATGCATGCCAATCGCCATGCTGCCGACCAAGCATTTGAATTGTCGGGGAAATCAGGATTTTCGGGTGTCGCCTATCAAACGGGCGTTTTGTGCGTTGCACAAATTATGGGCGATTGTCTGCGATCTATACACAAATCGTATGCAATCTTTTTTGCCTTCGTGTCCACTTTGCCTCTCGTGCTGACGTCGAGAGTCGCGTTAGAAGGGGACGGAAAGAATTGCCGCCATGAACTTTGCCGACCAGATCTATTCCGCCACCGACAGTGCCACGCAGGATCGTGCCCAGGCGATCCGCGACCAGCTACGCGACGCCATCGTCGACCGCCGGCTGGCGCCGGGCACCAAACTGTCGGAAGGCGAGGTCGGCACGCTGTTCGACGTCTCCCGTACGGTGGCACGCGCGGCGCTGCAGATGCTGTCCTTCGAAGGGCTGGTGCGCACCGAGCGCAACCGTGGCGCCTTCGTCGCCAACCCATCGCCAGAGGAAGCGCGCCAGGTGTTCGCCTCGCGACGGCTGATCGAACCGGGCATTGCCATCGCCGCCTGCGGCCGCGTCACCGCTGCCGACATAGCTGCATTCAAGGCGCAGCTCGACGAGGAGGGCCGCTTCATTGCCGAGCGTGGGCCGAATGCGCGGCGTTCCGAAATCAGGGCGTCGGGCGATTTCCACTTGCTGCTTGCCGCCGTCGCCGGCAATGCCATCCTGCAGCGCTTCATGGAGGAGCTGGTGGCGCGCTCGTCATTGGTCATCGCGCTTTACGGGCGGTCTGGCATATCAGCCTGTGGGCACAGCGAACACACGGAAATTGTCGGCGCGCTGGGGAGCGGAGATTGCGGGCGGGCGAGCCTGCTGATGCTGCACCACCTCGATCATATCGAGGCCGATCTGGATTTGCGCGTCAGGGCCGGCCCGGCGCTGAGGGAGGCCCTCGATTTCTGAGAGCTAGCTGTCGTCTTCGCCGGCAGTGGATGCCGCCTGTCCCGCCGCCTTGCGGCGCAGCATCTTGGTCAGTTTCCAGATCGTCGGGTTGTTCTTGATGAAGGCTTTCAGCCGCGCGCCTTGCCTGAGCATCAGCGCCAGCACGCGGCCCTTCCGGGTCAGTGGTATCAGCACTTCGAAATGTTGGGTCTCGATATCGCACCACAGCCGCTTGTAGGCTTCGTCGCCGACGGAGAAATCATAGACCTCGAAGCCGGTCGCGCAGGCTTCCTGGATGTTGTCGAAGAACAGGAAGTCGCCGGGGCTGGTATGGCCGAGGTCGTCGTCGGCAATCGCGCCGAACTCGCAGATCAGGCGCTTACCCGAGCGGCTCGATCCGGTGACGGCGCGCAACTTGCCGGCAACCTCTAGCCCGTGCAGCACGAAAGAAGGTATGTCTTCCGCGAGCGCTTGCGTGAACAGCGCGTGAAAGAAGCTTCGCACCAACTCGTCACCGAAGACGTTGGTGATGCCCATCTTGCGGAAGCGGAATTCCTTCATCTCGAAAAAGGCATCGAGCAGCCTTGCGACCTCGTCGGCCGTGCGCGCCTCGATGCGGCGATGGCTGCCGACGGCTTCGAATTTCCGGATCTGCGAACGGTGCTTCTTGCGTTTGCGTTTGCCGCTGGCGCGAGAAAGCAGCGCATCGAAGCCTCCGACAAGGTCGACGGCCAGCGACAGATTGGGGCTGGCAAAATGGTCAAGCGAGGCGAGGGGATTGGCGACGCCGTCCAGATTGGGCAGCAATCGTTCCAGTGCGACGAGATCGATGTCCGGACGTTCCTTGGCAATGGCCGCCAGCATCGATCGGACGGCCCGGATATCCGCTTCGGTCAGCCAGCCCGGGTCCGCGGCGACGAAGTTGCCATTGGCGTGGCGATCTCCCATGAAGCGGGCGACGCGGAACGGACCGTTGGCGGTGACCTCCAGCGCCAGCGAAAAAACCGGCTTGCCGTCGGCGCTCAATGTCGCGACGAGCAAATCCGGCCCGACCTGCGCAGCCCAGTTCAGCACCCAGGCAGCACTTTGCGCCGGCCCAAACAGGGCCGAGCGGCAGAACTCGGCATAGGCCGCGAGCCCGTCCGCCGACACCACTGAAATGGACAGGCCGGCATGGTCCTGCGGCAAGGCGCGCGGCGACGCCTCGGTCGCAGCAAGCCGATTGCCGTCAAATGACGCGGTTGCGTCAACCATACCTCAATCCTTAGGGCATATTGATCGCGATTTGGGGGTTCGCGCAGGCGCGTTCCGTGCTTGGATCAGCCTAGACGCAAAAGGTGAATGAATGATCGACGGCGGGGAGGCAATCCGGAAACTGGCGCTGAACGTCGCCCGCTATACCGGCCTTGCACCGCTGGCCAAGCCGTTCGTCGGCGGCATTGGCGCCATACTGATGCTGCACCGCGTCACCGCGACGCCGGAAAAGCCGCACAGCGTCAACCGCCATTTGAACATCGCGCCCGGCTTCCTCGATGCCATGATCGCCGACATGAAGGCGAGCGGCTATGCCTTCGTCGCCATGGACGAAGCCGTCGAGCGCATCAAGGCAGGCGGCAAGGGTGGCCAGTTCGCCACCATTACCGCCGACGACGCCTATCGCGACAACATGACCGAGGCGCTGCCGTTGCTGGAGAAGCACGGTGCGCCGATCACCATCTATGTCGCGCCCGGGCTGATCAACGGCACCGCCGACCTGTGGTGGGATGTGGTCGAGGACATCGTCAACGCGCGCGACAGCCTCACTCTGACGCGACCGAACGGTCCATTGACGATCGATTGCTCGACACCTGCGAAGAAACTGCAGGCCAATGCACGCCTGCATGCCTATCTCACCTCCGAAGTCCGTGAGGAGGATCTGCAAGCGGTGCTGCGCGACCTGGCTCGCTCAAATGGCGTTGATGCCGACGGCCCGCGCTTGCGGACATTGATGAACTGGGACGAAATCCGCAGCATCGCCGCGCATCCGCTGGTGACGATCGGCGCTCATACGATCAACCACAGCAATCTGAAGCGGCTTTCAGAAGCCGACGCCCGGCAGGAGACCGGCGCCGTGCGCGCCATGTTGCAGGCGGAACTGGGCGAAAAGCCCGGCCATTTCGCCTACCCCTATGGCTATGCAAGTGCTGTTGGCTGTCGCGAAGTCCGCTTTGCCCGCGACTCGGGCTATGCATCCGCCGTAACAACACGCCACGGTGTGCTGCGCGCCGAACATGCCGGGTTCCTGCATGCCTTGCCGCGCATTTCAGTCAACGGCCGCTACCAGAGCCTCGCACATATCCGCACCATGCTGTCGGGCGTGACGACGCCGCTCGCTAACGCCGGCAAGATGCTCGTTACGATTTGATGGTGGCGGGCCGGGTTCCGCTTAGCGCTTGGCCCGTGGCTCCAGCATCAACCACTTGATGATGCCCATCGCCGGCAGCACCCAGAGCAGGCCGCTGAGCAGGAAGAACAGGAAATGCACCCACGGGCCCGACTCCGACAGCTGGGCGACCGCGAAGATCGATGCGACTAGCGCATAGATGATGACGAGCGCGATCAGCAAAAACATTCCAATCAGCTTTTTCAGGCGCAGGGGCATGGTTGGTCTCCTGTCGAGGATGCCGGCAACTCGGACAAGGGACCGGCAAACTCAGAGTGTTGGCCTCGCATAGGCCCTGGCGCGAAGCTGTGCAACCGGTGAGACGCGGCGCGACGGCGTGCCGCGCTGCATGGCCTTGCCAGCACGAGTGCGATGGTCCACCAATCCGCCAAACCAACCTGCCGGGACGAGACCATGGCTGCCATACCAGCTGCCGCGCCATTTGTGGCCCGCGACCGCGACCTCCACAATCGGGCCCTGCTGCGCGGCTGGCTCTATGTGGTGGTGCTGGTGCTGTTTGCGCTGGTGCTGGTCGGCGGCGCTACCAGGCTGACCGATTCCGGCCTTGCGATTACGCAGTGGAAGCCGATCCATGGCATCATCCCGCCGCTCAATGACGCCGAGTGGCAAGAGGAATTCCAGCTCTATCGGCAGATCCCGCAATATGCCGAGCTCAACAAGGGCATGAGCATCGAGGCGTTCAAGTCGATCTTCTGGTGGGAATGGGCGCACCGCATCCTGGCGCGCAGCGTCGGCCTGGTCTTTGCCTTGCCGCTGCTGTTTTTCTGGGCGACGCGCCGCATCGAGCGCGGCCTGGGGACGAAACTGTTGGGCATTCTCCTCCTCGGCGGCCTGCAGGGCGCCATCGGCTGGTGGATGGTGGCCTCCGGCCTGGTCGACCGGGTCTCCGTCAGCCAATACCGTCTGGCCACACACTTGACGCTCGCGGCGCTGATCTTCACAGCGACCATGGTTGTGGCACGGGGCCTTGCGCCGCATTCCGAGCCTGCCGCCGACCGGTCGACGCAGAGGCTGGCCGGTTTCATCGTTCTTCTGGCGCTGGTTCAGATCTATCTCGGCGGGCTTGTCGCCGGGCTCGACGCCGGCTTGAGCTACAACACCTGGCCGCTGATGGACGGCAGGATCATCCCGGGCGATCTCTTGCTGCTCGAACCGGCATGGCGCAACTTCTTCGAGAATCCGAAGACGGTGCAGTTCGTCCATCGGCTCGGCGCCTACACGGTGTTCGTCGTGGCCTTGTGGCACATGATCGCCACGCGCCGGAGGCTGCCAGGCTCAACACACGCTCGCCGTGCGACGCTGCTGTTTTTGGCCGTGCTGGTCCAGGCCTCGATTGGCGTCGGCACGCTGCTGATGCATGTGCCGCTGCATATGGCGCTGGCGCATCAGGGATTTGCGCTCATCGTGCTGGGGTTTGCATCAGCGCATTGGCGTGGCACCAAGGGCGCCTATCCCTTGCCGCACGGAATCGCGCTCAGGAACTGATCCCGAGCCAATCGGCCACTCACATCCAGAATTAGTTTGAACGGATCGTCTTCTCGCCGTCAAATTCCGCCTGACGCAACGCACCGGCGCAGGGCGGATTGATTGGCCGTGGCGATCAGAAGCTTGCCCGCACCGCCCGGATCGCCTCGGCGATCGATAATTCGCGATTCTCCTCGACCGCGTTGTCGTCCTCATGATGCCAGGACGCTGACAGGCAACCATAAGCGATGGCGTGATCCAGAATGGCGGGTGGGGTCTGGCCCAGCGTTCTGGCAAAGATCTCGGCCATATGTGCGATCCGCTCCGGATCGAGGCAAAGTTCATCGCGGTCGAGCGGGTTATAGAACATGTTCGCGGCGTCGAAGCCGGGATCGCCGAGAACGCCCTTCGGGTCGATCGCCAGCCAGCCGCGCGGCCCGTGCAGGATATTTTCGTGGTGCAGGTCACCATGCAGTGGCCTGATGTCATGTGGATTGGCAAGCAACCGATCTGCGATGACGGCGGCTTCGACATAGAGGCTGTCGACGCCGGCATTGCGGTCGGCATTCGCCTTTTTGAACAGGCTTGCGAACCGCTCCCTGAGTGGCTGAAGCTCGGGCGGGAAGGGATATTTCCCAGGCGAAAACAATTTTGCCATCACATCGGCCGCGATCCCAGTGGCGGCGTTGTCGCCCTTTTCGTCGAGCACCTGCTCCAACAAGATTTCACCGGCATATTCGAGCAGCATCGAGTGGCCGTCGCGGCCAAGCAGGCGCACAGCGCCTTCGCCGCCCCGCCAGGCGAGATAGTGCTCGCCGCGCAGCTCGTCGGCGACATCGTCGAAGGGTTTCAGGGCCTTGACGATTGCCGGCGAGCCGTCTTGCCGGAAAACTTTCCAGATGCGGCTCGAAAAGGTCTCGGCAATCAGTTCGGGCACGCTGACCTTCCAGCGTGCCGGAAAGACTGGCGCGTCCATCAGAGGCCGAGCATCAGGTCCATGTTCTGGACGGCGGCACCCGAGGCACCCTTGCCGAGATTGTCATAGACCGCCAGCAGTAGCGCCTGCGCCCGTTTGTCGTTGGCGAAGACATAGACCTTCATCCGGTTGGTGCCGTTGTAGATCTCCGGATCGATCTCCGGCATGCGCTCCGAATGCGCGTAGGGCGCCACCTCAACCACGCCGCCTTCGATCGCGGCGAAATGGTCGGCAATCGCCGCATGCAGCTCCGCACCCGTCGGCACATGGTCGAGACCGCCCAGCTGCAATGGCACGACGGTGATCATACCTTGCGCGAAATTGCCGACCGCCGGCTGCATGATCGGATCATGAGACAGCTTGGCGTAGGCCCTGAGTTCCGGCACGTGCTTGTGCTGCAAGGTGAGGCCATAAGGCAGGAATTCCGAGGCGTCCTCACCCTTGGCGACATAGTCCTCGATCATCGGCCGTCCGCCGCCCGAGTAGCCCGAAATGCCGTTGACGGTGATCGGGAAATCGGCGGGCAGCAGACCAGCGGTGACCAGCGGCCGCAGCGTGGCGATCGGCCCTTGCGGCCAGCAGCCTGGGTTGGCGACGCGCTTTGCCGAGGCAATTGCCTTCGCCTGCGTCTTGTCCATCTCGGCGAAACCATACGCCCAGCCTTCCGCCACGCGATGCGCGGTCGACGCATCGATGACCTTGGTAGTGTCGTTGGCGATAAGCGACACGCTCTCCTTCGCCGCATCGTCGGGCAGGCACAGGATCGCGACATCGGCGGCATTGAGGAACTCGGCGCGTGCAGCCGTTTCCTTGCGACGCTCGGCGGGAACCGAGATGATTTCCAGGTCGTCGCGCTCGGCAAGCAGCGCCCGGATCTGCAGACCGGTGGTGCCGTGCTCGCCGTCGATGAAGATTTTCGGTTTCATGGACTGATCAAATTCCCTGTTAATTCAAGACTATATGTCCTGTCCTTGATTCACTGCGGCACCCTGGTGGCTGCCGTTGTTGCTCAGCTCTTCAAGCCTTGCCTTTCGCTCCGCCAGCAGGCCGAGATATTGCATGGCCACCATCGAGCCGGCGATCGCCGTTATATCGGCGTGATCATAGGCCGGCGCAACCTCTACGACATCGGCGCCTACAATATCGATCTGGTTGAGCTGACGCAGCGTCGAAAGGATCTTCGCCGAGGACGGTCCGCCGGCTACCGGCGTGCCTGTTCCCGGCGCATAGGCCGGATCGAGGCAGTCGATGTCAAAGGTGAGATAGGTCTTCTTGCCGCCGGTGCGGTCGACGATGGCGTAGGCGATATCGGATGCCCGCATTTCCTCGATTTCATGGCCGTGGAGGATCTTGATGCCGAACGTGTCGGGCGCGTGGGTGCGGATCCCGATCTGGATCGAGCGATCTGGATCGATGATGCCCTCCTTGACGGCGCGGCCGACGAAGGAGCCATGGTCGATGCGCTTGCCATCATCCGGCCAGGTATCCTGATGCGCGTCGAACTGCACCAGGGCGAGCGGACCGTGGATGGCGGCATGCGCCTTGAGCAACGGCCAGGTGACGAAATGGTCGCCGCCGAGCGTCAGCAGGAAGGCGCCTGATTTGAGGATCTTCGCCGCCTCACGCTCGATCGTGCCGGGCGTCTTCTGGTGGTTGCCTGAGTCGAGCAGGCAATCGCCATAGTCGACGACCGCCAGATGCTCGAACAGATCACGTGAAAACGGGTATTGCGGGTCGTTGTCGAGGATCGCCGAGGCGCGGCGTATAGCCTGCGGCCCGAAACGAGCGCCAGGCCGGTTGGTCACGGCGGCGTCGAACGGAATGCCCCACACCACCGCGTCAGCGCCCTTCACGTCCTTGGTGTATTTACGCCGCATGAACGACAGCGCGCCGGAATAGGTCGGCTCGAACGCGGCGCCCATTTTGGAACGGGCGGTGAAGGCGTTGTCGATGTTGTTGTTCGCCATTGCGGATCCTCGTTTTCATCGGGGTGCAACAACTACAGAAGCGGCAGGGAAGATACCAGTCACAGCTTGGCGAGACGGAATGGTGCTGCGCGAGTGCCACTCCAAGACAGGATTTGTCGCCTTGCGGGCCTGATTTCAGCATGATTCCATTGCAGGGGCGCGACAGGTCCTCGCCAGGACCGACTGGGCCCTCGCCGAGATCGTGACTGGCGCCTTGGCGCATCGATAATTTCCTCGCTACGGCGCAGTTGCAAATTCACGTCGGTCATTATATTGACCGCAATAGGTGAGCCGAGGCGCTAAGTCAATATAATGACCGATGTTACGACAGCGATGGATTCCGAGCAGGTGCTTGGCAAAGCGATAGCGGTTCGAATCCGAGACTTGAGGCGCGACCAAAATCTGACCCTGGATCGACTGGCAAAACTGAGCGGGTTGTCCAAGGGAACCGTCGTCTCGCTGGAGCAAGGCAAGGCGAACCCCAGTATCGGCATACTTTGCCGACTGGCGGCGGCGTTTTCGCTCTCCGTGGCCGATTTGCTGAATGACGATGCTTCCACAGTTCGCCTCCCTATTGAGCGGACAGAGACGAGGACGCTTTGGACAAGCGCCAAAGGAAGCTTTGCACAACTTCATTCATCGACCTCGGGAAGCACGATGTTCGAATTGTGGAGCTGGGTGATTATGCCGGGCGACGTGTTTTCCGCAGACGCTCATAGTCCGGATACGCGCGAGCTGATCTCGGTGACTCAAGGGTCCCTGAGTGTCGTGGTGGGCACCCATGCAGTAATTTTGAACCGGGGCGAGAGTGCGCGGCTTGTCACCGACCAACCGCACTCATACGCGGCGGCATCTGATGTGCCCGCCCACTTCTCGATGGCGGTCCTTGAGCGTGGTGGACGGCGAGGTGCGGGGCGCTCGTCGACGGCAGCGAAGATGCCCGGGCCCGTTCCGTAAGATTTCGCCGATCACTAACAGCCGCCATTCACGACAGGAGATTTAGCGTTGTACGTTCCGCCCCATTTTGCCGTCCCCGATCAGAACGCTCTGTTCGACCTTATCGAGAGACACCCGCTCGGTATCCTGGTCACCCAAAGCAAAGGCATCCTCGACGCGAACCACGTCCCCTTTGAGCTCGACCGCTCGAAGGGAGACAAGGGTGTCCTCAATTGCCATGTTGCCCGCAAGAATCCAGTCTGGCAGGAAGTCGCCAATGGCGATGAAGTCCTCGTTATCTTCCGTGCGGCCGACGCTTACATCTCGCCGAACTGGTATCCAAGCAAGCACGAACTCCACAACCAGGTGCCGACGTGGAACTATCTCGTCGTCCACGCCCACGGACGCATCACTGTCCGGGATGATGAGCGATATGTGCGCCGTAACGTGGCGAAGCTCACTCATATGCAAGAAGCCTCGCAGCCTGCCCCGTGGAAGATGGGCGACGCGCCGAGGGACTTCATAGACACGATGGTTAAGGCGATCGTCGCCCTGGAGATCGAGATCACCGGCCTGGTTGGGAAATCAAAACTCAGCCAGAACAAAGAGGTGCGCGATATTCAGAACGCTGGTGAAATGCTGAATGCCCAAGGCGTCAATGGGATGGGAGAAGCGATGCTCGCGGCTGCGGCGGCCAAATCCCAATAGCATCAGTCTTGTCCCGACAGGTGGCCCTGAGAGACAAATGCTTCGGCTCGCGGGGAACGCGACCTGCATTCGTCGTCATGGCCGACGCGGGCTAAGATGCCGATCTGTTGCGCCGCAAATACCCGATCGACAAGCGCCGCTAAGCCCAACGTCACCTGATCGAATGTCGCTTTTCCCAGGCTCAAGCAGTTCCTACGCCCTCGCCACACAATTCGAGAAACTATCTTGCCGTCACATCGCGGCAACCGTCCTCTGGATTCAGACAAGTGTCCACGCATCCTAGCCGGCTGCGTTCACCTCCCTGTCACGGGCATCGCTTATCTCGATTTCGTCCCGGCAAGGAGCGATTCTCGATGCGGACCATCTGGCTCAGCCTATTCTTTTCCTCGGCACTTGCGGTCTTCTCTGGCCAGTCGTTGGCCGGTGAGACCCGCGCCAGCCAGATTCTCGACCGCTTCGACCATGCCAACCAGTGGCGCGACCACGTGATGGTGGCCGCGCATCGCGCCGGCAGCATGCAGGCCGGCAAGACGCTTTATGCGGAAAACTCGATTGCCGCGGTCGAAGGCTCGATCGCCATGGGCGCTGAGATCGTCGAGGTCGACATCCGGCGTTCGAAGGATGGTGAGTTCGTCGTCATGCATGACAGCTGGCTTGATCGCACCACGACCTGCAAGGGCGAGGTGGTCAAATACACGCTGGCGGAACTCAGGACCTGTAGGCTGGTGATCGAAGGTACCCGCATCGTTACCGATGAGACGGTCTCGACGCTGCGCGAGATGCTGACGGCAACGCGAGACAGGATTCTCATCAATCTCGATAACAAGCTCGACGTCGGCGATCTCTCGGGCATGATCGCTGTCGCTCGCGATCTCGGCATGGCCGAGCAGGTCATCGTCAAGGAGAACCTGTGGAACCAGAACAGGATTTCCACGGTCAAGGCCGCCATGAGCGCCATCAACGGCGGCTTTCAGTTCATGCCGATCATCGCCGACGACGCGGTGCATAATGCCGGTTTCGCCGAAACGGTCGACCGTGCCTTGTCGCCGCGCGCGATCGAACTGATCAACTGGCGGGCGGGCGCTGAGACGCTGACCGAGACCGGCGGGCCGCTATTCAGCACGCGAATGCGCGCGGCTGCCGTACGTGGCAACTGGCACATCTGGGCCGACACCTACGCCATCGTCAACAAGCCGGGCGGCTTCCTTGCCGGCGGCCGCGGCGATGAACTGGCAGTCCAGGCCAGCCTGCCGCGCGAAGCCTGGGGCTTCTGGGCCGATCGCGGCGCCACTATCATCCAGACCGATGAGCCGAAGGCAGCCATCGGCTGGCTGGCGGCGAACGGTTTTCGCGTGCCTTATGCCATCGAGGCGCGGCCGGTTGAGCCGGCGAACACGGCGAGTATCAATTAGTTAGGAACGCTGGCGCCGCACCCCACCCGGCGCTCCGCGCCGACCTCCCCATCGAGGGAGGTAGAAGGTCACGGCAGATTCCCACCCATCGAGTGTCTCGCAAGGCCTGGCAAGTGCTGGAGCGCGCCACCCTACCTCCCCTTGATGGGGAGGTCGGCGCGAAGCGCCGGGTGGGTGACTGCCGAGCCCTAACTGGAAGGCCTTGCTCCCCAGTGGGTCCCACCCTCAAGCAGCCATCGCTATGCCATCCAATTCGCTCAGCACGTTGTCCGAAAGCACCAGTTCGCCAGCCGCTAGGTTCTCCCTGAGATGCCCGACTGAAGATGTGCCGGGGATCAGCAGGATATTGGGGGCGCGACGCAGCAGCCATGCGAGCGCGACCTGCATGGGCGTGGCGCCGACGCGCTTCGCCACATCGGACAGCGTCGAGGATTGCAACGGATTGAAGCCACCAAGCGGGAAGAACGGCACATAGGCGATGCCGTCGCTGGCAAGGTCGTCGATCAGGGCGTCGTCGCCGCGATGTGCCAGATTGTACTGGTTCTGCACACAGACGATCTCGGCGATCCCACGTCCTTGGGCGATCTGCGCAGCCGTCACGTTGCTTAGTCCGATATGCCTGACCAAGCCCTTTCGTTGAAGCTCGGCCAGCACGGTGAGCGGCGCTTCGATCGATCCTTCGGCGGGACCGTGCGGGTCGAACATGATGCGCAAATTGACCACATCGAGCACATCGAGGCCAAGATTGTGCAGATTGTCGTGCACCGCCTGGGTCAGCGCTTCGGGAGAAAAGGCCGGCAACCACGATCCATCCGTGCCGCGGCGGGCGCCGATCTTGGTGACGATGACCAAATCATCAGGGTAGGGTGCTAGCGCCTCGCGGATCAGAAGGTTGGTGACGTGTGGACCGTAAAAGTCGCTGGTGTCGATATGATCGACCCCTTGCGCCACGGCCTCGCGCAGCACGGCCAATGCCGCGTCGTGATCCTTGGGCGGCCCGAACACGCCGGGCCCGGCGAGCTGCATGGCGCCATAGCCGAGCCGCTTTACGGTGTGGCTGCCGAGGGTAAAGGTGCCGGCCTGTTGAATATCGGACATGATTGATCTCCTTTGAAGAGGCAGAGATAAGCGCTGCTCGATGCGGTGATAATCGGGTACAATTCACACAGGCTGTGCGGAATTGCGAACAATGATGGACCTCAGTGATCTGAACGCTTTCGTGGCGGTGGCGCGCGCCGGCGGCTTCCGCGATGGCGCGCGTGCCAGCGGCGGCAGCGCGTCGGGCTTGAGCGAGGCAGTGCGTCGCCTCGAGACACAGCTCGGGGTCAGGCTGTTCAACCGAACGACGCGCAGCGTTGTCCCGACCGAGGCCGGCCTCAGCCTGCTGGAACGGCTCGGCCCGGCGCTGTCGGAGGTGGAGGCGGCGCTGGACGTGGTGAATGGCTTTCGCGACCGGCCGGCGGGCTCGTTGCGGCTCAACGTGCCGGTGAGTGCGGCGCGGCTGATATTGCCCGACATCGTCCCGGGTTTCCTCGCCGCTTATCCTGGTATCCGGCTGGAGGTAATCGCCGACGAGAACTTTGTCGACGTGCTGGCGGCCGGCTGCGACGCCGGCATCCGCTACGACGAGCGCCTGGAGCAGGACATGATCGCGGTGCCGATCGGACCGCGTGTGCAACATTTCGCCACCGCCGCCAGCCCTGCCTATCTGGATCGCCATGGACGGCCGGAACACCCGAGCGACCTGCTTGGACATTCCTGCGTGCGCGGCCGCTTTGCCAGCGGTGCGATGCTGCCATGGGAATTCGAGCGCGACGGCGAGGTGGTGCGGGTCGACCCGACGGGGCCATTGATCGTGCGGATCGGTGGGGCGACCGATCTTGCCGTCGACGCGGCCATCGCCGGCACCGGCATTATCGGCCTCTTCGAGGGCTGGCTTCGCCCCTACTTCGACAGCGGTGCGCTTGAGCCCGTGCTCGAACCGTGGTGGCCGAGTTTTCCCGGACCGTTTCTCTACTACCCCGGCCGGCGCCTGGTGCCGGCTCCGTTGCGGGCGTTCATCGATTTCATCAGGGCCGGCAAGTCCTGAGCTGTCGTGACGCCAAAGGCATGGATGGGGTGATTGGCGAGCCGCAAACAAAAAGGCCGCCCGGAGGCGGCCTTTCGATTGTCTGAAGCGGCGGTGCGCTTAACGCTTCGAGAACTGGAAGCTGCGACGGGCCTTCGCCTTGCCGTACTTCTTGCGCTCGACGACGCGGCTGTCGCGGGTCAGGAAGCCGCCCTTTTTGAGCACGGCGCGCAGCGTCGGCTCGTAGTAGGTCAGCGCCTTGGAGATGCCGTGGCGCACAGCGCCGGCCTGGCCGGAGAGGCCGCCGCCGACGACGGTGGCGACGATGTCGTACTGGCCCGAACGGTTGGAGGCGATGATCGGCTGGTTGAGGATCATCTGCAGGACCGGACGCGCGAAATAGGTCGCGAATTCCTTGTCGTTGACGATGATCTTGCCTGAGCCGGGCTTCACCCAGACACGCGCAATGGCGTTCTTGCGCTTGCCGGTGGCATAGGCGCGGCCCGACTTGTCGAGCTTCTGGACGTGGACGGGGGCCGCGGCTTGCGTATTGGTGTTGCCGGTGGCGGCGCCCAGTTCTGCGAGCGAGGAAAGCTCAGCCATCTTATGCGACCTTCTTGTTCTTGGAATTCAGCTTGGCCACGTCGAGAACCTGGGGCTGCTGGGCGACATGCGGATGCTCGGCGCCTGCATAGACGCGCAGGTTCTTCATCTGGCGACGGCCGAGCGGGCCACGCGGCACCATGCGCTCAACGGCCTTCTCGACGACACGCTCGGGGAAACGGCCCTCGAGCAGCTGGCGCGCGGTGCGCTCCTTGATGCCGCCGGGGTGGCCGGTGTGCCAGTAATAGACCTTGTCGGTGAACTTCTTGCCGGTGAACACCACCTTGTCGGCATTGATGACGATGACATTGTCGCCGTCGTCGACATGCGGGGTGAAGGTCGGCTTGTGCTTGCCGCGAAGATGATTGGCGATGACAGTGGCGAGACGACCGACGACGAGACCTTCGGCGTCGATCAGGATCCACTTCTTCACCACATCCGCAGGCTTCTGCGAAAAGGTTGTCATGTTTTCTGCTCTCGGTTCTGACCTTCACGAGGGAAGGCGTTTCTTGTTGCTTAGATTGGCGAAAAGCGCTTGCCCGCCGCCAATAACAAAACGGCGGCCTTTGCGGGCCGCTGCTTCGTGAGGGGCTTATAGGCGAGGGTGGTTGTGGCGTCAAGGCATAGGAAAAGCAGGTTTGTACGAAAAAAAGCAGCAAAAACAATCGCTTAGCAAAAAGGTATTATTTTACCACATCGAAATGGTTCGACAGGAACGGAACCGAGACAAGGTGGCTGCCTTCTGCCAAGGCGGCGGTGAATTGGGATCGACTCGGTAGCGCGTCGCCTATCCCGGTCCAATGTGACGCCTCTACGTCGTACGACAGACCGTAAGGACAAAAAGTTCTCGGTAACAGAAGTCGGGCTGGTCGAGCAGCTCGCCCGGATTTTGGCCCAGGCGCTGCCAATAGCTCCGGTCGGCCTGGCTGAGGTCGTAAGTGGTTGAAACGGATGCGAAGTAAGCCAGGAGATCGGCGACATAAGCGCGCGTGAAAGACGAAACGGGCGCCCAGCGCTCCACGAGCCAACCCTTACGCCACAAAGGTGTGATGCCGACGGCTCGAAGGCGAGCGGGCAGCGTCGATCCGCAATCCGTTCCCAATACCCCCTTGTCGCGGAATGCCTGCAGGCGGATCGCCATGAAACGCGAGAGAACGCCCCGGTCGATCGGCAGGATATGCAACAGAGTCGAGTCGAAGTCCTTGATGGCAAGCATCCCGCCGGGCTTCAGGACACGGCAAGCTTCCCGGACCGCTTGGGCGAACTCGGCCGGGGTCAGGTATTGCATGACGTTGGCCGACCAGACGCAGTCGAAGGAAGCGTCGATAAAGGGCAATTCCAGAACGTTGCCAGTTTGGGCGTGGATTGTCGGCTCCTGCCCAAGGTCCGGTATCCAGCCCTTCACCCGCGCGATGTTCTCGGGTGCCATGTCGATCACATCGATCGTTCCGCTCGGCCCTACCAAGTCACGCAGGACAGGCAAGAAGCTGCCGCTGCCGCAGCCAGCGTCCAGAACCGCCCAACCCGGCTGAATGCCTATCGCACGCAGCGCCTGTTCATATTCAGGACGCGACGACTCGAAGTGCAAGTCAAGCCACCCCGCATCGCTGGCTTCGTGTCCCGTAGAGGTGGAGTTCGTTGCCAAGGGCTCAGTCTCTCTGGTTCCGACCGTGGATGCTGGCCAAGATTAGTCGGTTGCTTGTCCGGCGGAAAGCTTTCTTGTTGCCCCGGTCCGACTGCTCTTGCCCAAACCAAGGACCATCATGTCATCCTGCTGCGCCTTGTCCGGCACTATGTGTTACGCTTCGGCGGGATCGAATAGGTACCGGTGGCGTGAGCCACCGTGTGGGCTTCCGGGCCGGCAACCATGTCGATGTCGAACACCATCAGGCTCTTTCCGAGCTTCAGGATGCGGCAGTGACCATCGATCGGTCCGGCCTCGGCCTTGCGGACGAAATTGATGTTGAGATTGGTGGTCACCGAGAGCGCATCCGGTCCGGCATGCGACAGCACGCAGACATACCCACCAATGTCGGCCAGCGTGAACAGCGAGGGGCCGGATACCGTGCCGCCGGGACGCAGATGCCGCTCGCCTGCATTGAGCCGCACGGTGCAACCGCCCGGAAACACCTCGATCGCCTCGTAATATCTGAACTGCTCGTTGAGCTGCGGATAGACAGTTTCCATCAGCACATTGACCTGTGCCGCGGTCAGCACCGGCTTGAGGTTGGTCTGGGCGGGCATATCGGCCTCTCGTTTCGGGCCAGGCCTGTATGAGCGCAGCACGGCGTTTCTAGCAACACCTTCGTCCGTTGGCGCAAGCGATCGGTGTTGGACGAAACCCGATCCGGTATTAGATACTCTGCCAGCCCCGAGCGGAATCGCGGAGACTATATCCATGGCCGAAATCCTTGCCATCAAGCCTGTTGCCGTTGACGGTCCGGTTGCCGCAAGGCTGGACAAGGGCGTGCTGCGCCTGACGCTCGCCAATCCACCGGCCAACGCCCTGTCACTGGCGGTGATGGCGGCGCTGACGGCGGAACTCGAGCGCGCCAGGGCCGACAAGGCCGTTCGCGTCATCGTTTTGTCGGCGTCCGGCAAGGTGTTCTGCGCCGGCCATGATCTCAAGGAAATGACCGCGCGGCGCGCCGATGCCGATCATGGCAAGGCCTTCTTCGAAGAGACGTTTGCGGCTTGTGCCGCGCTGATGCAGGCGATCGTGCGTCATCCGCTGCCCGTGATTGCCGAAGTTGACGGCCTCGCCACCGCCGCCGGGCTGCAACTGGTCGCCAGTTGCGATCTGGCGATTGCCTCGCATGAGGCGACCTTCTGCACGCCAGGCGTCAACATCGGCCTGTTCTGCTCGACGCCGATGGTGGCGCTGTCGCGCAACGTCTCGCGCAAGCATGCGATGGAGATGCTGCTGACTGGCGAAACGATCGATGCCGCAACCGCCAAGGAATTCGGCCTGGTCAACCGCGTCGTGCCGCGTGAGTATCTGAATCAGATTGTCACCAAATACGCGCAAACCATTGCTGCCAAATCATCTTTGGTGGTCAAGACCGGCAAGGAAGCCTTTTACGCGCAGGCCGAAATGGGACTGGCGGATGCCTATGCCCTTACCGGCCGCGTCATGGTCGAGAACATGCTGGCGCGTGACGCCGAGGAAGGCATCGGCGCCTTCATCGGCAAGCGCAAACCGGAATGGACGGACGAATAGGGGCAGCACCATGGAACCGCGCATCTCCATTGTCACCATCGCCACAGACGATCTCGACCGCGCCGTTCGCTTCTACGAAGCGATGGGCCTGACCCGTCATACCGGGATCACCGAGGGTGTCGCCTTTTTCCAGATGGGCGGCGTTATTCTCGGCCTGTTCCCGCGCGCCAGCGCCGAGGAGGATTCGGGTATTGCCTTTTCCGACGCACCGTCCGCTGTCTATCTCGCCTACAACACCCGTTCCGACGCGGAGGTCGACGAAGTCCTCGCCAGGGCCGAGAAAGCCGGCGGCCGCATCGTCAAGCCGGCCGGGCGCGCCTTCTGGGGCGGCTGGTACGGCTATTTCGCCGACGCCGACGGGCATGTCTGGGAAGTGGCGCACAATCCGGCCTTTCCGATCGCGAAAGACGGCACGATCTCGCTGCCCGATTGATGGCCCACCGCAAGCAGCTGACGCAGCTCAAAGCACCCTATCTCAAGCGCATCCTGCTCGACCCCGCGCGGGTCGAGGATTGGGAAAAATATCCCTGGAACCTGCCGCTGTTTCACGGCCAGGACTTCGAACTCGAATTCACCACGCCGATCACCATTATCGTCGGCGAGAACGGCACCGGCAAATCGACGCTGCTCGAGGCGATCGGCGCATTGGCCGGCTATGACGAAGCCGGCGGCGGCAAGGGCTACCGGCCAGTCGACCATTCCAGCGCCATCGACAAGAGTGGCTCAGCATTGGCAAACACATTCCGCGGCCACTGGCTGCCGAAGGTCACCGCCGGCTGGTTCTTTCGTGCCGAATCCTTCTACTCCGTGGCTCGTTATCTCGACCAGGCGGCGCTGGACGATCCGTTCAAGCCACCGCCGCCGGACTTCCTGTCCTGGTCGCATGGCGAGGGGTTCATCCGCTTCTTCGAGGAGCGCTGCCGCAGGCAAGGTATCTATATTCTCGACGAGCCCGAGAGCGCGCTTTCGCCATCGCGCCAGATCGAACTGCTCAAGATGCTGCGGCGCATGGACCAGTCGGGCACCGCGCAGGTGATCATGGCGACGCATTCGCCATTGCTGATGGCTTGTCCCGGCGCGCAGCTGTTCCGCATCAGCCGCTTCGGGCTGGAACCCGCCGACTTTCGTGATACCGACCACTTCCGCATGCTGCGTGATTTCAGCAATGACCCGGATGGCTTTCTCGACGAGGCATTGTATGAGGACGAGCCATGAACCACGATAGCTACGACAACACCTACATCGCCGGCATCCTCAATTCGGTGAAGACCGTCGCCATGGTCGGCGCATCCGCCAATGATGTGCGGCCTAGCTATTTCGTGCTGAAATATCTGCTGGCCAAGGGGTTTTCGGTGTTTCCGATCAATCCCGGCCAGGCCGGCAAGGAAATTCTCGGCCGGATGACCTATGCCAGGCTGGCCGACATTCCGGAGCCGATCGACATGGTCGACATTTTTCGCGCGCCGGCGGCAGTGCCCGACATTGTTGACGAGGTGTTGCGGCTCGATCCTCTGCCGAAAGTGATCTGGATGCAGCTTGGCGTGCGCCACGACGAGGCAGCCGCCCGCGCCGAGGCCGCCGGCATCAAGGTGGTGATGAACCGCTGCCCCAAGATCGAATACGGCAAACTGTCCGGCGAGATCGGCTGGACCGGCGTCAACTCCGGCGTGCTGTCGTCGAAGAAGCCGCTGATGCGGTCGGGATTCCAGAGTTTCGGCGTGCGCCAGAAGTAGGCGAGGGGCAACAGCGCAAAATTATTCCGGCAAACGCCATATTTTCCAGCCACTTGATAGAAGGTCCCGCACGGAAGGGTATTTTCTTCTTTGCATTCGAGGCCGGGCTTCGCCAAGAATGCCCGGCGAATTTCAGAAGGTTTTTCAGGGAGGTTTTCAGTGACCCGCACGCCAGGTTTCAATACGCTCGCCGTCCACGCCGGGGCCAAGCCCGACCCGGCGACCGGCGCTCGTGCCACGCCGATCTACCAGACGACCTCCTTCGTCTTCGACGACGCCGACCATGCCGCCTCACTGTTCGGACTGAAGGCTTTCGGCAACATCTACACCCGCATCATGAATCCGACGCAGGCGGTGCTGGAAGAGCGCATGGCGGCACTCGAAGGCGGCACGGCGGCTCTTGCGGTCGCCTCCGGCCACGCCGCGCAGGTGATCGTGTTCCACAATCTGATGCAGCCGGGCGACAATTTCGTTGCCGCCAACAAGCTTTATGGCGGTTCGATCAACCAGTTCGGCCATGCCTTCAAGAATTATGGCTGGGAGGTGCGCTGGGCCGACACCAACGACATCTCGACCTTCGAAAGCCAGATCGACGACAGGACCAAGGCGATCTTCATCGAGAGCCTCGCCAATCCGGGCGGCACCTTCGTCGATATCGAGAAGATCGGCGACATTGCGCGCAAGCATGGTCTGCCGCTCATCGTCGACAACACGCTGGCCTCGCCCTACCTGATCCGGCCGATCGAGCATGGCGCCGACATCGTCGTGCATTCGCTGACCAAATTCATCGGCGGCCACGGCAATTCGATCGGCGGCGCCATCGTCGATGGCGGCACCTTCGACTGGTCGAAGTCCGGCAAATACCCGATGCTGTCGGAACCGCGCCCTGAATATGGCGGCCTCGTCCTGCACGAAACCTTCGGCAATTTCGCGTTCGCCATTGCCGCGCGTGTGCTCGGCCTGCGCGATCTCGGCCCGGCGATCTCGCCGTTCAACGCCTTCCTAATCCTGACCGGCCTGGAAACTTTGCCGCTGCGCATGCAGCGCCACTGCGACAACGCCGTGACGGTCGCCGCCTGGCTATCCAACCACTCCAAGGTCGCGTCTGTGAACTACCCCGGCCTGCCCAGCGACAAGAACAACGCGCTGCAGAAGAAATACTCGCCGCAGGGCGCCGGCGCCGTGTTCACCTTCGCGCTGAAGGGCGGCTACGACGCCGGCGTCAAATTCGTCGAGGCGCTCGAACTGTTCTCGCATCTCGCCAATGTCGGCGACACCAAGTCGCTGGTCATCCATCCGGCTTCGACCACGCACCGCCAGCTTTCCGATGAGCAGAAGGTCAAGGCCGGCGCAGGACCGGACACGGTGCGGCTTTCCATAGGCATCGAGGACGTCAACGACATCGTCGCCGACCTCGAACAGGCGCTTGCCAAGGTCTGATCTTTTTACCCTCCCCCTTGTGGGGAGGGTCGGCGCGCAGCGCCGGGGTGGGGGTGAGGCCGGCGCATGGCCCGGCGCTTTTGGGGAGGGCAGAGATTTAGGGGCCTTTCAAGTACAAATAGGACGGCAGCGGCGAG
>NZ_JAMYSC010000025.1:0-103071 GCF_040321755.1 Mesorhizobium sp. M0276 | reverse complement strand
TCATAGGGCTACTCCTAGTGCTTGCACTAGGACTTGCAGCCCTTCAGCCTACCTCAGCAAGGCGGCCGTCACCGGACGGGTACCCAACGGACCTGTGCGACAAGAACGCACCTGACCACCAGATCGCCAACCCCCGTTCAGCAAAAAGGGCGCCCCTCGGCGCCCTTTTGTGATCAATTGGCTGTGTCGCTTAATGCGCCACGCCTTCCCACACCTTGCGCTTGGTGAGATAGACCAGCGCACCGAACAGCAACAGGAACACCAGAACGCGGAAGCCGGTCTTCTTACGGTCTTCCATGTGCGGCTCGGCCGCCCACATCAGGAAGGCCGCAACGTCGCGGGAATACTGGTCGACGGTCTGTGGCGAGCCGTCGTCATAAGTCACCTGACCATCGGACAACGGCTTTGGCATTTTCAGCGACACGCTGGACATGAAGTACGGATTGTAGTGGGTGCCTTCCGGGATCACCATGCCGGCCGGCGGCGTCTGGTCGTAGCCGGTCAGCAGCGAATGGATATAGTCGGGACCGCCCGCGTCGTACTGCGTGAAGATGTCGAAGACGAATTGCGGAAAGCCGCGCTCGACGCCGCGTGCCTTGGCCAGCAGCGACATGTCGGGCGGTGCAGCACCGCCATTGGAGGCAGCGGCGGCCTCGTCATTGGCGAAGGGCGCCGGGAAATGATCGGACGGCTTGCCGGGACGGTCGAACATGTCGCCGGCATCGTTGGGGCCGTCATGAATCGTGTACTCCGCCGACAGCGTCTTGATCTGGGCATCGGAATAGCCGAGGTCCGACAGCGTGCGGAAGGCCACCAGGTTCATCGAATGGCAGGCCGAGCAGACTTCCTTGTAGACCTTGAGGCCGCGCTGCAGCTGCGCCTTGTCATAGGTGCCGAACGGGCCGGTGAAGCTCCAGCTCATTTCCTTCGGCTCGTTGATCGGGAAATGCGTCGGATTGGCCGCGTTGTGTGCCTCTTCGGCGGCGACCGCCCAAGTGCTTGCTGCCCCGGTGCCGGCGGCCACAAGGCCGATCAGCGCCATCGAGGTGAGAATCTTTTTCATGCCAAATCCCCTTAGATTCTCTACCCGTCTGTCTTCCTGCTTGAGCATGGCCTTGTCCGGAAACCGGTTCCCACTTTTCGGGATCATGCTCAGCCCTTGGTCTCTGGTGCGGCCGTGGCGCCAGCCGGATGTCCGCCACCGCCCTTGTTCTTCTCGAGAACTGCTTCGGTGATCGAGTTCGGCAGCCTTCGCGGCGTCTCGATCAGACCGAGCACAGGCAGGGCGACCAGGAAGAAGGCGAAGTAGACCAGCGTCGCCATCTGCGCCATGAACACATAGCTGCCTTCCGCCGGCTGCGAGCCCAACCAGCCCAGCAGGACGGCATCGGCCACGAACACCCAGAAGAACAGCTTGTACCAGGGCCGATAGACGGCCGACCGCACCTTCGAGGTGTCGAGCCACGGCACCAGGAACAACATGACGATCGCGCCGAACAGGCACAGAACGCCGCCGAGCTTGGAGTTGATCGGCCCGACATTGAAGGTGATGGCGCGCAGGATGGCGTAGAACGGCAGGAAGTACCATTCCGGCACGATATGGGCCGGGGTCTTCAGCGGGTTGGCGACCGTGTAGTTGTCGGGATGGCCGAGATAGTTCGGCAGGTAGAAGACGAAATAGGCGAAGAAGAACAAGAACACGAGCATGCCGAACGCGTCCTTGATGGTCGCATAAGGGGTGAACGCAACGGTGTCGGTCTTCGACTTGACCTCGATGCCGGTCGGGTTCGACTGGCCGACAACATGCAGCGCCCAGACGTGCAGCACGACGACGCCGGCAATCATGAACGGCAGCAGGTAATGCAGCGCAAAGAAGCGGTTCAGCGTCGGGTTATCGACGGCAAAGCCGCCGAGCAGCAGCTGCTGAATCCAGTCGCCGACCAGCGGAATGGCCGTGAAGAAGCCGGTGATGACCGTCGCGCCCCAGAAGCTCATCTGGCCCCAGGGCAGCACGTAGCCCATGAAGCCGGTCGCCATCATCAGGAGATAGATGATGCAGCCGAGGATCCACAGCAGCTCCCGCGGCGCCTTGTAGGAGCCGTAATAAAGGCCACGGAAGATGTGGATATAGACGGCGATGAAGAAGAACGACGCGCCGTTCGAATGCAAGTAGCGCAGCAGCCAGCCCGAATTCACGTCGCGCATGATCTTTTCGACCGAGCCGAAGGCAAGATTGCTATCGGCCGTGTAGTGCATGGCCAGCACGATGCCGGTCAGCATCTGTGCTACCAGCATGATCGCCAGGATGCCGCCGAAGGTCCACGCATAGTTGAGGTTGCGCGGCACCGGATAGGCGATGAAGCTGTCATAGACCAGCCGCGGCAGCGGCATGCGGGCGTCGAACCAGCGTCCGAGACCGGTTTTGGGCGTATAGGTCGAGTGTCCCTCGCTCATCGAAATATCCCCTGCCTCAACCGATAAGGATCTTGGTATCGGAAATGAACTTGAATACCGGCACCGCCATGTTCTCCGGGGCCGGGCCTTTGCGGATGCGTCCGGCGGTATCATATTGCGATCCGTGGCACGGGCAGAACCAGCCGCCGAAATCGCCTTCCTGGCCGAGCGGAATGCAGCCCAGATGCGTGCAGACCTGAACCATCACCATCCAGGCTTCCTTGCCGGGCGTGGTGCGGTTGGCATCGGTCGCCGGTGCGTCGGCCGGCAGATTGGCGTTGCGCGCGATCGGATCCTTGAGATCGGCCAGCTTGACCGCCTCGCCGTCCTTCATTTCCTGTTCGGTGCGGTTGCGCACCACGACGGGCTTGCCGCGCCACTTGACGATCAGCGACATGCCCGGCGTCAGCGAGGCGACGTCGACCTCAACCGAGGCGAGCGCCAGTGTCGAGGCATCGGGGCGCATCTGGTCGATGAACGGCCACGCGAATGCACCCGCGCCGACCACTGCGGCCATGCCGGTGGCGACGTAGAGAAAATCACGACGGTTGGGATCCTGGGTGTCGGTTGCGCTCACGGGTGCCTGATCCTTTCGCCTCTTCCGTGCCGGTGGCTGAGCCTTTTTCCCCGCTCAATTACGCCAACCCGACAGCGCATGGCGAACAGGCTTGCGAATTCCTCCGGCATTTGGACCTCGGTTTATGCGTGAAGCCCGTTTTTGTCCAGACGGATCAAGGCACAAGGGCAGATTGTCGCGGGGACAAAATCCGCCGCCGGGCAATGCGACGCCGGATAGCCGTCAAACATCGCTAAGCAGCAGGGAAACAACCGCAAATCCGATGCCCTTGTGCGCCTCGACACAAGGCGCCAGCCGGGTCTATCCTTACCATCATGGCACACGTGATAGACCGCGACACCTGGGCCGTTCGCTCCGACCGCTGGAAGGGCGAACTGCAATGCGGCGCCTACGGCTCCAACTCCTGCCTGATCTTCAACTACCTGCCCGATGTCGGCGGCGGTCCTCGGCTGCACACGCATCCCTACGCAGAGATATTCATCATCCGTCAGGGCACCGGACTGTTCACGGTCGGCGACAAGGAGATCGAAGCCTCCTCCGGCCAGATCCTGATGGTGCCGCCCAACACGCCGCACAAATTCACCAAGCTCGGCCCAGGCCCGCTGGAGACGACCGACATCCACGAGAACGGCACGTTCATCACCGAATGGCTTGAGTAGACCATGATCCCGAAAAGTGGGAACCGGTTTTCGGAAAGATCATGGTCAAAGACAGAGTTATTTGACGCCGAGCCTCGCAAGCACGGCCCTCGGGATGTTGTATTCGCGGATGACGGCGTCGTGCCTACGCAACCCGCACAGTTCGCGCTGGATGAAATAGCCGTGCACCGCCTCGGCGGCCTCCTTGAGCAGCCGGGGGCGCAGTTGCTCGTCGGCATTGTCGCGCAGCCTGGCCAGTGTTTCCTCGACCCGCTGGCCGGCGCGGCCGAGTGCGGCCGCCTTCTCCGCCAATATCTCATGGCCGAGCGCGTCGAAGGCGACCTCGGCAGCCGAGGCGCCGGCAAGATGAGATGGCGGACGCAAGGACATTTCAGCCTCCTTTCCCGAAAATCATGCGGGGGGTGACGAATTCTTCGCCTTCCACGCGCAGAAAGCCAAGCCGTTCATAGAAACCGAAGGCTTCGTGCGGCGCGCGTGTGTTCAGCACGGCGAAATGGCAACGCGCCCTGTCGATGACGGTCTCGACCAGCATCCGGCCGAGGCCGGTGCGACGGTGGCGCACACTGACGAACAGGTGCCGGACTCGGCCATAGTCCCTGCCCTCGAAATAAGGATCGATGTTAAGCCCGCACACACCGACGAGTTCCCGGCCATTCCAGGCGCCGTACAGCGCCTCGCCGCGCCTCAGGAACTTGTTGCGGCCGCTTGCCCAGCCATCTCCCAGGCGCACCAGCATCCAGTAACCTTCCAGCCGGCTTTCCTGCTTCAGCGTCTCGAAGGCCGGGGTGGTTGGCCGGAGCCGCTTGAGCACATAGCACACCCCGGGGCCGATCTCTGGGTCCGCAGATCCAACCATGGAGCTACTCCGCCGGGCGTGTCTCTTCGAGCACGCTGTCCTCGTGATAGAGAAAACCGCCGGACTGGCGTTTCCACAGCCGCGCATAGAGCCCATCGAACGCCACCAGCTGGTCATGCGTGCCTTGTTCGACGATGCGGCCACCGTCGAGCACAACCAACCGGTCGAGCGCGGCGATCGTCGACAGCCGGTGGGCGATAGCGATAACCGTCTTGTTCTCCATCAGCCGCGTGAGATTCTCCTGGATCGCCGCCTCGATGTCGGAATCGAGCGCCGAGGTTGCTTCATCGAGAATCAGGATCGGGGCGTCCTTGAGGAAGACGCGGGTGATCGCCACGCGTTGGCGCTGGCCGCCCGACAGTTTGACACCGCGCTCGCCGACAAAGGCCTCGTAGCCGACACGATCCCTATTGTCGCGCAGGCCCAGGATGAACTCGTGCGCCTCGGCCTTCTTTGCCGCCGCGATCACTTGCGTCTCGGTCGCGCCAGGCATGCCGAGCTTGATGTTGTCGCGCAGCGAACGGTGGAACAGGGTCGTGTCCTGGCTGACGACGCCGATATTGGCGCGCAGCGAATTCTGGGTGACATCGGAGACGTTCTGACCATCGATGGTGATTAGCCCGCGTTCCAGGTCATAGAGCCGCAGGATCAAATTGGCGAGAGTCGTCTTGCCGGCGCCCGACGGCCCGACCAGCCCGACCTTTTCGCCCGGCCGCACCGTAAGGTCGATGCCGTTAAGCACGCCGGATCCTTTGCCGTAATGGAACTCGACGTTCTTCACCTCGATGCGACCGCCGGCCACCACGAGTTCCTTCGCGTCGGGTGCATCGATCAGGCCGAGCGGCTGCGAGATCAATGCCTTGGAATTTTCCAGCACGCCGAGGTTTCGCAATATGCTGTTAAGCTGCATCATCAGCCGCCCGAGCAGCATGTTGAGCCGCAGCACCAGCGACAGCGTGAAAGCGACCGCGCCGACGGTGATCGAGCCTTCGACCCAGAGATAGACGGCAAAGCAGCCGATTGCCGTGATCATAGTGCCCGACAGCGTCGTCAGCGCCATTCGCACGCCGGTCAGCCGGCGGGTGAAGGGGCGCAGCGCGTCGAGATAGATGTCGAAGCCGTTTTTGATGTAGCGGTCGTCGCCGTCGGCCGAGAACAGTTTCAGCGTCTGCACGTTGGAATAGGAATCGACGATGCGGCCAGTGATCATCGAGCCGGCTTCGGCGGTTTCCTCCGCGTGCTTGCGGATCGCCGGCAGATAGAGCTTGGCCAGCCAGCCGAAGGCGGAAATCCAGATCACCACCAGCACCGCCAGCCTGAGATCGAGGCCAGCGACCAGCGCCAGCGTCGTCACCGTGTAGACGATCATGAACCAGACGACCTCGATGAAGCTTTCCATCAGGTCGCCGGTCGCCTGGCCCGCCTGCCAGACCTTGGTGGCAATGCGGCCGGCAAAATCGTTCTGGAAGAAGGCGTAGGACTGGCGCGACACATGCCTGTGCGCCTGCCAGCGCACCAGATTGTAGAAGCCGGGCGTGATCGTCTGTTCGTCGACCAGCGCCGACAGGCCAACGACGATGGTCCGGATGACCAGCACCACCGCGATCATGAACACCAGTTCAGGGCCGGCGGCATTCCACAAGGCATGCCAGCTGCGCTCGGCGGGAAGCTGGTCGAGAATATCGACCAGCCGCCCGACGAAGTAGAACAGGCCGGCCTCCACCAGCGGCGCGATGCCGCCAATGACCAGCATGGCGAAGAAGGCGAACTTCGCCTGGCCGACATAGTGCCAGAGAAAGCCGCCGACGCTGGTCGGTGGCCGAAGATTCGCTGGCTCCCTGAACGGATAGACCCAGTTCTCGAACCAGCGATAGACGGCAGTCATCATTCGGCAGCTTGGCCCTTTGCAAGTGCGTCATTTGCGGCGTCAGCTGGGGCGGCGTCGGCCGGACCGTCCTCGAGCAGGAACCCGCCCGACTGGCGCTGCCAGAGCTGCGCGTAGAGCCCGCCCTTGGCGACGAGTTCGTCGTGCGAACCTTCCTCGATGACGCGGCCCTTGTCCATCACCACCAGCCTGTCCATCGCCGCGATGGTCGACAGCCGGTGCGCGATGGCGATGACGGTCTTGCCTTGCATAAGCTTGTAGAGATTCTCCTGGATTGCCGCCTCGGCTTCGGAATCAAGCGCCGAGGTGGCCTCGTCAAGGATAAGTATGGGTGCGTCTTTCAACATAACGCGAGCAATTGCGATGCGTTGCCGCTGGCCGCCGGACAATTTGACACCGCGATCGCCGACATGGGCATCGAAGCCCTTGCGGTCGCTGGCGTCCGAAAGCCCTGATATGAAATCCAGCGCCTCGGCGCGCCGCGCTGCCTCGACAAGCATTTCTTCCGCGGCGTCGGGCCGGCCATAGAGGATGTTCTCGCGCACGGAACGATGCAGCAGCGAGGTGTCCTGCGTGACCATGCCGATCTGGGCGCGCAGCGAATCCTGCGTCACACCGGCGATCTCTTGGCCGTCGATCAGGATCTTTCCGCTCTCCAGGTCGTAGAAACGCAGCAGGAGATTGACCAGCGTCGACTTGCCGGCGCCCGAGCGGCCGACAATGCCGACCTTTTCTCCCGGCTTCACCGCCAGCGACAGATCCTCGATCACCCCTTTCCGCTTGCCATAATGGAAGCGGATATTCTCGAAGCGGATCTCGCCCTTGGAGACGGCGATGTCCTTGGCGCCCGGCCTGTCCTCGACCAGACGCGGCAACGAGATCGAGGCGATGCCGTCCTGCACCGTGCCGATATTCTCGAACAGGCCCGACATTTCCCACATGATCCATTGCGACATGCCCCACAGCCTGAGCACGAGTCCGATGACCACGGCGACAGCGCCGATCGTCACCGATTGCCCGAGCCACAGCCACAACGCCATCGCCGTGACCGAAAACAAGAGCAGCGAATTCATGATGTAGAGCAGGCCGAAAAGCACCGTCACCAGCCGCATCGACCGATAGACGGTCTGGAGGAAGCCGGCCATGCCTTCCCGCGCAAACGAAGCCTCGCGGCGTGCATGGCTGAACAGCTTGACCGTCTGGATGTTGGAGTAGCTGTCGACGACACGCCCGGTCATGGTCGAGCGCGCATTGGCCTGCTCCTCGCCGACCTTGCCCAGCTTCGGAATGAAATAGCGCAGCAACAGGATGTAGCCGACCAGCCAGACGCCCAGAGGCGACGCCAGCCGCCAGTCGGCCGAACCGACGATGAACAGCATGCCAAGAAAATAGACGATGACGTAGTTCAGGACGTCGATCAACTTGATGACGCATTCGCGCACGGCGAGCGCGGTCTGCATCAGCTTGGTCGCTATGCGGCCGGCGAACTCGTCCTGGTAGAAGCTCATCGACTGCTTGAGCAGGTAGCGATGCACCTGCCAGCGGATGCGCATGGGATAGTTGCCCATCAATGTCTGCTGGTTGAGAAGCGAATGCAGCCATACCGTGCCCGGCAACGCGAACAGCACGATAAAGGCCATGCCGGCGAGCTTCCAGGCTTCCGTCTGCAGGAAGGTTTCGCGATTCTGCCCCGACAGCCAGTCGACGATGCGGCCGAGGAAGCCGAACATCCACACTTCCGCGATCGCAATGGCCGTCACCAGCACCGCGTCGAGAAGGATGTAGGGCCAGGCACCGCGCGTATAATGCACGCAGAAGGCCACCAGCGTCCTGGGCGGCTCGACCGGTTCCGCCGCAGGGAACGGATCGAGCCGTCTTTCAAACCAGCTAAACAACAACATAGGTCATGCTCATGAACTCTGTTTTCCGCTTATGCGGCGCGCGAACGTACAAGGTCCGCAGAACGAATGGCGCCGCGGGCCGACGGTCCGGAATCATCCGGACCGTCCGCCTTGCTTCGCGCAATATAGGGGCTCGCGGGCTTTTCGCCGACAGGTGCGCCTGACGATCCTGACGGCGCACTGTTCAAGATCCGGACTTTCGCGCCAGGCCTGATCAGCCGGATGATCCGGCGCACCAGCGACGGCCGGCTGTGGTCGGGAACCGCGCGCGAGAAATCGACATCCGGCAACATGCCGCGATGCGGCCGGCGGCGGACTTCGGCGTGAACCGCCGACGAATAGGTCTCGCCGATGAGCAGCGCCCAGGTCGGCAGTCGGTGGATATGCAGGCTTCTTGAGCCCGGTATTCTGTAGGGATCGAACATCGGTCCATCCTCCGTGTGAAAATCGAGATAAAAAGGCGAAGCAACATCGTCCGCCGGCATTCGGCCGGAGGCACGCATTGCGTCAGTCCGGACACGATGAGCATCGGTCTGGACACGATAAGCATCGGTCTGGACACGACGGACAGCATCGGTCCGGACAGGTCCAAGTGGGGCGTTCAGCCCTTTTGACTTTTTGAAAAACATCGCAGGATTCCTTCGAGAGCCGAAAAATCGTTTCGGCGGGAATCGGTGCGATCAAGTCTTAGAGAGTCAGGAGAATTGTCGTACCGAAGCCGCCAGCAGGCAGGTAAGCCCACGAGAGGGGCGCTGAGTGTGCATGGTCATCATGAATTACCCCTCCATCGGTTCGGGTTGACAATGGAGCTGACATACCCGACTTCGCAGAAAATGGCCACCCGCAGGTCCAGCATTTTCCAAAACCGCGAGCCCTCTGTGGCCGATCTGCCACTTATTAGAAGGACGCGGAAATGAACGGTCGTCTCCGCATCGCGCTCTACCAGCCGGATATCGCCGGCAACACCGGGACAATCCTGCGTTTCGCCGCTTGCCTCGGGCTCGGCGTCGACATCATCGAACCGGCCGGTTTTCCGCTCTCCGACAAAGCGCTCAAGCGAGCCGGCATGGATTACCTCGAAATGGCTGCTCTGACCCGGCATGTCGACTGGCACGCCTTCGAGGGCTGGCGCAAAGCCAGCGAGCGCCGGCTGGTGCTGCTGTCGACCAAAGCCACGACCCCTTACACCAGCTTTGCCTTCGCCGATGGCGACATCCTTCTGTTCGGCCGCGAATCCGCAGGCGTTCCGGATCCTGTCCATCAGGTAGCGGATGCGCGGCTGACCATACCCATGCAGGGCGCGGCGCGCAGCATCAACGTCGCGCTTTCCGTCGCCATGGTGGCGGGCGAAGCCATCCGGCAACTCGGATAACAGCATTCCGTCTCCCGCCATCTTGACCCAGGAGCACATCGCCTCCTCCTTCGTTTGCAGATCCTTGGTTTCTTCGCTACAAGCTCAACTTAACTTGAGGTCAAGCGGAAAAATCGGGACGAAAAACAGAGATGGCACCGGTAACGGAATTGACTGTCGGCCAAGTGGCCATGCGCAGCGGTGTGGCGGTGTCGGCGCTGCATTTCTATGAGGCCCGTGGGCTGATCCGCAGCCACCGCACGTCAGGCAACCAGCGCCGCTACGGCCGCGACGTGCTGCGGCGCGTGGCGATCATCAAGGTGGCGCAGGAAGTCGGCATCTCGCTGGCCGAGATCGGCACGGCCCTGGCATCGCTGCCCGAGGGCCGCACGCCGACGCGCGATGACTGGAACCTGCTGTCGACCGCCTGGCGCGACGGGCTCGACCACAAGATCGCCCAGTTGAAGAAACTGCGCGACGGGCTGACCGACTGCATCGGCTGCGGCTGCATGTCGATCGACAAATGCCCGCTGAGGAACAAGGGCGACCGGCTGGCAAGGGAGGGGACGGGCGCGAGAAGGCTGGTTGCTCTTCCGTCTACCCGTTCACGGCGAGAAGGTGCCTGAACGAACTGAAGGCGGATGAGAGGCAGCGCCAGCATTCAGAGCTTCGCGCCACCCTCACCCGCTTGCCGGCGTTCGTCGTACGAAAAAAAAGCAGTTGGATTTCGCCGCTGTGCGGACCACTCCTCAAATCGCCGTAAACGGGGCGAGGAGAACCTAATCGGCCGCCGGCAACCGCCTTATGGTGAACTCGATCACGTCGCCCGGCCGCTCGAACCAGCTTTCGATCTCGGTCCAGTAGGCCTGCTTGGGAAAGCGATCGAACCATTCCTTGGCTTTTAGGCGCGCGTCGGAGCGCGGCAGGACGAAGGTCTCGCGCAGGAAACCGTCGCGCGGCATGCGTGCGCGTTCGGCCCGGCTTTGGTCCAGCCTTTTCTTCAGGCCATCCAGCGGCGGTCTTGCCGGGGTGCGCACGAAACGACTCCTTGCACCTGGCGCATGACTCCGAAATCGGAATCGAGTTTCGGAAAGGATCATGCGCAAAACCAAAGTGACTTGACCCTTGCCCTTAAGAGATTAGGGATCGCGCCGGCAAAAGACGAGTCATTTGTAGGACTCATCGCCCGCAACCGGAGACGGCACTTGGAACGACCTGAAATACCGGCTGGCCTGCCCGCCGACATCGAGCAGAAGAAGATGAAGGCGCGCCTGTGGTTCGAGGCATTGCGCGAACGCATCTGCGCCGGGCTTGAACAGATCGAACAGGATCTTGGCGGCCCACTGGCCTCGTGGTCGCCAGGCCGTTTCGAAAAGACGCCCTGGGAACGAGACGAGGGCCGCGGCGGTGGCGGCACCATGTCGATGATGTACGGCCGCGTCTTCGAGAAGGTCGGCGTTCATACCTCGACGGTTTATGGCGAGTTCTCGCCCGAATTCAGGAAGCTGATGCCCGGCGCCGAGGAAGATCCGCGCTTTTGGGCATCCGGCATTTCGCTGATTGCTCACCCGTGGAATCCCAACGTTCCCGCCGTGCACATGAACACGCGCATGGTGGTTACATCCAGCCAATGGTTCGGCGGCGGCGCCGATCTGACGCCGGTTCTCGACCGCCGCCGCACACAGGACGATCCCGATACCGTCGCCTTCCATCGCGCCATGCAGTTCGCTTGCGAGAAGAATGCCGGCGTTGCCGACTACCCGAAATTCAAGGCCTGGTGCGACGAGTACTTCTATCTTCCGCACCGCAACGAACCGCGCGGCACCGGCGGCATCTTCTTCGACTGGCTGCATTCGGGCGAGGACAGAGGCGGCTGGAATGCCGACTTCAACTTCGTCCAGGATGTCGGCCGCTCTTTTCTCGTCGTCTATGGTCACCTCGTGCGCGCCAACTTCAACGAGAACTGGACCGACGGTGATCGCGACGAGCAGCTCATCCGCCGCGGCCGTTACGTCGAATTCAACCTGCTTCACGATCGCGGCACCATCTTCGGCCTGAAGACCGGCGGCAATGTCGAAGCGATCCTCTCCAGCCTCCCACCTGAGGTCCGCTGGCCGTAACAAAATGGTGAGCGCGGCGTGAGCCGCATTGATGTCCCATTCGCTCGAAATGCGGCGTCGAATGTGGCATGAGGTGCGGCGAAAATTTATTTTTCGTCTAATAGGCTCTTGAAAAGGCTGGTCTATTTGTTGCGCCGGGTCGGGAAGCGCCGGCGGTTCGCCTGAGCGCAATTCCAGGAAAGCTTTAAACGATTTTCCGTTCGGAATTGCCTCAAAACAAGCGAGCCGCGACCCGACGCGACCGGACGGCCCAGACGATGCGGGACACATTCGTCAAAAGGATACCCGCCCTTCAGGAGTACTTCACAATGCGCAAGATCATTGTTTCGGCTGCCGCCGCTGCCCTTCTCGCTTCCGGTTCGGTGGCGTTCGCCGCCATCAAGCACACCACCGGCACGATCAAGACCTTTGACGCAACGGCCATGAGCCTTGTCCTCGATGACGGATCGTCCTTTACGCTTCCCAAGACCTTCAAGGATCCAGGCCTGCAGGTCGGTGAAAAGGTCCGCGTCTCATGGGAGATGAGCGGCAAGAAAAAAGTCGCCGAGGCTGTCAAGATCGCGAAGTGATGGCCTGCCAAAGCAGGGCAAGATGATGTCTGGTCCTGCTTCGGGCTAGCGCGAAAGGGCGGAGCAGAGCTGTTTCGCCCTTTTTGCCGTTGACGGCAACCGATACCACCCCATCTGTGTTATGCTTTCCACCCGCTCGCGGCTCCACGGATTCAACCCTGAAATCGGACCATGAGCCAGGAAAGCGCCGGAGCCTCGATCGGGCTCCACGGAGGAAAAGGAGAAATCGCATGAAGGAATTTCACTGCGGGTCGCTCGTACCCGGCTGTGACTGGCACACGCGTGCTGATGAGGAGGCCGAGGTCATGCGTCGTGTCGTCGAGCACATGCGCGAAACGCATGGCGAGACGGTCATCCGTGAGACGATGATCGAGGCGATCCGCTCGCGCATCGAAAAGGCCCGCGACGCGGCCTAGTCTTTGCCGCTCGGATTCATCCACAACACCAAACGAGCCGCGTTGGCGCCTCGAGATTGGTTGAAAAGCGCCATCGCGGACGTCCTGCCGGCAAGACCCGCAGGTCAAAGAATTATATTTTCCTCGGCTAAAATAAACCCTGCGGTAACCGACCCCGTGCCACTGTCGGGCAGATAATCCGGCTACAGTGGGGCTGCAAGAGAAGCCCGTCGCCACCAGGCACTGGTCCGGGATCGGTGGGGCGAGGTGTTTCGCGCATGCGCGAAAAGTCCGGCAATCGAGTGAGTCTTCGCACGACGGCGCTCCTGCTGTACGGGCTCCTTTCAGCGTATCCGGCGATAGCCCAGGAAGTGACCACATCGCTGGTCGACCTCCATCAAGGCTCGCCGCTCAGCGATCGCGCGCACGACCTTGGCGGCGGCGGTTATGAACTGCAGGACGGAAGCCGGATATCGTTCAACCAATGGTACCACGCAAGCTGGGTCGACATGCATGTCGAACTTTTGACCCAGATCACGGAAGATACCGGCATCCTCTGGGGATTTGGCACCGGAGAAGAAGGTGAGAAATATCGCATCGAGCCCAGCCTGAAGCTGGGCTTCCTCACGCAGATGCATCCGGGTCCGAACAGTACTCTTTCCTTGTCGCTCACCACCACCCTCGGCGGCAAGCTCACCGAAAAGCCATGCGAAGCGAACTACGGCGATTTCGGTACCTACAGCGTCAATTGCCGGCTCGCGGCCAGCGAGATGGCGCCAGAGGAAACTTTGAAATATCTGGTTAACGCTAAACCGGAGAGCCAGCACCTCTGGCTGAATTACCGTGTTACTTTCTGATCGCCGGGGAGGATGCAAATGAGAAAATCATCCCATCCCGAAATTCGCGTTCGCCCGTCCTGGTTCCTGTTTGAACGGAGTAAGAGCATGTCCGGTAGTTGCTTGAAATTCGTTTTCGTTGCGGCTCTCACCACCCTGTCGGCGCCGATGGCTTCGGCACAGGAGGCGGTCAATGCGGATGAGATGGCCGCGCTGTGTCACGGCGGCGGCCGGTCCACATGCGCGAGTGCAACGATACCGGCTGCGACCACACAAGCGGTGCAGGGGTGGATGAGCCCCGACGTCGGCGCGGCATGGGCCGCGGGGTACAAGGGCAAGGGCGTCACGATTACCATTGTCGACGATTTCTCCAGTACATCGCGCTTCTCGGGCAATTTCGGTGTCGGGGTTCAAACCCAGCGCCACGGTGAATGGACGCGCGAGGAAGCTGGCATGATCGCGCCCTTGGCGACCATCAGGTCGAAGGACTTTTCAACCAGCTCGGCCGTCAGCCTGACGCCTGGCCTGAACGTGCTCAATCTGAGCTATGGCATGTACGCCAAAGCGGGCTACAGCCCGAACCAGATCGGATGGAGCCCCGAGGAAGCCTCCATCATCTCCTATGCCACCAAAGGGTCGGCTGTTGTTTCGAAGGCGGCGGGCAACGATTCGGTTGCCGTGGGCGGAGAAACAGGCGGTCAGCAGGACTATCTCGATATCGCCCTGGTTGGCAAAGCCTCTGCGATCTTCGTCGGCGCCCTGTCGACGAACGGCACAACAACCAACAAGGCCCAGCTTGCCTGGTACTCCAACTATGCCGGCTCCGACCCGCTCGTGCAAAGCCACTTTCTTGTGGTTGGCGTCGATGGGAGCAAGACAGGCCTATATGGCACCTCCTTCGCAGCACCGATCATTTCAGGATATGCGGCGATACTAGGCAGCAAATTCACCAAGGCCACGCCGACCCAGATCACCAACGATCTGCTCAATACGGCTCGCACCGACACCCTGGTCA
This sequence comes from Mesorhizobium sp. M0276, assembly GCF_040321755.1. Lineage (NCBI taxonomy): Bacteria > Pseudomonadati > Pseudomonadota > Alphaproteobacteria > Hyphomicrobiales > Phyllobacteriaceae > Mesorhizobium > Mesorhizobium sp. M0276. The sequence continues at coordinate 88,453 of NZ_JAMYSC010000025.1, read as the reverse complement.
ACTATAGTGCTTCCACGTACGGCAAGGGCGAAGCGAGCCTTTCACGCGCCCTGGCTCCCGTGGCAATCAGGTAGTTTCGCTCGTTCGACGACGTTTGACCGTCATGGAGCACGGGCTTCGAGCCAAGGCCTAGGTTTCCAGTGCCTTCGCGGCGCGATCAAGCAGTGCGCCGCGATCAGGCGCAAATCCCGTTTCGATCCATTCCGCCTCGAGGTTCTTGAGGATCTCGCCCAGCTTCGGTCCTGGCGTTGCACCGAGCGCCGTCAGATCGGCGCCTTTCAGCGGGAACACCGGTTTTTTCCATTTGAGCGCGAAAGCCAGCAAGCGCGAGAAGCCGCCGGCTTCAAGCAGCGCGTCATTGTCGTCGACAGCACGAACGCGGGCCGCAGCCAGCGACAGGCGCAAGCGGTCGACAAATCCCTGCCGATCGCCGCGATAGAGCCTTTTCGCCAGTTCGCCCTCGGTCGTCTTCGGCTCGACAGCGGTGGCAAGCGCCCAGTGGCGCAGGCGATCCGCTTCGGCAGTCGAAAATCTGAGCCGCTCGGCGAGCATCTTCATGCGTGCGGCATCCGGCGGCACGATCGCTTCCAGCCGCAGCAGCGGGTCGGGCGCCCAGCCCAGATCTTTCTCGGCCTTGGCCAGCCCATGGATCGCATCGATGCCCCATTTCTCGCTTTCCGGCAGCGCGGCGGTCAAGACGCCAGCCTGCCGCATCCAGAGCAGCGCCCGTGAGGGATCAGGCGCCGACAAAAGCTTCTTCAATTCGGACCAGATGCGCTCGGCCGAAAGCTGGGCCAGACCTTCCTTCAGCCGGGCACAGGCTTTCAGCCCATTGGCATCCGGCCGGCCATCGCCATACCAGGCGAAGAAGCGGAAGAAACGCAGGATGCGCAGATAGTCCTCACGGATGCGCGCTTCCGCATCGCCGATGAAGCGCAGCCGGCGTGCCTCGATGTCGGCAATGCCGCCCACCAGGTCGACAACCCGGCCATCGGCCTGCGCATAGAGCGCATTGATGGTGAAATCGCGCCGCTCGGCGTCAAGCTTCCAGTCGCGCCCGAACGACACTTTGGCCCGCCGCCCGTCAGTCTCGATGTCGGCTCGCAACGTGGTGACCTCATAGGGCTTGCCGCCGGCGACCACCGTGATCGTGCCATGCTCGAAGCCGGTCGGCACCGCCTTGAAACCTCCCGCCTCGGCGCGGCGGATGGTTTCCCCCGGCAAGCAGGTGGTGGCGATGTCGATGTCGGCGACCAGTTGGCCCATCAGCGTGTTGCGTACGGCGCCGCCCGCAACACGCGCCTCTTCACCGCCCTCGCTCAGTGCGGCCAACAGGCGCTGCAGATGCTTGTCGCCGAGCCAATCGGCCCTGCCCGCGATCGTGACGCTCACGCATAGAGCCTTTCATAGAGGGTGCGGATGATGCCGGCGGTGACGCCCCAGATGCGCCGCTCGCCATAGGGCATGTCGTAGAAGAACCATTCGAGATCGTTCCACATGCGGCTGTCGCGCTTGTGGTTGGCCGGGTCCATCAGGAAGCGCAGCGGGACTTCGAAGGCGGCATCGACTTCGTCCGCATTCAAGCTCAAGTGGAAACCCGGCTGCACGATGCCCAGCACCGGCGCGATGCGGTAGCCGCTGCCGGCGACATAGTCGGGCATGCGGCCGATGATCTCGATGCGATCGCGGTCAAGGCCGATCTCCTCGAAGGTCTCGCGCAGCGCCGCCGCCTCGGGGCTTGGATCGGTCTGATCGATGGTGCCGCCGGGAAAGGCCACCTGCCCCGAATGATTGCGCAGCTTTTCGGCCCGTTTTGTCAGTAGAACCGTCGCATCGCCTTCGTGGTCGACCACCGGGATCAGCACGGCGGCATTGCGCAGCGCCTTGCCGTGGTTGAGGCGTGGGTGACCTGGGTTGAAGCGATGATCGCCATAGTCATCGCTGGCATGCGCATCCGGCTGCGCGGCAAAGCGCGCGCGAAAATCCGCTGATGAAAAAGGCGCCGGAGACACCTGGTCCATCACGCGCTCAGCCGCTTCAACTGGTCCGCCGGCATGATCGGGAACACAGCCTTTTTCGAGCGCACCGCGAACATGGTCTTGCCGCCGATCTCGACCTCCTCGCCATGGCCGACCAGCTCATACATCACCGGCCGCGCCACCAAGGCCTCCAGCCGGCCCCGCACCAGCACATAGGGTTTCAAGCCGCCGGTCTCGCTCTCGTCGACGAAGCGCAACGGTCGCTCCGGCCCGGCCTCGACGACGTCGCCGACATTGGTGCGGAAGGTGATGACCTGCGCGTCGCCGTCGCCCGAAACATCCATTTCGACGGCGATGAACGGCGCATCGGCGACGCGGATGCCGACCTTTTCCACCGGTGTCACCAGATAGGTCCTGCCGTCGGCATCCTTACGCAGCACCGAGGAGAAAAGCTGAACCAGCGGTATGCGCCCGATCGGCGTGCCCAGATAAAACCAAGTGCCATCGGCCTTGATCTCCATGTCGAGATCGCCGCAGAAGTCGGGATTCCAGCGTTCGACCGGCGCCGCACCCTTGCCGGCGCGGGTGGCGCGCGAGATCAACGCCTCGAGACCGCGCGCCTCGGTGGCACTCGTAAGGCCCTGTTCGAGATCTTCGGAGTGTTCCGTCATGGTCACGAAATAGTCACTGTTGTTCCGCTTGTCAGCCTAAGTCTGTGATTTAAATTCTAATGCAGACGCTAGGCGAGGCCGAATCGCGGCAGTCATGGTATGCTGCAGGCAGGTATTTCCAATCACAAGGATCGATGCGGCATGAGCGTAATGGTCAAGGAAAGCCCGATCAGCGAAACGGACATGATCGCCGAGGCCGAGAAAGCGCTGGCCGACATCTCCAGGATCCGCGACGGGGTCGGCCGGGTCATCTTCGGCCAGGAGAGCGTCGTCGAGCGCACGCTGGTGGCGCTGCTCGCCGGCGGCCATGCGCTGCTGGTCGGCGTGCCGGGCCTCGCCAAGACCAAGCTGGTCGAAACACTGGGCATTGTGCTCGGCCTCAATTCGCGCCGCATCCAGTTCACCCCCGACCTGATGCCGTCCGATATCCTTGGCTCCGAGGTGATGGAGCAGGACGAGACCGGCAAGCGCTCCTTCCGCTTCATTTCCGGCCCGATCTTCGCCCAGCTGCTGATGGCCGACGAGATCAACCGCGCTTCGCCGCGCACCCAGTCTGCGCTGCTGCAGGCGATGCAGGAGTACCACGTCACCATTGCCGGCGCCCGCTACGACCTGCCGGCGCCCTTCCACGTGCTGGCGACGCAGAACCCGCTGGAGCAGGAAGGCACCTATCCGCTGCCCGAGGCCCAACTCGACCGCTTCCTGATGCAGGTCGACATCCTCTATCCCGAAATCGAGGCCGAGCGCCGCATTCTGCTGGAAACGACCGGCGTCGAGGACGCGAAAGCCCAGAACGTTCTGCAGCCGGCGCGGCTGAAGGAAATCCAGACACTCATCCGCCGCATGCCGGTACCCGAAAGCGTCGTCGAGGCGATTCTCACGCTAGTGCGCTCGGCGCGTCCGGGCCAGGGCAATGCCGAGACCGACAAGCACGTCGCCTGGGGCCCCGGCCCACGCGCCAGCCAGGCGCTGATGCTGTGCACCAGGGCGCGCGCGCTCTACGATGGACGGCTGGCGCCGTCGACTGACGATGTCCGCGCGCTCGCCGAGCCGGTGCTGCAGCATCGCATGGCGCTGACCTTCGCCGCTCGCGCCGAAGGCACCAGCGTGCGCGACGTTGTGGCGAAACTGGCCAAAGGTATCTGATGGCGCATATCGGCGAGGTCCAGGCTCCGGCAGCGACGCGCGACGCGCTCGCCCGTGGCCGGTTGCGGGCCTCTCTTGTGCCCGACCTGCTGGTCGAGGCGCGGCGCATCGTCAACACCGTGATCGCCGGCTGGCACGGCCGCCGCAAGCGCGGCATCGGCGAGAATTTCTGGCAGTTCCGGCCCTATGTCGAAGGCGATTCCTCGCGGATCGACTGGCGCCGCTCTGCGCGCGACGACCACACCTATGTGCGCGACCGCGAATGGGAAGCCGCCCACACGGTCTGGCTATGGGCAGACCCCTCGCCGTCGATGCTCTACAAGTCCACCGGCGCCAGCGTTTCCAAGCAATCGCGTGCGCTGGTGCTGGCGCTGGCCATGGCCGAGCTATTGTCGCGCAGCGGCGAGCGCATCGCCTGGCCCGGCCTCACCGATCCGTTCACCGCCCGCAACGGCGCCGAGCGCATCGCCGCCCAACTCATGCATGCCGGCGATTTGCCGGCAAAACCCGATCTTTCCGACATCCGCCGCTTCTGCGACATCGTCATTGTCAGCGATTTCCTCGATCCCGTCGAGGAGACGATGGCCTGGCTCGACGTTCTAGCCCGCCACGGCGTGCGCGCCCATCTGATCGAGGTTGCCGACCCGGCCGAGGAAACCTTCCCCTATGCCGGCCGCACCGAATTCACGGATCCCGAGACCGGCGACAAGCTGACCGCCGGGCGCGCCGAAATGCTGGGCGATGAGTATCGCCTGCTCTACACCGCCCGCCGCCACGAATTGGCTGTCTGGTGCAAGCGCCTCGGCTGGAGCTTTACCGTCAACCACACCGATCGGCTGGCTTCCGACGCGCTGGTGCGCCTGCACATGGCGATGACCGCCGATGGCGCCGCTGCCGGAAGGGTCAGCGCATGAGCTGGCTGCCGCTCTCCTTTGGCGCCCCCATGGTGCTGTGGGGTCTGCTGGCGCTGCCGGTGATCTGGTGGCTGTTGCGGCTGACACCGCCCAAGCCGCAGACCGAGATCTTCCCGCCGCTGAAGATCCTGGCGCGCGTCCTGAAGCGCGAGGAGACGCCGCAACAGAGCCCGTGGTGGCTGACGCTGCTGAGGCTGCTGATGGCGGCGCTCATCGTCGCCGCATTGGCCGACCCGGTCTTCAACCCGCGCGAGAAACTGCCGGCCGAGGGTGCAGCCCTGGCTCTGGTCATCGACAATGACTGGGCAAGCGCCGCCGACTGGGGCAAGCGCGTCGCCACCGCCGAGCGGCTGATCGCCGATGCTGGCTCGAACGGCGTGCCTGTCATCATCGCCTTCACCGCCGAAAAAGCCAATGCCGAGATCGGCCCGTTCGATGCCGCCGCCGCGCTCGACCGGCTGCGCGCCGCCAAGCCGCGGCCGATTCCGACCGACCGGCCCGCCGTCTATGCTCGAGTCGCCGGCGTGCTGGAAAGCTTGCCCGGCGCCAGTGTTGCCGTGCTTGCCGATGGACTTGCGGCAAAAGGCGACGAAGCCGCTTTCAACACGCTGTTGTCCAGGAATGCCGCCCGTGTTGTTTGGGCAACCGCCGACAGGCTGTCGCTGACCGGCCTGACCGCCGCCGACAATCAGGTTGACGGCTTTGCGCTTACCGCCATTCGCGCGCCGGGCGATCCTGCTCCGGCGCAGGTCACCGCCGGTGCCTTCGACGACAAGGGCCGGCGCATCGCCGATGCGACGCTGACCTTTTCACCTGGCGAAACCACCGCCACTGGCATTATGGCGGTGCCGTTCGAACTGCGCAACGACTTCGCCTCGGTCGCGCTCGACGGCGAGCGCCAGGCCGGCGCGGTGCGCGTCCTCGACGAAAGCTCCAAGCGGCGGCGCGTCGGGCTGTTGTCGCAGGCCGAGGCCGACCAGGCGCAGCCGCTTTTGTCGCCGCTCTATTACATCAGGCGCGCGCTGCAGCCCTTCGCCGATCTGGTCGAGCCCTCAAGTGCCGATCTCGCCGATGCCATCCCGCAGATCCTCGACCAGAAGCCGGCGATGATCGTCATGGCCGACATCGGCACCATTCCCGCGCAAGTCCGGCAGAGGTTGGTCGACTGGGTCGACAATGGCGGCACGCTGGTGCGTTTCGCCGGATCGCGGCTGGCCGCCGCCGGCAATGACGACGACCTGCTGCCGGTCCGTCTGCGCACCGGCGAACGTTCGCTCGGCGGCGCGCTGTCGTGGACGTCGCCGCAGCCGGTCACCGAATTCCCCAAGGCCGGCCCGTTCGCCGATCTTGCGCCGCCGACGGAGGTCACCGTCAGCAGGCAGGTGCTGGCAGAACCAACCCCCGACATCGTCGAGCGCACCTGGGCGGCTCTTGCCGACGGCACGCCGTTGGTCACCGGGCTGAAGAAGGGGAAGGGCACGCTGGCGCTGTTCCATGTCACGCCCGAGGCGACCTGGTCGAACCTGCCGATCTCGGGCAGCTTCGTCGAGATGCTGCGCCGCATCGTGCAACTGTCGCGCAACCAGGGCGCGGCGATCGCCAATGCCGAAGCCGCCGCCACCTCGCTGGCGCCCTATCGAATGATTGCAGCCGACGGCTCGCTGGTGCCGCCGACGCCTGACGCACGGCCGCTGGTGCCGGGCGCAGGCGCGTTGCCAGTGACGTTCGAGAACCCGCCCGGGCTCTATGGTTCCGAGACGGGTGTGTTTGCCCACAATCTGCTTCAAGCCGACAGCACGTTTGCGCCCCTGGCGCGGCCGCAGATCACGGTTCCCGTCACATCGATCCAGTATGCCTTCGACGAATCGCGCAACTTGAAGGGCCCGCTGGTCGCGGCCGCCCTGGTGCTGATGCTGCTCGACACGCTGGCGGTGTTCTGGATAGGCGGCCTGTTTACCCGCCGACCGCGCCGCTCCGGCGCCGTGGCAACCACTTCTGCAATCCTGATTGCGCTTGGTGTGCTGTTCGGCCATGCCGACCTCGCTCGCGCCGATGACGCCAAGGCGGGCGACGAGGTTGCAATAGAGGCGATTTCGAAGACCCGCATTGCCTATGTGCTGACCGGGGTGCCGGGCGACGATTCGATCAGCCGCGCCGGGCTCGAGGGCCTGACCCGCTTCCTGATCGAGAAGACGGCACTCGAACCGGGCGCGCCGACCGGCGTCGACATCTCCAAGGACGAGCTGTCGTTCTATCCGCTGATCTACTGGCCGATCGATCCGGCTGCACCGATGCCGAGCCAGGCCGCGATCGCCCGCATCGACGCCTATATGCAACAGGGCGGCACGGTACTGTTCGATACGCGCGACCAGTTCGCCAACGGCATCGGCGCCGATTCGACCAGCCCGGCGACGGAGCGGCTGCGCGACATCCTCGGCAATCTCAACGTGCCGCCGCTGGAGCCGGTGCCATCCGATCATGTGCTGACCAAATCCTTCTTCATCCTGCCCGAATTTCCCGGCCGCTTCAGTGGCAGCCCGCTCTGGGTCGAGGCTTCGCTCGACGCCAGCAATGCCGAGAACCGGCCGGTGCGCACGGGCGACGGCGTCTCCCCGATCATGATCACCGCCAATGACTTCGCGGGCGCCTGGGCGGTCGACGAGAATGGCGACCCGCTGCTGCCGACCGTACCGGCGGATCCGATGCAGCGCATCTACGCGCTACGCGCCGGCGTCAACATCATGATGTACATGCTGACCGGCAACTACAAATCCGATCAGGTCCACGTGCCGATACTGCTCGAACGGCTGGGGCAGTAAGATGATGTCTTTTATTGCACCTCCGCGGATCGACCCTCCCAAATGGGAGGGTAAGGAATGAACTGGTCGATCTCCTTCGAACCGCTGATCTCCTGGCCTTGGCTGACCTTGGCGCTGGTGCCGCTGGCGCTGCTTGCGCTGGTCGGCCTGTGGTTTCGCCAGCGCGGCTCGGTCTTTCGCTTCATCGCTCTGATGGCGCTCGCCGCCGCCCTGTTCAACCCGGTGTTCCTCAACGAGGAGCGCGAGCCCCTGAAAAGCATTGTCGCCCTCGTTGTCGACCGCAGCCAGAGCCAGGATATCGGCGACCGCACGAAACAGACCGACGAGGCGCTGGCCGGGCTGCAGGAGCGTCTTGGCCGCTTCAAGCAGTTCGACGTGCGCGTCGTCGAGGCCGGCAAGTCCGAGGCCGCCGAGGAGCGCACCGAGACACGGCTGTTCAGCGCGCTCGATGGCGCCTTCCGCGATGTGCCGCCGTCACGCATCGGCGGTGCCATCATGATCACCGATGGCGAGGTGCATGATGCGCCTCCGGGCGCCCCCGATTTCAACGCCCCGCTGCATGCGCTGATCACTGGCAACGACCACGAAAAGGATCGCCGCATCCGCTTCGAGAATGCGCCGCGCTTCGGCCTTGTCGGCAAGCCGCTCGACATGACCTACCGCGTCATCTCGACCGAAAACGAGACCGGTCCGGTTGACGTGCGGGTCTCTGTCAACGGCGAGCAGGTCGCGGTCGAGCATGCCACCGTCGGCCAGGCCATGCCGCTGCAGGTGACCATTCCCGCTGCCGGCCGCAACATCGTCGAACTCGCCATCGACCGCGAACCGGGCGAACTGACCGACACCAACAACCGCGCCATCGCGCTCATCGATGGCATCCGCGAGAACCTGCGTGTGCTGCTGGTCTCCGGCGAGCCGCATGCCGGCGAGCGCACCTGGCGCAATCTGTTGAAATCCGACGCCTCTGTCGACCTTGTGCATTTCACCATTCTGCGGCCACCGGAAAAGCAGGACGGCACGCCGATCAATGAATTGTCGCTGATCGCCTTCCCGACACGCGAGCTGTTCGTCGAGAAGATCAAGGATTTCGACCTCATCATCTTCGACCGCTACCAGCACCGCGACGTGCTGCCGATCCTCTATTACGACTACATCTCCGAATATGTCGAAAAGGGCGGCGCGCTGCTGATCGCGGCCGGCCCCGAATACGCCGGTGAAAGCTCCATCGCGCGCACGCCGCTGATGTCGGCCCTGCCGGCGATGCCGACGGGCGAGGTTGTCGACAAGGCCTTCTATCCCCGCCTCACCGATCTTGGTCAGCGCCATCCGGTGACGCGCGGCCTGGATGGCTCGGCCGCCGAGCCGCCACACTGGAGCCGCTGGTTCCGCACCATCGGCGTGCAGAACCCGGAAGGCGAGGTGGTGATGAAGGGCGCAGACAACCGGCCCCTGCTGTTGCTCGACCGCAAGGGCGAAGGCCGCGTCGGCATGCTTCTGTCCGACCAGGGCTGGCTGTGGGCGCGCGGCTTCGAAGGCGGCGGCCCGCATGTCCAGCTCTATCGGCGCATCGCGCACTGGCTGATGAAGGAGCCAGAACTCGAGGAGGAGCGGCTGACCGCCGACGGTCGCGGCATGGTGCTGGAAATCCGTCGCCAGACGATGGCCGACGATCCCGGCCCCGCCCAGATCATCACCCCTTCCGGCAAGACCTTGACCGTCAAGCTCGAGAAATCCGAGCCCGGCGTTTTCCTTGGCAGTGTCGAGACAAACGAGATCGGCCTTTATCAGGTTGCCAATGGCGACCTGACCGCGCTCGCCCATGTCGGACCGGTCAACGCACCGGAATTCGCAGATGTCATCTCCACCGAAAACCGGCTGAAGGCGCCGGCGGAAGCCACCGGCGGCAGCGTGCGCCGGCTGGCGTCGTCCTCGACCCTTGGCAGCGACGTGACGCTGCCCTCCATCGTGCCGGTGCGCTCGGCCGGCGCCGCGTCCGGCAGCGACTGGATCGGCCTGCGCACCACGGACGACAGCGTGCTCAAGGCCGTCTCGCGCGTGCCGCTTTTCGGTGGCTTCCTCGGCCTCGGCCTGTTGCTTCTGGCGATGGGTTCGATGTGGTACCGCGAGGGACGGTAGCGCCACCTCCCTTTGTGGGAGAAGGGGGAGAGCGAGCAGCCCTACTCCTCCGGCTCGGTCGTGAACATCAGCGGATAGCCCTTTGCCTTGCCGGCGTCGGTAGCCCGCATCGCCTTGGTCTCGGCGACATCCTTGGTGAAGACGGCGACGACGCAGACGCCGCGCCGATGCGCGGTGATCATCACCCGGTGCGCCTGGTCTTCGCTGAGCTTGAACTCCCCCTTCAGCACCGTCACGACGAATTCGCGCGGGGTGAAATCGTCATTGATGAGGATGACCTTGTAGAGCTTCGGCCGTTCGATCTGCGGCTTGACCTGCACGCGCGGTTTTGTGGTGATTTCAGGCATTGGAACCGACAATTTGCGTGAGCGACGTGACCGCCATTCTGGCACCGGGGAAAGCGGCGGTCCATTTTGATCGACGCGCCAGCCGGTGTCCGGCGGGCGCGGCACTCACTATGTGGGAAACTGTCGGTTGCCGTTCAACGGCCGGGCCGGAAGCGTTTTCCCCCGGCATCCGCCCGGCGTTCCAGGAAGGCTGCGATCGGCCAGGCAATGACGCAGATCAGGGTCGCGCCGCTCAGCACGATCAGCGACCAGGTCTGTGCCGGCGTGATGTAGTCCCAATTGGTGGAAATGACCGGCGCGAAAAGCGAAGGCTCGGTGCGCCCGCTCGCCGGATCCGGCACCGGGCTGGCAGTGAACAGGATAAGTACCCTGGAGATACCGGTGGCAACCAGGCCACCAAGCACCAACGAGCGCAGAATGGACGAAAGCCGCTTCTTCATGCGGATTGTCCTACACAACTGGCGTTGCAAACGGGTTAAGCGCGATCGAGATACGTGTTCAGTTTATCGACCATGCACTTGGCAAAAGACCGTCCCAGCCGATTTACGGCTGGAACGGCCTTGCTGGAACTGACCTCGAAGCTGATCAGGGCTTCTTCGGAGCAGCCTTCGGGGCCGCCTTCGAGGGCGCCTTCTTGACCGGGCACTTGTGCGTCTTGGTCACCTTGCAGACAGTCTTCTTGGCGACCTTTTTCGGAGCAGCCTTGGCGGCAGGAGCGGTGGTCGTCGCGGCAGCGGCCGGAGCGGTGGTCGTGGTGGCAGCAGCCGGCGCAGCGGTCGTGGTGGCGGCTGCGTTGCCGAGAACCGGCATCGAGAAGGCGAGAGCGACGGAGAGGCCGAGGGCGGACAGGAGGGACTTTTTCATGGCTTCGTTTCCTTTTTATGCGGGTCGAATTTCTGATGTCACTGAACCGGGTCGTTCGGTGTCACTCCAAGCAACTTCAAAGCGTTGGCAAGCATCCGGATGCCCTGTGCCTGTTTCTTGGCGGCGCAGTACCGGTTACCCTTTCTCTGAAGTGCCTTTGCCGCGGTGACCTGCGTTGCCGTGGCATGGGTTTCGAGGGCTTCATCAAATTGGTGGCTGAGATTGGCGCACCGTTCGCTCCGAGTGAGCGGCGCCTTTGCGTCCGATTGTCCGGCAGCGGCGGTGACCAGGCCAAGGCCCAGCAACGCACCCAACAAACTGATCGACAACCTTGGCATTGGTTTATCCGTAAACCCGGAGACTAGCGTCGCAGCCGATGACCTGACCGCCACGAGATCAGTTATGCCTTTGAAATTTTTCAGGAGTTTTTCTGAACTGTAGAATTTTGTTTCTGGATTGTGTCTGAGAAAGCCGGTGTGAACCCATCATCACCACTGGCCAACATATGGCCTGAATTCTATCGTGTGGGTGGCGACAGAACGGCTTGGCAATCAACAACGACAGGGCTCAAGTGAAATCCGACGCGCACATACTGATCGTCGACGACGACAAGGGCATTCGCGACCTGCTGCAGGAATTCTTCCAGAAGCGGGGCCTGCACACCTCGGTTGCCGCCGACGGTGTCGAGATGGAGGCCATCCTGCGCCGCGCGCAAGTCGATCTCATCGTCCTCGACGTGATGCTGCCCGGCAAGAGCGGGCTGGAGCTGTGCCGCGACCTGCGCGCCAAGTATTCGACGCCGATCATCATGCTGACCGCCGTCACCGAGACCACCGATCGCGTCGTCGGCCTGGAAATGGGCGCCGACGACTATGTGCCCAAACCGTTCGATCCGCGCGAGCTTTTGGCGCGCATCCGCGCCGTGCTGCGCCGCAATGGCGGCGCCGAGCCCAAGCGCGCCACCACCAGGCAGATCTACCGCTTCGCCGGCTGGACGATGGATTGCTCGCGGCGCCGGCTGATCGCGCCCGACGATGTCAGGGTCGAACTGACCATGGCCGAATTCAACCTGCTGCAGACCTTCGTCAAGAGCGCGCAGCGCGTGCTGACCCGTGACCAGCTCATCGAACTGTCCGGCGGCGATAGCGACTACTCCTTCGACCGCAGCATCGACATCCTGGTCAGCCGGTTGCGACGTAAGATGGAAGACGACCCGAAAACGCCCCAGTTCATCCTGACGGTGCGCAGCGGTGGCTACCAGTTTCTGCCGGAGACGACCTCCGAATGAAACGTTTCCTGCCGCAGACCTTGCCTGTCTGGGTGCTGCTGATCGTCATTGCCGGCCTGCTGATCAGTCAGGTCGCAACCCTCTATATCGTGTCGCGCGACCGCGCCGTCGCCAACGGCATCGTCGACCTCTACCGTCTCAACGACCGCGCCTTTTCCCTGGTGCAGCTGATGCATGACGCCACGCCGGAGCAACGCAAGGCGACGGCGACAGGCCTCTTCAATTCCACTTACGCGCTCACTATCTCGGACACGCCGGCGGTCACCTCGTCGATCGCAAGCGACGACGAACTGGCGGAACTCGAAGACATCCTTGTCGGCCGGCTGTCGAAGTTCGGCATCACCGATGCGCGCGTGCGGCGCGACCCGGCGACGCGCGAGGCCGACGACGCCGACGGCATGGCGCCGGGGCCCGATATCGGCCAGGTCGAACGCGACCTTCTGGTGCTGGCCGCCAACTTTGCCCAGAGCGAGAAGCTGACGGCGTCGCTGCGTTTCGCCGACGGCCAATGGCTGAACTTCACCGAGCCGATCACGCCTGTCGGCCCGATCCTGAGCTTCGACAGTCTGCCGCTCTATTCGCTGATCGCCGGACTGGTGGTGATCATGTCGATCTGGTCGTTGCGCCGGCTGACGGCGCCCTACCGGATGATGGAAACCGCCGTGAACCGGATCGGCAAGGATCTGAAGAGCCCGCCGATCGCTGAAGGGGGCAGCCGCGAAGTCCGTGCCGCCGCCAAGGCGATCAACGCCATGCAGGCCCGGCTGCGCGAATATGTCGAGGATCGCGAACATCTGGCGGCTGCACTTGCGCATGATCTACGCACGCCGATGACCAGAATGCGCCTGCGCCTGGAGCTATTGCGCAAATCGGCGGTTCGCGAGGCGCTGGCGCACGATCTCGCCGATGTCGAGAGCATTGCCAGCTCGGTGATCGACTTCGCCACCTTCGAGGTGACCGAGGAGAAGAACGAGCGCATCGACTTCTGGTCGCTCGTGGAGTCGATCGCCGACGCCTATCCGGACGTGTCGTTCGAAGATGATACCCGCTCACGCGGGCTCATCTGCATGGCCCGGCCGGTCGCGCTCAAGCGCTGCGTCACCAATCTGCTGCAGAACGCGGTCACCTACGGCAAGAAGGCGCATCTCAGCCTCGGCCGGTCGGACAACACGATCCTGCTCACCATCCGCGATGAGGGACCGGGCATACCTCAGGCGCAGATCGACGCCGTGTTCGGCTCCTTCGTGCGCCTCGAACAATCCCGCAACCGCCAGACCGGCGGTCTCGGGCTCGGCCTGACCATTGCCCGCAACATCGCGCGCGCCGCCGGCGGTGAGGTCAGCCTGTCCAACACCCCGGGCGGTGGCCTGCTGACGCAACTGCGCCTGCCGCTGGCGACATAGAACGAGGCGCGCTCAATCGCAGCGCCTTGTCGACTTTGGTATCCGACGAACTTTACCGCCGCAGCACCGCGCTCAACACGTCGCGAATGCCGATGGCGCCGACAAAGCGCGACTGGTCGTCGAACAGCGCCACGGGAGCGGTCTGCGAACGGTGCATGGCCAGCATGACGGTTTTCAGCGACGTGCCGGGATTGGCCCAGAACACCTGCGCTACTTCCTCGGGCTGGGTCTCGACATCGGCGCACGAAACCCACACCGCCGGCTTGCCGTCGCGTTCGGCCGCCGCCACCAGCCCGTGATCGTCGATCTTGAAGCGCGTCGTCTTGCGCCGATCGAGCCAGACCCAGCCATTGTCGCCGTGTTCCAGATCGCGGCGGTCGCGCATCACGTTCCAGGCGGTCAGCACCGACAGCGGGTTCACATTGGCGATGAAGTCGCGGACATAGTCGTTGGCGGGCCGCAGCACGATGTCTTCCGGCGCGCCGGTCTGCACGATGCGTCCGCCTTCCATGATGGTGATGTGGCTGCCGATCTTCAGCGCTTCCTCGAGGTCGTGGCTGACGAAGATGATGGTCTTCTTCAACTCGGCCTGCAATTGCAGCAACTCGTCCTGCAGCTTGGTGCGGATCAGCGGGTCGAGCGCCGAAAACGGCTCGTCCATCAGAAGGATCGGCGCCTCGGTGGCGAATGCACGGGCCAGGCCGACGCGCTGTTGCATGCCGCCCGAAAGCTCATGCGCGTATTTCTTCGACCACTGGTCGAGATTGACCAGCTTGAGCTGGCGTTGCACGCGTTCCTTGCGCTCTAGCTCAGGCACGCCAGCGAGTTCGAGGCCCAGGCCGACATTCTCCTCCACCGTGCGCCACGGCAGCAGGCCGAACTGCTGGAACACCATCGCCACCTGTTTCTGGCGCAGGCGCCGCAAGGTCGCCTCATCGCAAGTGACGACATCGACGGTCTTGTCGCCATCCTTGACCAGGACCTGGCCGCGCGACACCACGTTGAGTCGATTGACCGCCCGCAGCAATGTCGACTTGCCCGAACCGGACAGGCCCATCAGCACCGAGATCTCGCCCTCGTTCACGGTCAGGCTGGCGCCGGCGCAGCCAAGCACATTACCGGTCTTTTCGAGGATATCGGCTCGGCTGGCGCCGGCGTCGATCATCGCCAAAGATCCGGCCTGGTCGGCGCCGAAGACGATATCGACGTTCCTGAAATCAACGGCGACGGTCATTTCTTGCCTCCAACACCGATGCGCGTCATGCGGTCGAGCACGATGGCCAGCACGACGATGGCCAGGCCGGCTTCAAGGCCGAGGTCGATCTTGCGCGAGCCGAGCGCCCGGTTGATCTCGGTGCCGAGGCCGCCGGCACCGATGAGAGCCGCGAACACCACCATCGACAGCGACAGCATGATCGACTGGGTGAGACCGGCCATGATGGTCGGCAGGGCCGAGGGCAGTTCCACCTTCCAGAGCAACTGGCTCTTGGTGGCGCCGAATGCCTCGCCTGCCTCGATGATCGACTTCGGCACGGAGACGACGCCCAGATGCGTGAGACGAACCGATGTCGGGATGACGAAGATGATGGTGACGATGAGGCCGGGCGCGTTGCCAAGGCCGAACAGGGTCAGCACTGGGATCAGGTAGACGAAGGTCGGCAGCGTCTGCATCAGGTCGAGCACCGGCAGCATGATGCGGTAGACCTTCGGCTTGTGAGCCGCCCAGATACCGAGTGGCACACCGATGGCCATCGAGGCGGCGGCAGCGGCAACCACCAGCACCAGCGTCTCCACAGTCTGCTTCCAGAGGTTCTGGTTGAGGATGAACAGCAATCCGAGAAAGACGGCCACTGCCAGGCCTCTCGATCGCTGCAGATAATAGGCAAGCAGCGCAATCAGGGCGATGAGAAGGACGGGCGGTATATGCAGCAGCATATCGACCACGCCGTCGAGCAGGAAATTCAGGCCGCCCGAGAGGCCGCGGAAGAAAGTGTTGAAATTGTCGGTGAGGAAGGTGAAGAACGCTTTGCCCCATTCGCCGATGGGAATCTTGTAACCGACAAAGAATTTTGAAATCGGATCCATCTAGCCCCTCTTTGGCAGTCGCCGTCCTTGCCGGACAGTCATCTTGTCACAGGATATGAAAAAGGGCAGCCCTTTCTATATGGCTGCCCTCGCTCGGGTCATGTCGGATTCAAAATCGGCTCAGCTCCCGAGTGCGGTCTTTACCGCCGCGGCCGCGTCGCCGCCATCGAAGGTGGTCACGCCGGCGATCCACGGAGCGACCGCGTCCGGATGCTTCTTCAACCAGTCGGTCGCGGCCGTGTTGGCGTCGCCGCCTTTGAGGATCGCGTCCATCATCTCGCCTTCCATATCGAGGTTGAACTTCAGGTTGGCGATGAACTTGCCGGCATTCGGGCACTCGGTGGTATAGCCCTTGCGCACATTGGTATGCACGGTGGCGGCGCCGAAGCCGCTGTCGCCCATGCCATCGAGATAGGTGATCTTCATGGCGCCCATCACCGGATGCGGCGTCCAGCCGAGGAACGCGATCCACTCATTGCTCTTCATCGACTGCTCGGCCTGCGTCAGCATGCCGGCTTCCGAGGATTCGACCAGTTCGAAGCCTTCGAGATTGTCCTTCGGGTTCTTGATCATGTCGAGGATGATGCGGTTGCCATCATTGCCGGCCTCGATGCCGTAGATCTTGCCGTTGAACTTGTCCTTGAACTTGCCGAGGTCAGTCAGCGTCTTGACGCCGGCGTCCGCCACATAGGTCGGCACGACGATGCCATAGCCGGCGCCGCTGAGGTTTTCGCTGATGGTCTCGACGGAGCCGTCGGCGGTGTAGTCCTTGATGTCGTTGGTCATCGACGGCATCCAGTTACCTAGGAAGACGTCGAGGTCCTTGTTTTTCAGCGACGCATAGGTCACCGGAACCGATAGCTGGATCACCTGCGGCTCGTAGCCGAGTGCGGTCAGCAGTACGGAAGCGATGCCGGTCGTCGCCTGGATGTCGGTCCACCCGACATCGGAAAGACGCACCGCCTTGCAGCTCGCCGGATCACCGGCGAAGGCAGCGCTCGTGGACAAAAAAGCCGCCAGGCCGAGGCCGGCGACGAAAGAGTTTATACGCGACATAGGTAGTCTCCCATTGTGATTCTTTGGCGAAGCATAGCTACGGTTTCTCTGCCCGCCTTGTTTCGTCAGCCAAACACCATTCTGGTGCGGTTTCAAGCACTAAGGCAATCACGATCAACGGCGCAGACTGGCCAATCAGCGACACGGCTGACGCTTTTGTCTTGCCAGACAGTTTTTCAGGGGCCAGACAGTTTTTTTCAGGAGCGAGGCGGCTTTTTCGGGGAAAGGCTGCCATGGCCCCTCCCCGCACGACACCAAGTCGGCATAAGGTCTGTTTAGATTCAGGTCAGGCCGAGACGAAAATGGTGGGCTCCGAGAACCGGAGCGGAGCGTACTTTGGTACGTGAGCACCGGAAGCGCAGGAACCGCCATTTGCATGCCGGCATCACCTGAATATCAACAGACCGTAAAAAGGGCGGCATGGCTAAGCTCTACTTCCACTATGCAACGATGAACGCCGGCAAGACCACGATGCTGTTGCAGGCGTCGTACAATTATCGCGAGCGCGGCATGGGCACGATGCTGTTCGTCGCCGGCCACTACCGCAAGGGCGATACCGGCCTGATCTCGTCGCGCATCGGCCTGGAGACGGAAGCCGAGATGTTCCGCGACGGCGACGATCTGTTCGCCCGCGTCGCCGATCACCACGCGCATACATCGGTGCATTGCGTCTTTGTCGATGAGGCGCAGTTTCTCGAAGAGGAGCAGGTCTGGCAGCTCGCCCGCATCGCCGACCGGCTGAACATCCCGGTCATGTGTTACGGCTTGCGCACCGATTTCCAGGGCAATCTGTTCTCCGGTTCTCGCGCGCTGCTGGCCATCGCCGACGATTTGCGCGAAGTGCGCACCATCTGCCGCTGCGGCCGCAAGGCGACGATGGTGGTGCGCCTTGGACCTGACGGCAAGGTGGCGCGTCAGGGCGAGCAGGTGGCGATCGGCAAGGACGTTTATGTCTCGCTCTGCCGTCGCCACTGGGAGGAAGAGATGGGCCGCGCCGCACCCGACGACTTCATCGGCTTTATCAAGGGCTGATCGCCCGGCGACCTTGCCCAGGCCCCGATGCAACCCGATCGGCATCTTCCGCAATGCCGCCACGATGCAGCGTTTGTTAAGGCCTCGGTCCTATAAGGCCGCCAGCCAGAACTCTCCGGGTCAGCCATGTTTCGCGCCGCTTCGTCCGCCAGCATTCTTCTCCTTGCCACCGCGCTTGCCGCCCATGCCGGCGGTGACCCGGCCCTGGGCAAGAAGGTCTTCAACCGGTGCATCGCCTGCCATGAAGCTGCCACCGACCGCGACAAGGTCGGCCCGCATTTGATGGGCGTCGTCGGCCGCACCGCCGGTAGCGCCGAGAGTTTTCTTGGTCACTACTCCGAAGCGATGAAGGGTGCAGGCGCCGCCGGCCTGGTCTGGGATGAAGCCAATCTCGCCGAGTACCTCAAGGCCCCCAAGCTGAAAGTGCCCGGTAACAAGATGGCGTTTGCCGGCCTGGCCAACGACGACGACATCGCCAACGTCATCGCCTATCTGAAAGCCGATCCCAAGCCCTGACCCGCTGCACACACGTCTCTGTGACGCCGGCGTTCGCTTCGCATGTCGCCGCCGCTATTGCTGTATTGATTTGCCAACTACAAAGGCATCCCGTGCGCCGTCGTTTTGCGGCATAGAAGTTCAATGGCAGTTGAACTATGACTGACCGGCAGGCTAGTCACGCCATGACCTCGCTTCCATTGCCTTTCAAGACCGTGACCGAATATTTTGTTTTCGGGGCGGGTCTTGTCTTGCGTCTTTCAATCCCAGGATGCCCCACATATATTCGCCGCTGTTCGCGACCAGCGACGTGATGCCGAAGCGGGAGGCCCCAATGGCGACATTGCAGAATTTCGATGCCGAAATTGCCAAGACCAAGCAGGTCGTGCAGGACATGCGCAGCAAGATCGAGCAGTCCGGCACCGTGCTTGATACGCTCGCCACCGCCGACAAGAAGATCGGCGACGCGAATTTCGACATCGAGAACGCCCGCATCGAGGATGTGCTGAAGCAACAGAAGGTCATGGAAGGCAACATCGCCGACCTGATCATCGGGCTGGAGGACGCCACCAACGTCTTCGGCGCCGAGTTCGAGAACATGAAGAACTACACCGGCTGGGAAAAATTCATCGGCGTCTTTTCCAGCCAGAGCAAGCAGCGCATGCGTACCGACCGCGTCCGCAATATGTCGCTGGCCGGCAATCTGCAGGAACTGCTAGTCAAGTCCGACACCATCGTCGGCATCCTGAAGGCCCAGAAAGGGGTCCTCGACCAGCGCTACAAGACTTCCGAGACCAGCCTGTCGCAGGTCATCGAGCGGCGCAAGACCACCATGACCAACCTCGAAGCCGTGCAAAAGCGCATCGAGGAACTCAACCCGATGCTGCTCGACATCGAAAACAAGATCGCCGCCTCGACCAGCCAGAAGGAGCGCACGCAGCTCGAAGGCGAGCGCTCCAAGCTGGCGACGGAATACAACGAAAAGCAAGCCAAGGAACAGGAACTGCTGGCCGAGAGCCAGACGCTCGAGCGCTACACCTCGATGTTCCAGACCTTTGTCGATTCGCTCAACAACCAGATCGCCGCGCAGTCGACGCTGATCAACAAACTGACCATCGATACCGAGCAACGTATCGTCCTCTACAAGGCGCTCGAAGATTCGCTGAAGACCGCCGCCCAGCAGGACGTCGCCCACAAGATCAACACGCTGGGCAGCCAGGTCGACAACACCGCCGAGGAAACCATGGCCGGCATCGGTGCTGCTTCGCAAAAGCACATCGGCGATCTGCTTGAGATGCACGAGAAGAACATGGTCGCCACCGCCGATATTCAGCGCCGCAAGAAGCTGGCCGACGATGCCTTTGCCCGCCGCTTCGACGAGGTGTTGAAGAAGCACAATTCGGCAAATTACGTGCAGTCCTAGGAGTGGCAGAACGGCCCGCGAGCGTACAGGCATGACCCCCGAAAACGAAGCGGCGGCACGGTATTTCTCTGCCATCACGGCCGCGCTCAGCGGCCTTGAAGTGTTCATGCGCGACGATCGCTCGCCGCTCTACCGGCATGGCATCGTCGCCAAGATTGTCGCCGAATACATCGCCCGGCTCGACAAGTCTTTTTCCTGCTGGCGCAATCGGCTGGGCTTCATGGACACTTTCCGCATTTCGCGCGCCGAGAGCGGATTTCCGGTGTTCCAGAACCTGCTCGAACTGGAAAATGACCGCCGCCAGGCGGACGCACGGCTCGCCAACATTCCGCTGGCCGGCGAGTTGCGCGAGGAGATGGCCGACTTCATCCTGCGCCACAAGGAGTTCCCCGAGGCGTTGCAGAAGTCGATGGCCGAACGGCTTTACCTTGAGGACGTGAAGAGCGAAAACACGTTCGGCTCGTTCACACTGGCGCAAACGGCCAAGGTCTCGGTCAACCCGAAGACGGGGCGTCCCTACTATCTCGTCCACTGGGCGACGTTCGACGGCAGTGCCAACCTGCCGCTGGTCTACATGGTGACGGTCGAGGATTCTTCCGAAGACATGGTCCGACAGCTTGTCGACAGAAACGGCAAGCTGAACGAGACGATCGACATCCCGCTGCCGGTGGACGGCCTGCTCAATCCCGAGCTCGCCCATCGTTTCGACGATTTCACCGAGAAGAATTCGGCCTATACGCTGTCGCCGGCGACCATCGCGGTCAACCTCGACAAGGATTTCGAGCCGCTGCATCCCAAGCAGCTGCGCCGCGTCGTGCTCGGTCCATTCTATTCGGCTGGCATCACCGACAACAATTCAACGGTGACCGAAGTGCTCGCCAAGGTGCGCAAGCCGGAAAACGCCTGGCTGCTGACCTGGACCATCCAGGAGGTCTATTCCAAAGCCGAGAAGCCCGGTCGCAAGGGGCTGTTTTCAAGCGAGAAGACGACGCAGGAATTCTTCATCAACACCGACGACCTGGAAGCCGCGCGCCAGGGCGTGTCGAGCTACGAAAACCACGCGCTGATCCCGCACGAAGCCTATCAGGCGCTGTATGCCGTCGGCGAGGCGCAGAAGATTTTTGCCGGCTACAAGGTTCACATCCTGTCCAACGGGCAGGTCATCTCAGACGTCTGACCGTCACACCACGGAGCACCCTTCATGGATACCGGCCTGACCACCATCCCGGAAGCTGCTATCGAGAAGCACCGCGCCACCGCGCAGAGCTTCATCACCCGCATTGTCGTGCTGGAGGATCCGTCACGTGAGTCCGGCACGGCACTTGCCGGCACCAATCGCCGCTTCGTCTCGACCGTCTCGGTCGGCTCGGTGCGCCGCACACGCGAGGTCGAGCTGTCGAAGACCGTCGGCGCCGTCCATCCCGACGATCAGTTGCTGACCATCCCGCAGCACACGCTTCTGTTTCGCGCCCGGCGCGGCACGGCGATCGCGCTCGCAATATCGGACGTTTTTGCTGAAGGCTCGGACCTCGAAAGCCTGCAGGCCAAGAACACCCGCGCCCCGCTCGAGGGCGACGAGGCGTCCATCTTCAAGAAGCTTCTGTCGGCCTCGGCCTACGTCTCCGCCTTCAGCCTCGCCTCCTATCTGTTGCAGTTGATCGACAGCGACGGCGAGGCACCCAACGATATCCCCGAGCCGGATTTCCTGTTCGACACGCCGCAAGATGCGGTGAAGTCGATCCTGGCCGGCCTCGACAAGGCGATCTCAGGCTCGTCCGATGATGCCGATTTGATGACCAGGGCGCGGGCCTTTTCCCACGTCGCCATCGACGGGCTTTTGGCCCGCAAGGGTCGCTTCGACGGCATCGGCCCGTTCGAGAACGCCCATATCCGCATCGATGTCGATGACTTCACCCTCGATGGCTTTGACGTTGCACCGGGCAAGCGCTCCAAGCCACTGGTGATGACCTTCAAGAAGCCGGAGGAGGTCGTCGGCAATCACATCGCCAAATACCAGTCGGTCAAGCTCGCCAAGATGCTGATGGCCTACGACTTCGAGCGCGAGATGAACCCGTTCGTCGAACTCGGCGGCTTCCTGTTCACCTTCATCGGCGACGGCGCGCCCGGCACCGGCAAGACGACGCTGATCCAGATGATCGCCGGCCTCGTCAACGGCTACTGCCAGGTCGCCGGCTATCCGTTCTCCTATGAGAATTTCGGCGTCGACCAGATTTCGTCCTACCAGGGCAAGTCGGGCCAGAACTGCCGTCAGTTCATCAACAATGTCTTGAACCCGCGCGTCATCGGCTTCGGCACCATCGACGACATTGACCAGGTGGCAGCGCGCCGCTCCGACGACCGCGCCTCGGCCGGCCAGCAGGAGATCACCGGCGTCTTGATGGATGCCTTCGCGGGCGCCGCCACCGTGGTGCGCGGCAATTGCTCGTTCGGCATGTTTTCCAACTATCCCGAGAACGTCGACGATGCGTTGCGACAGCGCGCCGGCGCGCGCTGGCTGGTCGACGGGCCGCAGAGCCGCGACGACTACATCGACATCTTCGTGCTGCTTGCCGGCAAGAACCACAAGATACCGCTCGGCGACCACAAGCTCTACGCCGCGCAGGAGGTCCAGCGCGCCGTGACCGAAGCCTATGAGGAGCATGAGAAGCCGAGGGAAGACGGGCTGATGAAGGTCTACGAGCGCTACATGAAAGAGAACGGCGCGCCGAAATCGATGGCCGACATCGGCACCTATCTGCACCTGATCAAGGATGCCGAGCCGCGCTTCACCGGCCGCGCCATCAAGAACGTCACCGACGCCATCAAGATGCGCGCCATGGACATCGAGCTGCCCGACGACTGGTTCGAGAAGCCGGAAGTCTTCATGCACAAGGGCTACGACGAGAAGAAAGCGATGATCGAGGAACTGCGCGGGCCGTTCTCGATGGACATGGTCATGCAGGAGATCAACCGCTACGCCGACAGCGAGTTCCGCTATTCCGACAAGTCCGACGACTCAGCGGTGGAAAAACTGCTGCGCGACGCGCGGCTGCGCGAACGGGCTGCACGGGAGATGGAGGAGATGAAAAAGAAGGGGCTTTGGAATGCGTGAGCTGAGCCGTCCTTCCCTTCTCCCCTTGTGGGAGAAGGTGTCGCCAAAGGCGACGGATGAGGGGTGTTCCAGCTTGGCACCAACAGCGCTCCGGCCAACACCCCTCAACCGTCTCGGCGCTTCGCGCCGATCCACCTTCTCCCACAAGGGGAGAAGGAAGATCCGCGCCCCTCATCCGCTCTTCGGGCACCTTCTCCCCGTGAACGGGGAGAAGGGAAGATGACCAAGAAACCCGACCTTCTACGCGACAACGAGCTGATCTACGGCCGGCTGCTGACGGTCGACGAGTCGCACCTGATCCAGCGCTACAACAAGGCGCTCGCCGCATTCGGCTTGAAGCCCACCAAGCTGAAAAGCTTTCAGATTGACCGCACCGGCTTCTCGCCCGAAGTGGCCGAGGAATGCGGCGACTACGATTATCTCGATCCCAACGAGGTCAACCGCCGCTTCATCATCCTGACGCCGTCGCAGATCGACCTGCCGGTGGTGCATACGGCCTTCTCCAACACCTCGCAGCTGATGTTCGAGTTCATGTCCAAGAACCAGCGCGCCATCGACGCGCTGACCATCAAGGACGTGATCTACGGCGAGATCGAGGATTCCATTCCGAAGGTCAACGACATCGAGGATTTGCTGTCGATCAACCAGGTCGAGTTCAAGGTGCTGTCGGCCGAGGATGTGCTAGGCAAGGCCGCCGAGCTCGGCAAGCTCGTCGACCGGCTTAGGCAGGAGCCCGACGCCTGGCGCGACAACGCCATGCTGACCCGCATGGTGGAGCTTGCCAAGATCTGCGGTGACATCCGCGAAAACGCGCTGGTGCCAGACCAGGTGATCTTCCGCCACAGCGCCTATTGGACCAGCCATTTCGGCGGCCTCTACGTGTTCGTCGACCCTGATATGACGACCGTGATCAGCGATCCGGCGGCTCCCGGTTTCCGCCGTTCGCGACCGTGGCAAGTGAGCTATATCTCGATCAGCGACGCCGACAAGGTGTTCAAATTCCTCGCCACCACCGGGCGGATCGAGCTGCCGCGTGCCTCCTGGGTCGAGACATCGGGCTATCTCGAGCACCGGGCCGAGATGGTGGTGCGCGCGCTGATCCGCGACGCCGACCCGAACCGGAACCTGACCGACGTCGACAAGGTCTGGCTGCAGACCTGGATCCAGAGCCATGCCGACCTGATCACCGAAGACGGCAACTTTCCCTTTCTCAACGCCGCCAAGCGCGAGATCGCCCAGCTCGGCCACCTCAAGATCGAGGATGTCCCCCCGCAGCAGCGCTTCCTGGTGATCCGCGCCAAATCAGAACATCCCGACGCCTGGCTGACCAACCGGCTGATCTCGGATTTCGTGCCGTCGGATTTCGTCTCGCGCTACATCTTCAACAAGGACGGCTTCTACAGGGACTATGACGGCTTCAGCGACGCCTGGCGCTCGCATGTTGTAGACGTTCTCAAAACCACATATTTGAAGGACAAGGTGGCGTTTCGCACACGCCTCTATGGCCTGACCGACTAGAACGAAATGAACTGTCACGTCGTTCTAACTTACTGTTTTGGCGCATGATGTTATCCAAAAAGTCTGCAATTTTTTGGCATCATGCTTTGAGGGGATAATATTGCCATGCTCGATCCGATCGTGAACTTCTTCACCCGGATTTTCCAGTGGATCGGCCGCGGCATTGGGCTTGTGATCGGCGCGATCCTGTGGCCGTTCCTGTGGGCCGGGCGCTGGTATACGCAGCGTGGCTGGATCCTCAAGGCGGCGCTCGGCCTGGCTTTGCTGGTGCTGATCGGCCTCTACGCCAATTTCTTCTACGCCACCCAATGGTGGAACAATTTCAACCCGAACTACCCCGACACATACACTTTCGAGAAACGCAACGTCTCCGCCGGCGAACAGGTCTCGGCGGGCTCCGGCACCGACACGGCCAAGACCTGCGGCAACTCCGGTATCGCCCAGGTGGCGGCCGACCTGACCGATTTCAACGTCAACCAGAATGCCTGGATCTCGTCGATGATCCTCTACAAGCTCGGCCTGTTCGGGATCGACTGGGATAACACGCCGTGGATGGACAACAAGGCCTCGTTCCAGCGCGGCATCAACCAGGCGGTGCGGCGCACCGCAACCGAACTCGCCGACAATCTCGGCCGTGTGCGCACCACCTCGCAGATCGACAGCGATCTGCAGAATGCCCGCGGCAATCTGCAGTTCGACGAGGAGACCTGGTATTTCGGCCTGAACCCGTTCGGCCCCAAGACGCCGACACCAAGCTACTATCGCGACGCCGTCCGCATGCTGCGTTCCTTCAACGCTCGCCTTGCCACCTGCCAGGCGACGTTCGACGCCCGCGCCGACAATTTGAAACAATATATCGACCGTATCTCGTCCGACATCGGCTCGACCTCGGCGATCCTCAAGGAACGCGCTGAAAACCACAACAATGGCTGGTTCGATTTCCGCGCCGACGACCGTTTCTGGTTCGCCTATGGCCAACTCTATGGCTATTACGGGCTGATGAAGGGTGCCCAGGCCGACTTCGACGACGTCATCAAGGAAAAGCATCTGCAGAACCTGTGGGACACGATGGACTCGCAGTTCGTTTCGGCGCTGCGCATCCAGCCCTTTATCATCGCCAACGGCCGCGAGGACGGCTGGATCCTGCCAACGCACCTGACGACAATGGGCTTCTACGTGCTCAGGGTGCGCTCCAACATGGTCGAAATCAGCAACGTGCTGACTCAGTAGCGCTGTTCCGTTGGGCACCACGCGATGGCGAATTTGTGCCGTCGCCTCTGTCGCATTCCGTGCATTGTGCGGCTGTTTTGAGACGGCGGCGCGACGCGTCCTCTGGCTTGTATACGGCGCGGCAACGGAGCCAGGAAGAACCGATGACAGGTCGGCCGGTCCGCAGAGGAATTTTCTCTATAGGAAACATAGTTGCATGCAAGTTGACGCCGCGGCAGCGAGAGGGTTAGAACATGCCCGCGCCCGGTTCCAACCTGCTTGCGAGTGACATCAAACCCGTCCCCTCCACCGTCCAATCCAGAGGAAAGCCGTCATGGCCGAAGTGAAGTCCGACATCGAGATCGCGCGCGGCGCCAGGAAAAAGCAGATCCAGGAGATCGGCCAGAAGATCGGCATCCCGACCGAACATCTGCTGCCCTATGGCCACGACAAGGCCAAGATCTCCGCCGAGTTCATAAAGTCGGTGAAGGGCAACAAGGATGGCAAGCTGATCCTCGTCACCGCCATCAACCCGACGCCGGCCGGCGAAGGCAAGACGACGACCACGGTCGGCCTCGGCGACGGCCTGAACCGCATCGGCAGGAAGGCGATCGTCTGCATCCGCGAGGCCTCGCTCGGCCCGAACTTCGGCGTCAAGGGCGGCGCTGCCGGCGGCGGTTACGCGCAGGTCGTGCCGATGGAGGACATGAACCTCCACTTCACCGGTGACTTCCACGCCATCACCACGGCGCACAACTTGCTTTCGGCGCTCATCGACAACCACATCTACTGGGGCAATGAGCTCGGCATCGACACCCGCCGCGTCGTCTGGCGCCGCGTTATGGACATGAACGACCGTGCGCTGCGCGAGATGATCTGCTCGCTCGGCGGCGTCGCCAACGGTTTTCCGCGCGAGGGCGGCTTCGACATCACCGTCGCCTCGGAAGTCATGGCGATCCTTTGC
Source organism: Mesorhizobium sp. M0276 (assembly GCF_040321755.1). Classification (NCBI taxonomy): domain Bacteria; kingdom Pseudomonadati; phylum Pseudomonadota; class Alphaproteobacteria; order Hyphomicrobiales; family Phyllobacteriaceae; genus Mesorhizobium; species Mesorhizobium sp. M0276. The sequence goes on along the minus strand of NZ_JAMYSC010000025.1, from coordinate 61,992 downwards.
CTGTCGACCGACCTGAAGGACCTTGAAAAGCGCCTTGGCGACATCATCGTCGCCTATCGCCGCGACAAGTCGGCGGTCTATGCGCGCGACCTCAAGGCCGACGGCGCCATGGCCGTTCTGCTGAAGGACGCCATGCAGCCGAACCTGGTGCAGACGCTGGAGAACAACCCGGCCTTCGTGCATGGCGGCCCGTTCGCCAACATCGCGCATGGCTGCAACTCGGTCGTCGCCACCACGACGGCGCTCAAGCTTGCCGACTACGTCGTCACCGAAGCCGGCTTCGGCGCCGATCTCGGCGCGGAAAAGTTCTTCGACATCAAGTGCCGCAAGGCTGGGCTGAAGCCGGCAGCAGCCGTCATTGTCGCCACCGTGCGCGCCATGAAGATGAATGGCGGCGTCAAGAAGGAAGACCTCGGCAAGGAAAATGTCGAAGCGGTGAAGAAGGGCTGCGCCAACCTTGGCCGCCACATCGAGAACATCAGGCAGTTCGGCGTGCCGGCGGTGGTCGCCATCAATCACTTCTATTCCGACACCGACGCCGAGATCCAGGCGATGAAGGACTATGTCGCCTCGATGGGTGAGGAAGCCATCCTGTGCAAGCACTGGGCCCACGGCTCGGCCGGCATCGAAGACCTCGCCAACAAGGTGGTGGCGCTGGCCGAATCCGGCGCTTCGCAGTTCGCGCCGCTCTATCCCGATGCCATGCCGCTGTTCGAGAAGATCAACACCATCGTCCAGCGCATCTATCGCGGCTCGGAGGCGATTGCCGACAAGTCGGTGCGCGACCAGCTGCACGCCTGGGAGCAGGCCGGCTATGGCCACCTGCCGGTATGCATGGCCAAGACCCAGTACTCGTTCTCGACCGACCCGAACCTGCGCGGTGCGCCGACCGGTCACACCGTGCCGGTGCGCGAGGTCAGGCTTTCGGCCGGTGCCGGCTTCGTCGTCATCATCTGCGGCGAGGTTATGACTATGCCCGGCCTGCCCAAGGCTCCGTCCTCGGAGAAGATCTTCCTCAACGAAATGGGCCAGATCGAAGGCCTGTTCTGAGACTTAAGTCTCGACATATCAAAAGGGCGCCGCAGCGATGCGGCGCCCTTTGCATTTTCCGCTGATGCTTATGCGGCGCTCCGCGACAGCGCCCGCTGGTTGGAGCCGACGATCGTGTCACGCTCCGGCAGCGCTCCTGTCTTCAGGCACTCGACCCATTCGGCGGTCTTGAGCACGGCGGCGAAGCGCGACTGCAGGATGATCGTGACCACGCGGTGGATCTCCTCAGCCGAGGCGTAGCCGGCGCTGTTGGCGTATGGCACCGAGCCGGTGGCGTCGGACAGGAACTCGACGGCGAAGCCCATATGGACGGCGTGGATGATGGTCGACAGGTCGCAATTATGCGTCATGTAGCCGACCACCGTGATCGTATCGATGGCGTTGGCATGCAGCCAGTCCTCGAGGTCGGTTCCGGTGAAGGCGGAGGGCAGGTTCTTTTCGACATAATGGTCGCGACTGCGCCTGGCGATTTCGGGATGCAGTTCGCCGCCATGGCTGCCCTTGGCGAAGATCGGCGATGTCTCGGGCGCCATCTGCTTGACGACCGCCACCTTGATGCCGGCGGCTGCGGCGGCATCCATGGCCCGGGCGACGTTGACCACGCTGTCGCGGAATGGCGGATGCTGGATGGCAAGATTGCCGCCGTCATAGTCGTTCTGGACATCGATGACGATCAGCGCCCGGCGTGGCGTGGTGTTGGCTGGGTCAGACATTGTGTTTTCCTTTCCGGCTTGAATGCGATCGTCCGAAAATAGGCAGGCTGCCAAGCCATCGAAAGTGTCCCGATTGACATCATTCGAAAGAATTGGGACAATATACACTCACTCGCTGGAGGCATCCATGACCGACCCGATCGTTGCCGTCCTCGCCTTCGACGGCATCAGCCCCTTCCATCTCTCCGTGCCGTGCCTGGTCTTCGGCGAGGACAGGACGGCACTTGGGCTACCGCGCTTCGACTTCCGCATCTGCGCGGTCAAGGCCGGCCCAATCCACACCGAGGCCGGCTTGACCGCCGCCGCCCCGCATGGGCTCGAAGGTTTTGACGCTGCCGACATTGTCATCATCCCAAGCTGGCATCGTCTCGGCGAGCCGCCGGCGCCGTTGCTGATGGAGGCGCTGCGCAAGGCACACCGGCGCGGCGCCTTGATTGTCGGACTGTGCCTGGGAACCTTTGCCATAGCCGCAGCCGGGCTATTGTCGGGCCGCCGTGCCGCCACGCACTGGGCCTATTGCGAACAGTTGCAAACACTCCACCCCGATGTCGCCGTCGACGCCACGGTGCTCTATGTCGACAATGGCGATGTCGTTACGTCGGCCGGCGCCGCCGCCGGCCTCGACTGCTGTCTCCACATCGTGCGTGGCCGCTATGGCGCGGAAGCGGCACTGCGGCTGGCCCGCCAGATTGTGCTTTCCCCGCATCGGCAGGGCGGGCAGGCGCAATTCATCGAGCATCCGGTGGCGAGGAGCGCTGATGCCGACCGTTTCGCCCAAGCCCTCGACGCGGTTCGTGCAACGCTCGGCGAGGCGCATAGTCTGGACAGCGTCGCCGAGGCCGCCGGCCTGACCCGGCGCACCTTCACCCGCCGCTTCCAGAAATCGATCGGCACCAGTTTCGGCGAATGGCTGACCGGCCAGCGGGTCGAACTGGCGCAGCGGCTGCTGGAAGCCACGGAGAAACCGATGGATATCGTGGCGTTCGAGGCCGGCTTCGGCAGCGCCACCTCGCTGCGCCAGCATTTCGCCGCTCGGCTCAGGACATCACCGGCGCAATACCGGCGCGAATTTTCCAGGCGGGCCGATCAGAGGGACGAACGTATGGCGCTGTCCTTCTGAGACAGAACGCCGAGGGCGCCGCATCGCGCGGCGCCCTCGGAATTTTGCCGGTTTCTAACTCAGGCAACGTCTTGCGGCGAAGGCGCACGCTTGCGGCCGGTGAGCATGGCGCGAACCAGATTCTCATGATGACGAACGCTGGCCAGCAGCACGCCGCCGACATGAAGTCCGACCAGCACGAGAATTCCATTGCCCAGGATCTTGTGCGTGTCCTCCACCCAGGCCACGCCCCACCAGGCGTCGGTGGTCTGCATCCAGCCGGTAAGCGCAATTCCCGCTACGCAAGCCAGAAGTGCCAGCACCATGGCGCCTCCAGCCGGATTATGGCCGAGATGACGCCTCTCGCGGCCCTTTGCCACGTCGGCGAGATACAGGCTGACGGTTTGCGGTCCGCGCACGAATTGACGAAAGCGCGTATACCCCGAACCCGCAAGCCCGGCGATCAGCCTTGAGGCAATCAGAACCCCAGCGCCATAGCCGGCCAGTTCATGCACCTTCATGATCTCTCCGGAGGAAAGCCAAGCCACCGCAACGCACAGGACCAAGGACCAGTGAAAGAGGCGGACATAGGGGCTCCACACCCTGATCAGGTTTTCTCGTGTCGACTCGACCGAGACTTCTCGTGTCGAATCGACCGAGGCTTCTCGTGTCGAAAAGGTGGCGTTCATGGCGGTCAGCCGTCGTCGGAATCGGCGCCGACCGACTCGAGCGTCTTGGGATTGAAGACGGCTTCCAGCTTCTTGCCCTTGGCGTCGAGCGCCTTGGCTTCATAGCAGCCGTTTTCCGTCTTGATGCTGCGAACCTTCCAGCCTTCGCTTTCAAGCTTCTTTTGCAGCGCCTCGCGCGGCTGCCACTGGTCGGTCGGCACATCACACTTGTCGGCGGCAAAGGCCGGCCCGGCAAGAGCCATCACCAGCGCGGTCAAGGTCAAGGTCTTCATCTTCTTTTCTCCATCGGCCAATTCCGATGTCACGGACCCTGACCGTGAAACCTGACAGCTGCCTGAACACGCCCGGCGTCGCCCAAAAAGCCGCAGTTGGCTTTCATTCAGCTTCCTGTCAGCCTCATCCCGCATAGACGGGCGGGTTGCTGAACACGGAGGCGAAGTGCGCGTTCTGCTGATCGAGGACGACCCTGTACTGGGCGAAGCGGTGCGCGATCACGTTGCCGCCGACGGCCACGCGGTGGATTGGAGCAGGTCGCTTGGTGAAGCCGGCGATCACCTTCGCGTCGTCTCCTATGAACTTGTTCTCCTCGATCTTCATCTGCCGGATGGCAAGGGACTCCAATTCCTGAAGCTGCTGCGCCGCGAAAGCAACGATACGCCAGTCATCATCCTGACCGCCCGCGACCAGCTCTCCGATCGTATAGAGGGGCTGAACTCCGGAGCGGACGACTATCTGGTCAAGCCGTTTGATCTTGGCGAATTGTCCGCGCGCCTCGCCGCCGTCTCGCGCCGCTATGCGGGAAACCCCAATCCCTTGATCCGTTTCGGGTCCGTCGAGATCGACCAGGCCGCCCGCAGCGTCGTCGTCGAAGGCACGGAGGCCATGCTGACATCGCGCGAATGGGCGGTGCTGGAGCAATTCTTGCGCCGGCCCGGCATGACTGTCGGCAAGAACCAGATCGAGGACGCGCTCTATGCCTTCGGCGCGGAGATCGAAAGCAATACTGTCGAAGTGTATGTCAGTCGTCTGCGCAAGAAGATCGGGCGCGACGCCGTCACGACGGTAAGAGGGCTTGGCTACCGCCTGGCATCCTCATGAGACTGCTCAGCAGCCTTGCCGGTCGCCTCGTCGCTTCGCTGATCCTGGTCACGGTCGCCTTCGGCCTGGTCGCCGCCGGCACGGGAAGCATCACGCTGCATCGTGAAATCAACGAAGCCATGGACAGCTCGATGCAGGAAGCGGCGCGCCGGCTGCTGCCGCTGGTGATCGACGATCTTTTCGGACGCGAGGCGTCGCAATCGCCCCGCAGGCTGGCGGAGGCCGTTTCGGACGATGACGGCGGGCGTCTCATTTTCCAGGTGCGCGACGCCACCGGTCACGTTCTCATTCATTCTTACAACGCTCCGGCCGAGCCGCTCACGGCCGAGCTTGTTCAGGGTTTCTCGGAGGCATCGGGATGGCGCATCTACACAGAGCCCACGGTCAGCGGCACGGTTCTCATCCAGGTCGCCGAGCTTGATGCACGACGCAACGAGGAAACCCTCGAAGCCGCCACCGGCTTCCTGATACCAATGGTCATCCTGATCCCCTTGAGCGCACTTTTCGCATGGCTGACCCTGGCGCGTTTCCTGAGGCCTATCGAAACACTGCGCGGCGAGATCAGCGCCCGTCATGGCGACAATCTCGCTCCGATCCGAACCGAGGACTTGCCCTCAGAACTCGCCGCTATCGCCAAGTCGGTCAACAGCCTGATGCGGCGCCTGCACATGGCGCTTGATGCAGAAAAGGAATTCACAGCAAACGCCGCGCATGAATTGCGCACGCCGATTGCCGGCGCGCTGGCACAGACGGAGCGGCTGATTGCTGAAGCTCCGGACGAGGCGGCAAGAAAACGCCCGCGTCAGATCAAGGTGGCGTTGGGCGAGCTTGCCAGCCTGTCTGAAAAGCTGATGCAGTTGGCGCGCGCTGACGCCGGAGTGGCCGTTGCCGGCAACCCCGCCGACCTCGCCGCGGTCGCTGCACTGGTGGTGGAAGACTTCGAACAGCGCAGCGAAAACAAGGGCCGCCTTCGCCTCGAAACGCCTGACAAAGGCAAGGCGATGGCCGCGATCGACACGGATGCACTGGCCATCGTCCTGCGCAACCTCATCGAGAATGCCTTGCGGCATGGCACCGAAGGCGGAGCGGTGGTCGTGCACATAGACGAGGACGCCCGACTCAGCGTGGTCAGCCAAGGCCCGGTGGTTTCCGCGCCTGCTGGCCTGATCAGGCGGTTCGAACGCGGCGCAACACGTGCCGAGGGATCGGGCCTCGGCCTGGCGATCGTCAACCGGATCCTGCAACAGATCGATGCGTCACTGGCGCTGAATTCACCCGCATCAGGCCGACAAGACGGATTTGAAGCGACGATCCGGTTTCCCAAGGCATAGCATCAGCTGCGCCTGACCGCCCGTGCCGGATTGCCGACCACGGTGGTATTGTCGGGCACGTCGCGCGTCACCACCGCACCGGCGCCGACGATGGCGCCCTCGCCGATGCTGACGCCGCCAAGAATGATGGCACCGCCACCGATCCAGGCATTGGCACCGATCTCGACCGGCCTGGCGATCTCCAGTCCCGCTTGCCGCCCACTGGCCTCTTTGTGATGCTCGGCGCAGTAGATTTGCACATGGGGGCCGAGTAGCGTTCCCCTGCCGATGCGTATGCTTGCCGTGTCGAGGATGGTGCAGCCGGCATTGAGAAAGACGCCGTCGCCGAGAAAGATGTTGAAGCCATAGGCGCAGTGGAACGGCGCCTCGATGCGGGCGCCCTCACCGGCCTTGCCGAGCAACGCCTTCAGGCTTGGCCCGAGATTGCCGCGCTGCCGCGGCGGCAGGCAATTGTGCTCGAACACCGCGTCGCGCGTTGTCGCCCGCAACGCCTCGAGTTCGTCGTCGAGGCACGTGTACCATTGGCCGGCCGCCATCTTTGCGCGCTCGCTTTCAGCCATGACGGTGTCTCCAGTTGACGTCTTTGCCAAAGCACAATTGCAATGGACGGGAAAGTGCCAATGCCTCTGCAACACCGGGCGCAAAAACCATTCCAATTTTCGAAGTCATGCGCTGGCCAAATGCCGGACCTATGCTAGCCTGCTCTTGCCGGAGAGATCGAGGGGATCAACAATGCTCTATATTCTCGCACTCCTGATCGGCGTCATTGCCGGTCTTCGCGCCATGACCGCGCCAGCCGCCGTCGCCTGGGGCGCCTGGCTCGGCTGGCTGCCGGTTGCCGGCACCTGGGCGAGCTTCATGAGCCATTGGGCGGCCGTCGGCATTTTCACCATCCTGGCCATCGTCGAGATGGTCACCGACCAATTGCCGTCGGCGCCAAGCCGCAAGGTACCGCAGCAATTCGGCGCCCGCATCATCATGGGTGCCTTCACCGGCGCGGTCATCGGCGCGACAGGCGGCGCCACCATCGGCGGCCTGATCGCCGGCGCCATCGGCGCGGTCATCGGCACGCTGGGCGGCGCCGAGGCGCGCGGCCGGCTCGCCGCCGCCTTCGGCAAGGATCCGCCCGCCGCGTTCATCGAGGATGCGGTGGCGATCATCGGCGGCCTCCTGATCGTGGCGGCGGTGGCATGACGGCCAAGACGTTCGACGCTATCGTCATCGGCGCCGGACAGGCCGGGCCGCCATTGGCGGGCCGGCTGACGGAAGCCGGCATGAGCGTGGCGCTGATCGAGCGCAAGCTGGTCGGCGGCACCTGCGTCAACACCGGCTGCATGCCGACCAAGACCATGGTTGCCAGTGCCTATGCCGCGCAGCTGGCGCGGCGCGCGGCCGACTATGGCGTCACGCTCGGCGGCCCCGTCGGCGTCGACTATGCCAGGATCAAGGCGCGCAAGGACAAGGTGACGATCGACGCCCGCACCAATCTGGAGAGTTGGATCGGCGGCATGAAGGGCTGCACGCTCTACCGTGGCCATGCGCGTTTCGAATCCTCCAACGCGGTGCGCGTCGGCGACGAGCTTCTGACCGCCGAAAAAATTTTCCTCAATACCGGCGGCCGGGCCGCGGTGCCCGACCTGCCCGGCATCCACGACATCGACTATTTGACCAATTCCTCGATGATGGATCTCGACGTGCTGCCGCGCCATCTCGTCGTCGTCGGCGGCAGCTATGTCTCGCTCGAATTCGCGCAGATGTTCCGCCGCTTCGGCAGCGAAGTCACCGTCATCGAGAAGAGCCTCCGCCTGACCGGCCGCGAAGACGAGGATGTCTCGGCCGTCATCCTGTCGATCCTCGAAAACGAAGACATTACAGTCCATGTCGGTGCCGACGACATCAGCTTCGCCAAGCAGGGCAAGGACATCGCGGTGAGCTTCTCGGCCGGCAAACCGCCGGCGGTCGGATCGCATGTGCTGCTGGCTCTGGGTAGGACGCCCAACACCGACGACCTCGGCCTCGATAGAGCAGGCGTCGAGGTCGACCGGCGCGGCTTCGTCATTGTCGACGACCAGCTGCGCACCAGCGTGCCCGGTATCTGGGCGATGGGCGATTGCAACGGCAAGGGCGCCTTCACCCACACCTCCTACAACGACTACGAGATCGTCGCCGCCAACCTGCTCGACAACGATCCGCGCAAGGTCAGCGACCGCATCGAAGCTTATGCGCTCTACATCGACCCGCCGCTCGGCCGCTGCGGCATGACCGAGGCCGCGGTGAAGAAATCCGGCCGTCGCGCACTGGTCGGCCAGCGGCCGATGACCCGCGTCGGCCGCGCTGTCGAAAAGGGCGAGACGCAAGGCTTCATGAAGATCCTGGTCGATGCAGACACCAGGGAAATCCTCGGCTGCTCGGTGCTCGGCCCCGGCGGCGACGAAGCGGTGCATTGCGTGCTTGACCTGATGTACGCCAAGGCGCCCGTCGACACGCTCGCGCGCGCCGTGCACATCCATCCCAATGTCTCGGAATTGCTGCCGACCATTGCCCAGGAGTTGAAGCCGCTGGTTTGAGAGCGCCTGCGGCAACCCATAAGGCCCTTCTTTTTCTGAATTGCTGGATGTGGCCGCACGCGTCTTCACCGCCTTCGGCCATGGCGCAACACTTGCCCTGCTGGCGGTCACCGTCGCTGAGGCTCCCGCAGAGTAACCTCTTGCGCCCATAGCGGGGGCGGCTGGACCAATCGACATCGGCACCCTCAAACGGGCATGTCTCATGCTCTTGATGGAGGACGTCATGCAGAAATCGATCGAGCGCATCGCCGGTGAAAGCGAGGGCGTTTCCTACGAATTCCCGCTGTTCCGCTTTGCGGGCGCGGACAAGGCTGCCCCTTCGGCCTATCTGCAGGCAGCTCTCCATGCCGGTGAATTACCGGGCGTCGTCGCCATCGACGCGCTGATGCCGACGCTCAACAAGGCGGAGGCCGAGGGTCGCATCAAGGGCAACCTCACCATCGTGCCCTGGGCCAACCCGATCGGCCGGGCGCAGTATCATTTCGGCGAGCATCAAGGCCGCTTCCATCTGGGCACGCGCACCAATTTCAACCGCGGCTTTCCGCTGCTCGCCGCGCCAGACATAGCCCTCTTGCACGACACCGCACTTGGCACGGCCGACCAGCGGCTGAAGACCCGGCTGGTGCAACTGTCGCTTGGCCATGACATCGTGCTCGACCTGCACTGCGACGACGAAGGCCTCGCCTATCTCTACGTCCACACCAGCCTGTGGCCGGCAATGGCCGATTGTGCGGCCGCCATGGGCGTCGATGCGGTCGTGCTGTGGAGCGAGGACACCGATGGCACCTTCGAAGGCGCCTCGATCATGCCCTACCAAAACGTTCCCGATGATGTGGCCAAGCTCGGCCGCCGCGTCGCCACCACGGTCGAATATCGCGGCATCCTCGATGTCGACGGCTCCTTGGCCGCCTCCGACGCCGAAGGGCTATACCGGCTGCTGGTGGCGCGCGGCGTGATCGCCGATGCCACGCTGCCCGCGCCTGGCTCGTTCAAAGGGGTCGTCGCGCCGCTGGAGAACATCGACATGATGCCGGCGCCCCGAGCCGGTGCCGTGCTCTATGACGTGAAGCCCGGCGACCGTGTCGCCAAAGGCGCGCGCCTCGCCACCATCGTCCATGCACCGGGCGAAGCCGATGGCCGCACGGAGGTCTTCGCACCGCAAGACGGCATCATCCTGACCCGCCGATCGCGGCGCATCATCCGCGCCGGCGAGGATCTGCTGAAGCTGGTCGGTGACAGGAAGAGCGCCGACGCCCGGTCAGGGACGCTAGAGGACTGAGAAAACTTCGTCATTCTAGGGCGAAGCAAGGAGCGAAGCGACGCGGCGCAGACCCTAGAAGCCATGCCGCGACTTCAAAGCGTCGCTACGTGCAGAATTCTGTTCCGCTGCGCCCTTCAACTGAGGTCGCGGCATGGATCCTCGGGTCTTCGCGACGTCGCTTCGCTCCTGCTCCGCCCGTGGATGACGAAGTTGCGAGGCTTCGGCCAATCCCAAACCCGTTGCATGCAGCATCACCCGCCTACCCCGAAATAGCCTGCCGCGCTTTCGCCTCCAGCCACTCGGCCATCTGCCGGTAAGGCACCGGTCCGTGGCTGATGCGGGCGACGCCGAGTTCGGCCAGCCGCTGGCGCGGCGGCACATGCGCCAGCGCGATGATGTTGACCGGCAACGCGATTGCCTTGCAGAGCGCCTCGATGAGGCCCTCATCGCCAAGACCCGGCGCGAAAAAGCCGCTCGCTCCGGCCTTTTCATAGGCCCGCGCCCGTTCGATCGCCTGATCGAGCAGCGCCTTGTCGTGCGCATCCGGCTTGGCCTTGAGGAAGATATCGGTTCGGGCGTTCAGGAAGGCCGGGATGCCGGAGGCCTTGACGGCAGCCGCCGCGGCTTCGATCCGCTTTGCCTGGACAGTGATGTCGTGCAGGCCGGTGCCGCCGACAATCTGGTCCTCGAAATTGAAACCGATGGCACCGGCCTGCAAGGCAAGCGTCACGGTTCGGGCGACGATGTCCGGGTCGACGCCATAACCGCCTTCAAGGTCCATGGTCACCGGCAAGTCGACCGACCCGACGATGCGCCTGATGTTGTCGAGTGCCAGCTCCAGCGGGATCTTCTCGCCATCGGCATATCCGAACGCGGCCGCCACCGGCCAGCTTCCGGTGGCGATCGCCTTGGCGCCTGCTTTCTCGACGATCTTGGCCGAGCCCGGATCCCATGCATTGTAGAGGATGATTGGGTTTCCCCTGACGTGGAGGGAATGGAACGTGCGCGCGCGCTCGATTTGCTCGGTCATCGGCGTTTCCCATGTTCTTGCTGTTGGATGAACAATCTAGGCCGCGCTGTCGGCTCTGGCGATGTGCCATGAGATGCAGAAGCTGCGGCCACCGGACAGGCTTTTCAAACCTGTTGCGTATCCTCCCTTTCGCAGCTATGGATTTCGCGATGAACATGCGTTCGACCAAGACCATTTGGTGGTGGGCCTGCTGACAGCGGCCTGTTCGAACACGTGCGCGTGAAAAGAGAGGGTGGCCGCAACGGAAAGTCCGGGCGGCCATTTGTTTTTTCCAAGCCATTCCCGGGTCCGTTGCCCCAAATAAGCTGATGGAGACGGCAATGACGATGAAGGTTCTGGATAACGGGGCGGAAAGTTTCGTGACCGCGGGTGGCGTGACCATCACCCGCGAGCGCCACGACCAGCCCTATGCGGGCGCGATCGACGCTTACGTCGACGGCCTGAATTCGCGCCGCGGCGCCGTGTTTTCCTCGAACTACGAATATCCCGGTCGCTACACGCGCTGGGACACCGCCATCATCGATCCGCCGCTGGTCATCTCGGCACGCGGCCGCGCCATGCGCATTGAGGCGCTGAACCGCCGTGGCGAAGCGCTGTTACCGGTCATCGGCAACGCGCTGGGTGGGCTCGCCGACGTCACCATCGCCGAGATATCGAAAAAGCTCATCCGCCTCGACGTCGCCAAGCCCGGTCGCGTCTTCACCGAGGAGGAGCGCAGCCGCGTTCCTTCGGTCTTCACCGTCCTGCGCGCCATCACTGCCTTGTTCAAGACCGAGGAAGACGCCAATCTCGGTCTCTACGGTGCCTTCGGCTACGACCTCGCCTTCCAGTTCGACCCGGTCGACTACAAGCTCGAGCGCAAGCAAAATCAACGCGCCCTGGTACTGTTCCTGCCCGATGAGATCCTGGTCGTCGACCATTATTCGGCTAAGGCCTGGACCGACCGCTACGACTATGCTGGCGACGGGTTTTCGACGGAAGGATTGCCGCGCGACGAAATCGCCGAGCCGTTCAAGAGCCCCGACCGCATTCCGCCGCGCGGCGACCATGAGCCCGGCGAATACGCCAATCTGGTGCGCAAGGCGATGGACAGTTTCAAGCGCGGCGACCTTTTCGAGGTCGTCCCCGGACAGATGTTCTACGAGCGCTGCGAGACGCAGCCATCCGAGATTTCGCGCAAGCTGAAGTCGATCAACCCCTCGCCCTATTCCTTCTTCATCAATCTGGGCGAAGGCGAATATCTGATCGGCGCCTCGCCCGAAATGTTCGTGCGCGTCAACGGCCGCCGTGTCGAGACCTGCCCGATCTCGGGCACCATCAAGCGCGGTGACGATGCCATCTCCGATTCCGAGCAGATCCTGAAACTGCTGAACTCCAAGAAGGACGAATCCGAACTGACCATGTGCTCGGACGTCGACCGCAACGACAAGTCGCGGGTCTGCGAGCCGGGTTCGGTGCGCGTTATCGGCCGCCGCCAGATCGAGATGTATTCGCGCCTGATCCACACCGTCGATCACATCGAAGGCCGGCTGCGCGAAGGCATGGATGCCTTCGACGCGTTTCTGTCGCATGCCTGGGCGGTCACCGTCACCGGCGCGCCGAAACTGTGGGCCATGCGCTTCATCGAACAGAACGAAAAGAGCCCGCGCGCCTGGTATGGCGGGGCGATCGGCATGGTCAATTTCAACGGCGACATGAACACCGGCCTCACGCTTCGCACCATCCGCATCAAGGACGGCATTGCCGAAGTGCGTGCCGGCGCCACATTACTCTTCGACAGCGTTCCCGAGGAAGAAGAGGCCGAAACCGAACTGAAGGCATCCGCCATGCTCTCCGCCATTCGCGACGCCAAGACAGGCAATTCCGCCAGCACCGAGCGCACCACCGCGCGCGTTGGCGACGGCGTCAACATCCTGCTTGTCGACCACGAGGACTCGTTCGTCCACACGCTGGCCAATTATTTCCGCCAGACCGGAGCCAATGTCTCGACCGTGCGCACGCCGGTGCCGGAGGAAGTGTTCGACCGGCTGAAGCCCGACCTTGTCGTGCTGTCGCCAGGACCGGGCACGCCGAAGGACTTCGATTGCGCCGCAACCATCAGACGAGCGCGCACCCGCGACCTGCCGATCTTCGGCGTCTGCCTTGGCCTGCAAGCCCTGGCCGAGGCCTATGGCGGCGAACTCAGGCAGTTGCACATACCGATGCACGGCAAGCCGTCGCGCATCCGCGTCTCCAAGCCCGGCATCATCTTCTCCGGCCTGCCCAAGGAAGTCACCGTCGGCCGCTATCACTCGATCTTTGCCGACCCGGTGCGGCTGCCCGACGATTTCATCGTCACGGCGGAAACCGAAGATGGCGTCATCATGGCCTTCGAACACCGCAAGGAACCGATCGCGGCGGTGCAGTTCCACCCGGAATCGATCATGACGCTCGGCCACAATGCCGGGATGCGCATCATCGAGAACATAGTCGCCCACCTGCCGCGCAAGGCCAAGGAAAAGGCCGCCTGACAATCATGGCCGAAACCGAGGACACAATGGCGATCGCGGCCAAGGCGGCCGCGAAGCGCAAGGTCGCCAACCTTGCCTTCTGGTCGATCATCATTGCGGCAATCGTGCTCGGCTTGAAGCTCGTCGCCTGGTACGTCACCGGCTCGGTCGCGCTCTATTCGGACGCGCTGGAATCGATCGTCAACGTCATTGCGTCGATCGCCGCTTTCTGGGCGATCCAGGTCAGCTACAGGCCGGCCGACCAGGACCATCCCTTCGGCCACCATAAGGCGGAGTATTTCTCGGCGGTGCTGGAAGGCGTGCTGATCGTTCTCGCCGCGCTTTTGATCCTCAACGAGGTCTGGCGCTCCTGGCAGACCCCGGCACCGCTCGAACAGCCCTGGGAAGGTCTTTCCGTCAACGGCGTCGCTACCGTTATGAATGCCTTCTGGGCGTGGACGCTGATCCGCGCCGGCAGGTCGGAGAAGTCACCGGCGCTGGTCGCCGACGGCAATCATATCATGACCGACGTGGTCACCTCGATCGGTGTCTTCGGCGGCCTGGTCGGTGCGGTCCTGACCGGCTGGCAGATCCTCGATCCAGCACTTGCCGTCCTCGTGGCGCTGAACATCCTGTGGCAGGGCTGGCACGTCATCGGCTCGTCGATGAACGGCCTGATGGACCGCGCCGTCGACACGCAGGAGCACATGCGCATCCGCGACGTCATCTCGGCCAATTGCAAGGGCGCGATCGAGGTCCACGACCTCAAGACCCGCATCGCCGGCCGCGCCACCTTCATCGAATTCCATCTGGTCGTCGATGCCGACATGTCGGTCGGCGCCAGCCATGTCATCTGCGACCGCATCGAGGACGCCCTGAAGGCCGAAATCCCCTCCGTGCGGGTCACCATCCACGTCGAGCCCGACGACGAGGCCAAGCTGCCCAAGGGCACGACGGCGGTGCCGTTTGCCTGAGGCGGTTCACCAGGTCTCGATTGAGAGATCTTTGATACGCTCGAATTCCCGGACATTGCGGGTCATCAGTGTGAGGTTTCGAGCGCGCGCCTGCCCGCCGATCAACGCATCGTAGGGACCGATCGGAGTTCCCAACGTCGCAAGCGTTGCCCGAATCTCGCCGGCATGTTTCGCGTCTTCCCGGTCAAATTCGAGGACGGGGAACTGCAGAGCTTCTATGCGTGCCAAATTTTCGGGCCTTCGCTGGCTCTTTTCAGCACCATAGTACAATTCGTGCACCACTATCGCCGAGAGGGCAAAGTCCTGCGGCGTGTGCTGTTTGAGTAATGTCAGCAGACCCTCATCGCCCTTGATGACCGCGATAATGGCATTGGTGTCGAGCAGGTAGATCACTTGAAGACGTCATCCAGGGCGGGTCGATCCTGGCCGTCCTGACGTTCCAGCGCTGCCTCGGCGAAATCATTATCAAGCGGTCCAATCACTTGGTCGAGCCACGCCCAATCCTGCGCAAGCGGTTCCAGGATGACGGTTTGCCCGTGACGGCGAATCGAAACCTCATCTGTTTCGAAACGGAACTCCTTGGGCAGACGCACAGCTTGTGACCGGCCCGACCAGAACACTTTTGCCTTGTCCATCATGCTATCCTCAAATGAGATATAGCAAAGATATATCCCTTCATGACGACGTAGACAAGTGCGAACTCAAGGCGCGCAGGCCGATTGCGGCATTGGCTGCAGCCGATAGACCTTGTCGTCGGATTTGGTCTTGCCGTCGGCGGCCTTCGAACACAGGTCGACGATCGCGAGTGCGCTGTTGGGGTTGGCCAGCATCATCGTGCCGTCGGCGCCTCGCTTGAGAAAAATCTCCTTCTGCGCGATATCGCAGGAGAAATTGCTCATCTTCGAGCTCGCCGCGCAGCGCCATTGGTCGGCCTCGCCCTGACAGGAATAGGTCTGCGTCACCTCAGCCGATTTTTGCCGCGTGGTAACCGAGACGGCAATGTCGGCGCCATCAGGCCAGTTGGCTGCATCGCTCCCTGAAGCAAACGACGCCAGTTCGACCGGCCCGCGGAAAACCCGGATCGACTGCGTCAGTTGATCGGGATGCGAGCCGAGATGCGCTGCATCGTAGTCGCGCCCATAGCAGAACGCCTGGTCCGGCTTCAGCCGCTCGCGCAGAGGCAGCCCAAGCGCGGGGTCGACTGGATCGATGCGCGCGAACTCCGCCTTGCAGGTCGCGGCCGGCATTGGGTCGAGGCGGAAATTGTCGTCCTCCGAACCCAGCGCCTGCCTGTCATATTCCGCTGCGCCCAACTCCTCTTCCGAATCGGCATCGAGATAGATGTCGGGCTGCAGATCCGAGAGGAGCAGCCGGCCCTTGTCGTCGACCTTCAGCGATGCAAGCGTCCGGTCGCACTCCATACCGCAATGGATGGCGCCTGCCTTGCCGTCCTCCGACGCATGATTGCACCAGCCGCCGGCCCATTCCGGCGCCTTGGCGCCGCGCACGGAGGTGGCGATGAAGGCATTGTAGGAAGTGTCGGAATTCACGGTCGGCTCTTCATTCGGCCGGCTGACCGGATCATGGCCGTAGTAGAAGAAGATCCGCGCCACCTTCTGCTTCGGGTGCGCCTTCAGATGCGCCGCATCATAGACGCGGCCGAAACAGGCATCAGCGTGGTTGGGACTGAGTTCGGTGAGCTTGAGCGCATCGTCCGCGGAGGCCGATCCTGCAAGCACGCCAAGCAGCGCCGCGCCAAACCCGGCGCCGGCGACTGTCTTCCATTCCCCTGCCCTGACCGCCATGTAATCTCTCCCCCGCATCGACAGGACGCAATGTCAATTTATGCTAGTATTGCGGCTGGAGTCACGCAATTCGCGGTGAGCCGCCAAGCGGGGGAGGATGCCATGCGCCGGCGCGATATGTTCCGCGCGATTCTTGCCGGAACCGGAACGGTTCTTGGTCTGCGGGCGGTGCAGGCCGCAGCGGTAACGGAGCCGGCCCGGCAAAAGGTCGCCTATCACTTGAGCGACGTCGACAAGGTCAACTTCGTGCTCGGCAACATCAAGAACCACTATGATGGCACCGGCGGCAATGTCGACATCGTGCTGGTCGTGCATGGCCCTGCCTTGGCGGTCTTCAAGTCGAAAGGCATATCGGCCGCGATTTCCGGGCGCTTCGCCGGCCTGGTGCAGCAGGGGCTGGAACCGCATGCCTGCGCCAACACCATGCAGGGCATGGATATTTCGCTCGCCGACCTGCTCGCCGGGTTCCATGCCGCCGACAAGGGCGGCGTCGTCAAACTCGCCGAACTGCAAGGCCAGGGTTACGCCTATCTGCGCCCGTGAGGCTTGAACACCGGGGTGGCAAGGGCCTACGAAGGGCAGGCAGACATCCCGGAGGAAGAACCGTGCCAGCCACCACACTCAGCATACCCGATCTCGCCGGCAAGGCGGTGCTGGTCACCGGTGCGTCGACCGGTATCGGCGCTGCGCTGGCGCTGGCTTATGCAGCGCAGAAATGCAAGGTGGCGCTGCACTACAATTCGAGCCGCGACGCCGCCGAAAGGCTCGGGTTGACGATCGCCGACAAGGGCGGCGAGGTGTTTCTCGTCCAGGGCGATTTTTCCGTTGCCGCCGATGTCGAACACGTCGTCGAGGAGAGCGCGCAGTATTTCGGCCGCCTCGACGGGCTGGTCAACAATGCCGGCGGCATGCTTGGCCGCGTGCCCTACGCAGAGCAGACCGAAGCGCATTACGACGCGGTGATGGACCTCAATGCGCGTTCGGTATTGACCGCCTCGCGCAGGGCGATCCCGTGGCTGAAGAAACAGGGCGGCTTCATCGTCAACACCTCGTCGATCGCCGCGCGCAATGGAGCGGGCGGCGGCGCCGGACTTTACGGCTCGGCCAAGGCATTCGTCTCCAATGTGACGCGCGGCATGGCCAAGGAGCTGATCGGCTTCGGCATCCGCGTCAACGCGGTGGCGTCCGGCACCATTCTGACGCCGTTCCACGAGCGCTATTCGACCGACGACCAGATGAAAGGCATGATCGCCACCATTCCGCAGGGGCGTGCCGGCACGGCTGAGGATTGCGTCGGCGCCTATCTGTTCCTCTCTTCCGATCTTTTGAGCGGCTACATCACCGGCCAGGTGATCGAGGTGAATGGCGGCCAGTTGATGCCTTGAGCGGCTATCGGCATACTGGCTATCTGCATGTTCTTGTCGACAACCTCAAACGGAGACAACGGAATGTACGGACTGATCGGCAAGATGCGGGCGGCGCGCGGCCAGCGTGACGCGGTCATCGACCTCCTGCGCGCCAGCACCGGCGCCCTGCCGGGTTGCCTCAACTACATCATCGCCCGCGACCCCGCGGATGCCGATGCTATCTGGGTCACCGAAGTGTGGATCGACGCCGAAAGTCACAAGGCATCGCTGCAGCTTCCGGAAGTCCAGGCGACGATCGCCAAGGCCCGGCCGTTCATCGCCGGCTTTGAATTCCAGGTCGAAACCCATCCTGTCGGCGGCTTCGGGCTGGCCGACGCCAAGACCGGCTGACCAGGACAGACGGCAAAGCCGCCGCCCCAGAAGCTCAAAACCAAATCGGTCGAATCCGTCAGCAGTGCCGCTCTGCAACAGCCCATGTCAGCTTGGGCCGCTGCGGGAAAAAATACTTGACTCCCATACTCATATTTGAGAACGCGGGGACGCAATCAAGCATGAGACGGTGGAGACGAGTTGATGCGAACAAGGCTGACGACATGGCGCCTGTGGATCTCATTGTTGGGCGGCGCGGCGATGCTCGGCCAGTCCGGCGCTGCACATGCGCAGGACAGCGAAACGTCCACCATGCTCGGCAACATCGAGGTCACCGCGCAGAGCAACGAAATCCTGAAGCAGGATGGCTATGTCGCCAAGAAGGATCGCATCGGCACCAAGACCGACACGCCGCTGGCCAGGATTCCGCAGGCCGTTTCAGTGGTGACGCAGGCGCAGATCGAGGACCAGAAGCCGCGTACGCTGAACGAAACGCTCGGCTACACTGCCAGCGCCAACCCCAACAGTTTCGGCTTCGACACCCGCTACGATGCGTTCTTCCTGCGCGGCTTCCAGGCCTTCTACAACGGCATGTTCCGCGACGGGCTGCGCCAGTACAATGGGCCTTCGGCCTGGTTCAGGACCGAGCCCTACGGGATCGAGGGCGTGACAATCCTGAAAGGCCCGGCATCGTCGCTCTATGGTGTCAGCGGCCCGGGCGGCATCGTCAATGTCGTCACCAAGCGCCCCAAGGATGAGCCGTTCCGCGAGATCGAACTGCTCGCAGGCGAGCACAACCGGTTTCAGGCGGGCCTTGACGCATCCGGACCCGTGAACGAGGACGGCACCGTCCTCTATCGCTTCACCAGCCTCGGCCGCAAAAGCGATACCGAATTGCCTAGCTATCCCGACGACAAAGTCTATCTGGCGCCGGCTGTCACCTTCAAACCGGACGAGGACACCAAGCTCACCATTCTTGGCGAATATTCGAAATCGGTCACCGGTGGCACGGCCGCCTTCTACAATTCAGGCTATGGCGTGCTGTCCAATGTCTATGAGGGCGATCCGGCCTGGAACGATTTCACCCAGAGCCAGGGCCGCATCGGCTACGAGTTCGAGCATCGTTTCAACGATGTGCTGACGGTGCGCCAGAACCTGCGCTACAACGCCGTCGACACCGACATCGAGTACAGCGGTCACTATCCGGACGGTGCCGACTTGAAGCGCTACTGGGGCCACTACACCGAGACCATGAAGAACTTCGTCGTCGACAATATGGCGCAGTTCGAGTTCGACACCGGCGCGGTCAGGCACACCGCCGTCGGCGGCATCGACTATGCCTGGTCGGACTACGACGCCGGCAGCGGTCTGTCCTATGTCTCGGTCGACGACATCAAGGCGATGCCGGTTCCCCACTCCGGCGGACAGGAGATGAACCAGCTCGGCGTCTATCTGCACGACCAGATGGAGTGGAACGATTTCATCCTGTTCACCAGCGGCCGCTACGACTGGGTCGACACAACCTCCACCGCCGCCGACTACAGCACGTCGAAGCAGAAGGACAGCGCCTTTTCCGGCCGTCTCGGCCTGTCCTACCAGACCGAATGGGGCATCACGCCCTACGTCAACTATTCGACCTCGTTCTCGCCCAATATCGGCTTCGTGTATGACGACGTCACCAGCCCTGTCGGCCGTGTCGCCCGGCCGACCATCGCGACGCAGAAGGAGATCGGCGTCAAATACGAGATCCCGAATTACAATGCGACCGTCAGCGCCGCGCTGTTCGACATCGACCAGAAGGACGGCGTCGTCTTCGACGCCTCGACAGGCATCAACAAGCAGCGCCAGCTCGACCTGAATTCGCGCGGTGTCGAACTGGAAGCCAATGCCTCGCTCGACAACGGCTTCAGCTTCATCGCTTCCTATACCTATCTGCGCGTCAGGATCGAGCGTGGCGCCGAAGGAACCGATGGCAAGGAGCTATCAGCGACGCCGAACCACATCCTGTCGCTGTGGGGCCACTACCAGTTCGAGAACGGCACGCTGGAGGGGTTGGGGCTCGGCACTGGAGTGCGCGTCGCCGGCTCGAGCTATGGCGACGACACCAACACATTTAAGAACAGCGCACGCGCCTTCGTCGACGCCTCGCTCTCCTATGATTTCGGCTATCGCAATCCGAAGTTGGAAGGCGTCAAGCTGCAGGTCAACGCCAAGAACCTGTTCGACAGCCAGAAGACCATCTGCTCGGCGGGCTATTGCTACCGCGACGAGGGCCGCTCACTGTTCGCCGGCCTGCGCTACCGCTTCTGACGAGAGCCTAGCCCGCCCTCGGATGGTGGCAGGCGACGAAGTGGTTCTTGTCGACGAGCGAAAGTACCGGACGCTCGTGGCGGCAGACCGAAGTCGCCGCCACGCAACGCGTGTGGAAACGGCAGCCCGACGGCGGGTCGAGCGGGCTCGGCAGATCGCCCTTGAGCATGATCCGCTGGCCTGGCCGGTTGTCGACGTCGGGTACCGGCACTGCCGAGCGAAGCGCTATCGTGTAGTGATGCCGTGGCGCTGAAAAGACAGCGTCGACAGGCCCCGTTTCGACGATCGAACCCATATACATCACCGCCACCCGCGACGAGAACTGCCTGACCACCGAGAGATCGTGGGCGATGAACACATAGGTCAGGTTGAACTCGTCGCGCAGGTCGCAAAGCAGGTTGATGATCTGCGCCTGGATCGACACGTCCAGAGCCGACACCGGTTCGTCGGCAACGATCAGGCGCGGCCGCAGCGCCAGCGCGCGGGCGATGCCTATCCGCTGGCGCTGTCCGCCGGAGAATTCATGCGGAAAGCGCTGGGCATGCTCGGGAAGCAGTTCGACGCGGACCAGCAATTCCTCGACGCGATCCGCCATTTCCGATCGCGCCAGTCTTTCATGCACGCGGAACGGGTCCGCCAGCAGGTCGCCGACGCGGCGGCGCGGGTTGAGCGAAGCGGCGGGATCCTGAAACACCATCTGCATCTGGCGGCGTATCGGCCGAAGCTGCCGTTGCGAGGCTTTGGTGATATCGCGGCCTTCGAATTCCAGTGACCCGGACGTGATTTCCGTGAGCCGGACGAGGCAGCGCCCCAGCGTCGATTTTCCGCAGCCCGACTCGCCGACGATGCCAAGCGTCTCGCCCGGGAAGATGTCGAGCGAGATCTGCTCCACCGCATGGACGATCCGCCGTTGAAAGGGCGAGCGCCCGACTGGATAGTGTTTCGACAGATCGCTGGTCCGCACCAGCGGTTTCGGCCTGGTTTCGCTCATGCCGGCACGGCTCTGCCAGCCAGCGTCGGCCGCAGATCCTGGCGGCCGTCCCGCGGAAGAAAGCATGCCGACCGGTGCCCGCCCGCTCCACCAAGCGCAGGCTGGGCGGCACAGGCTTCATGGCGGAATGTGCACCGCGGCCCGAAAGCGCAGCCCTGCGGCATCTGGCTCAGTTTCGGCGGGCTGCCGGGAATGGCCGTCAGCCGCGCGGGACGCGGACCTTGCATCGGCGGGATCGAGCCGAAAAGCCCCCACGCGTAGGGGTGAAGCGGCTGGCGGAAGAGCTGCCCCTTGCTGCCCTCCTCGACAACCCGCCCGGCATACATCACCAGCACGCGGTCGGCGACTTCGGCGACCACGCCGAGATCATGGGTGACCAGGATGACGGCGGATCCGAACTCGTTGCGCAATCGACCGATCAGCTCCAGGATTTGCGCCTGCACCGTCACGTCGAGCGCCGTCGTTGGCTCATCGGCGATCAGCAGTGCCGGATTGCACGACAGCGCCATGGCGATAACGGCGCGCTGGCGCATGCCGCCGGACAGCTGGTGGGGATAGCGGTCGACCGCGTTGTCGGGGCTCGGCAATCCAACCGCGTCGAGCAAGTCCACCGCCCGCTTGCGCGCAGCAGCGCGCGACACCCGCTCATGCGCGCGGATCTGCTCGATGATCTGGTCGCCGATCGTATGTACTGGCGTCAGCGCCGTCATCGGATCCTGGAAGATCATCCCGATCTGCCGGCCGCGAATGGCATCGAGGGCTCGGCGCTTTAGACCCAGCAACTCCTGGCCGAGAAAACGCACCGACCCGGTGACGGCGGCGTTGGGACTGCTGATCAAGCCCAGAATGGCGAGCAAGGTCTGGCTCTTGCCCGAACCGCTTTCACCGACGACGCCGAGGATCTCGCGCTGCGCGAGCGAGAACGAGACGCCGCTGACGGCAGGCACCACACCGCCCTCGGTGCGGAACGAGACGCACAGATTCTCAACGACCAGCAGCGGCCTGTCGGGGGGCATCTTGTCAATGGGCATCTCTAACCCTCGGATCGATGAAGACAAAGGCAACGTCGACGATGAAATTCGCCATCACGACGAAGAACGAGGCGTAGATGACCGTCGCCAGGATCATCGGCAGATCGAGCGTCTGCAAGGCGCCGTAGGTGAGCTTGCCGACCCCTTGCAGGCCGAACACCACCTCCGTCAGCAAGGCGCCGCCGCCGACCAAGGCGCCAAAATCCAGCCCGAACATGGTGACGAAGGCGACGAGCGAGGTTCTTAGGCCGTGATGCAGCAGCACCCGCCGCTCGCCGATGCCCTTGGCGCGCGCGGTGCGGATGAAATCCTCCTGCATGGTCTCGATGATCGAGGCCCGCAGCACGCGGCCGTAAAGTCCGATATAGAGCGTGGCGAGCGTGAACCAGGGAATGACAAGTGCCTTGAACCAGCCCCAGGGATCCTCGGTGAAAGGGATATAGCCGAGCGGCGGCACCCATGAGAACAGCCAGCTGTCATGCCAGCGGCTCTGCGTGACCAGATTGGCGACTTCGCCGAGCCAGAAGACCGGTATCGACACGCCGATCAGGCTGAGGATCATCAGCGTCCGGTCGAGCCACGTACCGCGCGTCGCGCCGGCGACAACGCCGACGATCAGCCCGCCGAGAACCCAGAAGACGGCAGCGCCAAGCACCAGCGACAGAGTGATCGGGATCGCCTCGAGCACCGTCGGAACGACCTTCTGGCCGCGATTGACGAAGGAGGTGAGGTCGCGGCTGATGAAGAGCCGCTTCATCATCAGCGCGTATTGCACAGGCAGCGGCCGGTCGAGGCCGAAATCGTGCCGCACCTGGGCCAGCGTTTCCTGTGATGCGTTGCGCCCGGCGATGCGCGCCGACGGGTCGGCGCCCGGGGTGGCGAAAAAGATCAAGAAGGCGACGACGCTGATGCCGAACATCACCAGCACCATCTGGCCGAGCCTGGAAATGAGCGCCGTCAGCATCAGACGACCCTGATCGACGACTTCGGGTCGAGCGCGTCGCGCACGCCGTCGCCCAATATGTTCAGTGCCAGCACCGTGATGACGATCGCCAACCCCGGCGCCAGGGCGACGATCGGGCGTGAATAGAGAAGCCCCTGCCCGTCCTGGATGATGGTACCCCAGCTCGCATCGGGCGGCTGCACGCCGATGGACAGGAAGGACAGCGAGGATTCGGTCATCATGTTCAGCGCCAGGATGAGCGGCACGAAGACGATGACCCGGGTGATCACATTGGGGAGGATATCGTAGAGCAGGATACGCCACGGCGACGCGCCAATGCCGATCGCGGCCGTGACGAACTCGGCCTGCATCAACGACAGGACATGACCGCGGATGGGCCTGGCGACGTAAGGCACGTAGACGATGCCGATGATGAAGATCGGCAGCCAGAGACTGCCGGAGCGGATTTCGATCGGGCCGATGGTGATGCTTTGGGTGATCAGGACGATCGACAGCGAAATCGCCAGCAGGAAGACGGGAAACGCCCACAGCACATCGAGAATGCGCGATAGCAAGATGTCGACCAGACCGCCGAAAAAGCCGGAGACGACGCCGAGCAATGTCGCCAGGCCAAGGCATATCAACGCGGCGGCGCCGGCGATCAGCAACGAATTGCGACCGCCGTAAAGCAGGCGTGCGGCAACGTCGCGGCCCTGATTGTCGGCGCCCAGCATATAGGGCCCGAAATCCCAGGTCGGGCCAAGCGGCGTGAACCCCAGGCCAAGGCCTTCGGTCGAAGGCTCCAGCACCTGCCTGGTCTGGCCGTCTATGACGATCTCGCCATTGAGGTTGGTGGCGAAAGGATCGGTCTGCGCCACATAGCGGGCATAGAGAGGGGCTGCCAGCGAAGCGGCAGCGATCAGCACCAGGACGCCGAACGCCATGATGGCAGCCCGGTCGGCCCTGAGCTTGCGCCACGCCGTCCGCCATGGCCCCTCGGCGCCCCGGCGGATCCGAACCAGCACTTGCCCGCCAATCGAATTGTCCATGATGGGTATGAATTTCAGATCGGCGGGAAAAGCAACCGCGGCGGAGGATTGCGCATCGTTCCGCCGCGGATCGAATTGGGCCTGTTCACTCAACCCCTGATCACTCGACCCACGACTGGCTCATGATCCAGTAGAATTGCGGACTGAAGACGAAATTCTTCAGCCGCGGCGAGATCAGGTCGACACGCTTCGGCGTGAACAGCACGGCCACGGGCGCGGCATCGGTGACTGCCTTGTCGACGGCGGTCCACAGTTGCGCACCCTTGGCAGGATCGGCGATCGTAGCGGTCTGAGCCTCGCCCATCTTCTTGTCGATCGACTTGTCGCAGAAGCCGGAAATGTTGACCGAAGCGTCCGAGCCGGGTGTGAACGAGGCGCAGCTGAACAGCACCTGCAGGAAGTCCGAAGGCGCGGGATAGTCCTGGAACCACTGCGAGATGGAAATCTGCACCTTGTTGTTGGTGTTCTGGATGTAGGTGAACTGGATGTTCTGCGAGATCGGCTTGATCGAGGTCTTGTAGCCCAGCCCGTTCAGCACATCCTGCATGTACACGCCTATCGACTTCGACACTTCGGTGTCCTCGGTGATGATCGTCACCTCCTGTCCGGCTGTTCCGGAGGCAGCTACCAACGCTTTGGCTTTCTCCAGGTCAGGCGCCGACCACTTTTCGGCGGGATTGGCCGTGAACGGGCAATAAGGAGCGTAGGACGGGAAATCCGGCGGCAGGATCTGGCAGGAAGGCTGCGCCAGATTGCTGCCGCCGAACAGCTTGACGATGGCCGCCCGGTCGATGGCGTAGTTGACCGCCTGCCGCACGCGGATGTCGTTGAACGGCGCGAGATTGGTGTTCATCGGCGCATACCACATCGCCGTCAGAGGATGCACGGACACCTGCTTGGCGTATTTCGTGCCCAGTTCCGCCAACCGGTCCGCCGGCGGCGGATCGAACATCCAATCAGCCTGGCCGTTTTCCACGGCGGTGACCGCCGCCTCGTCGGTGAGACCGAAGCCATAGTCTATCTCGTCCGGATAGCCGGCAGGCTGCGCCTCCTTGCTCCATTCCTTGAAATGCGGATTGCGCACCATCTTGAGCAGGCTGTTGGGATCGTAGCTGGCGATCATGTAGGGCCCGGTGCCCGGAATGGGCGCTGTCCCCGAATCCTTGAGAGGCGCCTCGGCGGGCAGGATCGCAGCGTGCGGGATCGAGATCTTCTGCAGGAAGTCCGGATCGGGCGCCACCAGATTGAAGGTGACGGTGCTTGCCGCCTCATCGGCGACGACGCCGCCCTCGAGCGTGCAGGTCGCCGGCGTCTTGAGGCATATGTCGGCGCCGACTATGCCATTGTAGAGCGTGCCCGTCGTCGGGCCGCTGATCTTGAACATGCGCTGGAACGATGCCACGACATCGGCTGTCGTCAGGTCCGATCCATCGGCGAACTTGATGCCCTTGCGCAGCTTGAAGACATATTTCTTGCCGCCGTCTTCCGGCTTGGGCAAGCTCTCGGCCAGGTCCGCCACCACCTCGAAACCGGTCTTGTCGCCGGTCTTGCGGAAGGTTACCAGCCCATCATAGAGGACATAGTTGATCTGGAAATATTGCAGCGTGTAGTTGATGTGCGGATCGATCGTGCCGGCAGCGGCGTTGGCGAGAAGCTTCAGCGTCCCGCCAGCCTTGCCTTCTTGCGCGGCCGCGCCTGTCACGGGCGCCATCAGCATCAGGCCAGCCAGGCCGACACCGGCGATCATTGCGCTAAAAACATTCCGGGACCGCATCGTCTTGCTCCTCTGGGGAAGTGGGTGATTGCAAACCACGATGTGCGCCAGGTGGCACACGCCGGACCGCGATCCATTGTACACAGCGTATGGCGCACGAAACCCGTCGGGATAGCTGTGAATTAAGATAGTTTTGGCCGTCCAGATGCGTCGCGAGCAACAAGCCGTGATCGTGCTGTGCTCATTTGTTGAGCATTTTTCGAACATGCCCGTTTGACAAACATTGGCTGGCGGGTAAGCTTTTGCTCATGCAAGGCGTATCCGGCGATTTCGAGAGCGAATTTCACACAGGCATGGGAATCGACGCCGCTATGGCGGCGGCGATGCGCGTGCTTGCGCCCGCCGGTTTCACTTCGCTGATCTACGACTATACGCCGGTCCCGGTCAGCCACGACGGCGAGTTGATCACGCCTTCGCTCATGGCCCTCGCCAACGTGCCGCCCGACATGCAGGACCTGTGGTGCAAGGGCGGCTACTATCAACTCGATCCGGTGCAGGAGGCTGCACTCGCGGTATCGCGACCATTTCTGTGGTCGCACAAAGGGTCGCAGAGCCCGGTCATGCGACGCATCCTGCAGCGCAAGCATGACCCGGTGATAGGCTATCTCTTGGACACCAAGATGACATGCGGCGTGACGGTACCGATCCGCTTCGACGGCGGCGATCTCGCCACCTTCACCGCCATCCGCCTTGATCCGGAGCCGAATTTCGAAGCCGAGGCACAAGGGATGCTGCCCGGCATAGGCGACCTCGGTCACCTGTTCCACGATTGCGTCTATGCCGGGTTCGATCAGCGCACCAGGACAAGCCAGTATTTCCACCTGACATCACGGGAACGCCAGTGTCTGAGCCTCGCGGCTTGCGGATTGACGGCCAAGCAGATCGCCAATGAAATCTGCCGCAGCGTGCCGACCGCGACGCTGCATCTCAACGCCGCCAGCCGCAAACTCGGCGCCCGCAACCGCTTCCACGCCATCGCCCTGGCGGCACACTACCGGTTGCTCGGGCCGATCAGCCAGGGCCAGGACCTGTCCCGCCGGCAGCATCAAAACTAACGTTATTGCTAGCTGGTCGCTTGCCGGTCCGCCTCTATACCCTTTGCCACGAACACCGTCGGAGACCGCTGATGAGCGGCCGCCGCCGAGCCAGCCAGGCAGAGGACACGATGGACGAGCTTGCAATATCGGAAGGGTTCAGCGCCTACGGGCCATACAGGACCTGGTACCGCGTGACGGGAGACCTGGCGTCGGGCAGGCTGCCGCTGGTCGTTGCCCATGGTGGTCCCGGTTGCACCCACGACTATGTCGACAGCTTCAAGGACATTGCCGGCTTCGGCCGCGCGGTGGTCCACTACGACCAGATCGGCAATGGACGATCCACCCATCTGCCGCACAAGGGCGGCGACTTCTGGACGGTCGAATTCTTCCTTGGCGAACTGGATGCGCTGCTCGCCCATCTCGGCATCCAGCAGCGTTACGCCCTGCTCGGGCAATCCTGGGGCGGCATGCTCGGCGCCGAGCATGCGGTGCGCCGGCCTGCGGGCCTCAAGGCACTGGTGCTCGCCAAC
This sequence comes from Mesorhizobium sp. M0276, assembly GCF_040321755.1. Lineage (NCBI taxonomy): Bacteria > Pseudomonadati > Pseudomonadota > Alphaproteobacteria > Hyphomicrobiales > Phyllobacteriaceae > Mesorhizobium > Mesorhizobium sp. M0276. Next base: position 34,485 of record NZ_JAMYSC010000025.1, on the reverse strand, counting down.
TCGCTCGCCTCGATGAAGCTGTGGGTCGAAGGCGCCGGGCAACTGCGCGCGGAGCTGCCGGCAACGGTGCGACAGGCGCTCGATAGCCACGAAGCGGACGGGACGACGGACCATCCCGACTACCTCGCGGCAACCCGGGCATTCTACGACCGGCACGTCTGCCGCGTCGTGCCCTGGCCGGCGGAGGTGGCGCGCACCTTTGCCGCCATCGATGCCGATCCCACCGTCTACCACACGATGAACGGCCCCAATGAATTCCACGTTGTCGGCACCATGCGCGACTGGACTGTTATCGATCGCCTGCCGCTGATCGAAGCGCCGACACTGGCCTTTCGCGGCCATTTCGATGAAGCCACGCCAGCCTGTGTCCAGCCCTTCCTCGACCATATTCCCACGGTCGAAGGCCATGTCTTCCCACTCTCGAGCCACATGCCGCATGTCGAGGAAAGGCAGGATTGCATGGCTGTCACCGAAGCGTTTCTGGCCCGCCATGACTAACCGCCGTTTTCGCGCGGTAGCGAACGTTGACAGGAGATCGACGGTTACTCGTCGTCGCCCACGCTATGCGCCTCCCGGCGCCAGTAGGCCGTGACCAGGTGCTGGTCGCGCGACAGACTCCATTGCTTGCGCACGATCTTGCGGATCTCCCGGAAATCGCCGAATTCGCATCCGGCCCAGACATAAAGGCCGTCGGCAAGCGCCATGTGGCTGCGTTCCCGCAAGGCGGCCGGCAGCAGGCCGGCGGTGCCGGCCTCGCGGCCATGCCGGTAAAGCCAGGTGATATCGATGTTGTCGCCTTGCGCCAGCGCGATCCGGTCATCCGGGCCATCGACTTCGACCAGTGCTTCGGCGCGGGTTGACGGCGGCAGATGCTCGAGGATCCTGCCGATGGCGGGCAGCGCGGTGTCATCGCCGAGCAGAAGCAGGGTCTGAGCTACCGGGGCATCGCCGCCGCCGGGTCCGATCATGCCGATGACGTCCCCCGCCTGTGCGTTTTGCGCAAAAGTGGCGGCGGGCGTGTCCTGGCCAGGGTGCAGCACGAAATCGACATCGAGCCAGCCGCTTGCGGCATCCACCGCCCGGATCGTGTAGACCCGTACGGTCAGGGCATCGTCGCCCGAGGGCCAGACAAGCAGCCCGTCGGCACCCATCGTGGGCCAGACCGGCCGCCGCCCATGCGGCGGCAGCAGCAGCCGCATGTGCAGGCCGTCATGGGTAAACCGGGCGAGATCCTTGCCGGCGAAGCGCAGGCGCTGCATATGCGCCGAGATCCGCGTCGACGCCAACACCGTGATCTCACGGAAGAAGACCGGCGTGCCGGCGTCAACGCCGTCGCCTTGCCAGCGCAGTCCGCTGGCCGTGCCAAGATGTTCGGCGACATGGCCGGCAACCGTCATCTTCATGTAGGACAGGCAGGTTTCGTCCATCGCCGCAACACGGATCAGCATGCCGTCATCCTCGAGCGTGGCGATCAGCGAGCCATAATGCAGGCGAAGCTCCCAACGATCGGCCGCACCGGTGTCGATCTCGAATTCGACGTGCTCGGCGCGCAGCCGCTCCATTGCCGATCTGCTTGCTTCATCGCTGATGCGGGTTTGTGCACTCAGTTGGTCCATCGCCCAAGTCCTTCGAAACGGTTCGGGACAAGACGCCGGCGGCGCCTCGCCGCCACCGCCATGCCACAGCCATTCCAGTGTTTCCACCGAAACATGACTATTTGCATCCTATTTTTCTGGAGCGCCTAGGAGCCGCTTGCCGCCGCTGCAAGCTGGCCAAAGCATCCGGAACCGGCCACGCCAGGTCGGATGTGCTCATTCGTCTGCGCAACGAGGTGGGTCCAGAGTCAGGCCGATCAACGCACCTCAATCCAGCCTGTGCATCAGGTCCTCATCCAGCCAGCGGCCGAAGAAATAGACCAGTTGCTTGTGCCACCACGGCCAGTCGTGGCTGACATCGCCGCCCCAATAATCGACCCAGGCGGGAATGGACTTGTCACGCAGGACCTGTTCCAGCTTGCGCGTCTCGACCAGCATCCGCTCTTCCCAGGCGCCCTGCCCGCAGCAGAAGATCAGCCGCAGCGCCTTCAGGCGGGCAAGCAGCTTGGGATCGACGATGCCGGGCAGATAGTCGAGCGGCGAGTTGTAGAAGATGTCGCCTTCAAGCACGTTGCCGAAAAAGTCGCGGGCCGAATAGACGCCCGACAGCGCGATAACCCCGCTGGCAAGCTCGGGAAAGCGGAAGACGAAGTTCGACGAGTGGTAGCCGCCCATCGAGCAGCCCGAGAACAGCGGCTTCAGCTTGCGCCCGCCATTGGCTTGCTCGGCTGCCGACAGGAATTCCGGCAGCGCCTCCTCGCGCACATAGCGGAAATAGGCCTCGTGGCGGGCGATGCGGTGCGCGGCGTCGGCATGCTTGTCGAAGAAGGATTCCGAATCGACCCCATCGACCGTGAACAGTTGGATACGGCCCGTGTCGATGAATTCGGCAAGTGCGCCCACCCCGCCGGAATCCTCGAACTGGTAGAAGCGCCCCTGCGAGGTCGGGAACACCACCACCGGCCGGCCGGCGTGGCCGTAGCGCTTGTATTCCATGTCGCGGCCGAGCTTGTCCGAGAAACGCTTGTGATAGGAGATGTCCATCGCCTCACACCTTTTCCGCGTGGATGTAGGCGACCGCCTTGCGCAGCGCCGCTTCGTCCTTCGAGCGCATCTGGTAGGCGTAATTTCCCATGGCGCGGCTGAAAACCTCTTCGATGGCCTGATGGTGGACGATCTTGTCGCCATGGGCGGCTAACACGGCCTCATGGCTGTGCAAATAGTGGAGGCGTCGCTTGCGGCTGGCGTAGGCGGTGAAATACTTGCCCTCATAGGGCCCGCCGGCGGCATCCCTGACCACCATCTCGGCCCATGCCGCATAGACGTCGATGTCGAAGGTGTAGTTGATGGCATCGGTCATCCAGGCGCCGGGCGGGCGCATGTTGACCTCCAGCGCGATGACCCGGTCGTCCTTGGTCTCGAACAACTCGATGTGAAAGAAGCGCTCGCGCACGTCGAACGCTTTCAGGATCTTGCGGCCGGCCTCCTCGACTGCCGGGCTGATCCTGGGAAAGCAAACGTAGCTCATGTGGCGATCCTTGTTGACCACCTCCATGACGCTCTGGTCGTAACGATGGCTCGCCGCCAGCACCACTTCGCCGTCGCGATTGACCAGCCCGTCGAAGGTCACCACCAGCCCCTCGATGAACTGCTCCATGACGAATGTCACGTCCTCGGGCTTGTCCCTGAAGAACTGGTCGAGCTCCCTGGCGTTGGAGATCTTGAAGGTGTTCGAGGCGCCCGAACCGCTGTCAGGCTTGACCACCACCGGATAGCCGACGCGGCGGATGAAGGTCATGGCCCCAGCGCGGTCGGAGCATTTGCGCTGCGCTATCGTGTCGACACCGCTCTTGCGGAAGAAGGCACGCATGCGGCTCTTGCGCTTCAGATTCTTCACGAAATCGAGCTTGGTGCCATAGATGTTGAAGTCGGTGCGGATGTTGGCTTCCAGCTCCAGCCAGTGCTCGTTGAGCGATTCGAAACGGTCGATGCGGCCCCATTTGTGGATGAAATGGCCCATCGCCCGGAACACCGGATCGTAGTCTTCCATGTCGGCGACACGGTAATATTCCGAAAGCGCCGCCTTCAGCTTGGCGTCGAGTGCCTCATAGGGTGCGTCGCCGATGCCCAGCACCCTTGCTCCAGCCTTCTTCAAACGGTCGCAGAAATCCGCGCCATTGGCGGGAAAATGCGGCGAGAAGAACACGAAATTCATGGATGACCCCTCCCAGCGACAGGACATCGCAACCCCGTCGACGCCCAAGTCTGGCGCATTTGCCGCGCCTGGGGAAGAGCACGTGCGTTAGAGATTCCCCCCGCCATGCCAGGGCAACGAACTCGGGTTAACGGGTTCCTTCGGCGCCTTCGCCGGCGCGTAGGCTGACGGAAACGAAAAACCCGCCTGCGCGGCGGGTCACTGGCGCAAATCAGCACCATACGCAAATATGTACCATAGCTGAGGTCACGAAATCAAGAAAAAATTCCTATCCTGCTACCGGCACAAAAGCTGCCGACACCGCCGAACTGGCTGTCGTCAGGTCTTTTGTCAACTTGAGTTCGGAGCCTACCCCCATGCGGTCCCACTTGCCTCCCACAAGCTGCTCCTATATGAGATCAGCCATGAACACGCGCGCCATCAACGCTTCCCGTCCGACCGGTTTTTCCGGCGAGGCCGTGCGCGCGCTGGCTTCGACCCTGCTTCTTCTTGGCCTTATCGGCGATCGCCGGGTTCGCTGAAGGAGCGCCCGGCGGTCGAACCGCCGCGCAAGCGCATGCTCCTTGGCAATCACATCAAGCGAACGAAATTCTGGTAAAGGCGCCGCTCGCCATCAATCCACCTGAGGGTGGATCCATGAGCCGCCGGGAGAAATGACGATGAACGCACGAGAAGAGGTCCGCTCCGACGCAGCGGTAGCTGGCAAGGGTGTGGAAAGCAGCATCCAGAACAGGGGCATGCCTGACGCGGCCAGCAAATACCAGCCCTATCCGACCGTCGGCCTCACCGACCGCACCTGGCCCTCGAAGGTCATCGACAAGGCGCCGATCTGGTGTTCGGTCGACCTGCGCGACGGCAACCAGGCGCTGATCGATCCAATGGGCCACGAGCGCAAGGCGCGCATGTTCGGCCTGCTGCTCGACATGGGCTTCAAGGAGATCGAGATCGGCTTCCCGTCGGCCTCGCAGACCGATTTCGACTTCGCCCGCTGGTGCATCGAGCAAGGCAACGTACCCGCCGACGTCTCGCTGCAGGTGCTGGTGCAGTGCCGGCCCGAACTGATCACCCGCACCTTCGAGGCGCTCAACGGTGCCACCAACCCGATCGTCCATTTCTACAATTCGACCAGCGAATTGCAGCGCCGCGTCGTCTTCGAAAAGGACGTTGGCGGCATCAAGCGCATCGCCACCGATGCGGCCAAGATGATCACCGATATGGCGGCCAAAGCCGGCGGCGGCTTTCGCTTCGAATATTCGCCGGAGAGTTTTACCGGCACCGAACTCGAAGTGGCGCTGGAGATCTGTAACGCCGTTACCGAGATCGTCAGGCCGACGCCGGACAACAAGCTGATCGTCAACCTGCCGTCGACGGTCGAGATGTCGACACCCAACATCTATGCCGACCGCATCGAATGGATGTGCCGCAACCTCGACAACCGGGAGAACCTGCTGGTCTCGCTGCATCCGCACAATGACCGCGGCACCGGCATCGCCACCACCGAACTCGGCCTGATGGCCGGCGCCGACCGCGTCGAGGGCACGCTGTTCGGCAATGGCGAGCGCACCGGCAATGTCGACATCGTCACGCTGGCGCTCAACATGTACACGCAAGGCGTCGATCCCGGGATCGACTGTTCCGACATCAACCGGATGAAGGATGTCTACGAATATTCGAACCAGTTGAAGATCCCCGAGCGCCATCCCTATGTCGGCGAACTCGTCTATACCGCCTTTTCCGGCTCGCACCAGGATGCCATCAACAAAGGCATGAAGGCGCTGAAGAAGGCCAACACGAGCCTGTGGGAAGTGCCCTATCTGCCGATCGATCCGGCTGATGTCGGACGCAGCTATGAAGCCATCATCCGCATCAACTCGCAGTCCGGCAAGGGCGGCATCGCCTATGTGCTGCAGGCCGATTACGGCCTCAACCTGCCGCGCAATCTGCAGATCGAATTCAGCCAGGAAATCCAGGCGATCACCGATGCCGAGGGCAAGGAAGTGCCGGTAAGGCGCATCTACGAGCGCTTTCTCGAGACCTATGTCGATCAACCCGGCGCGCGGTTGAAATTCCTCGATCACCACACCTATCCCAGCACCGAAATCAAGGGCCGGCGCGTTGTCGAGGCTGTCATCCTCGACAATGGCAAGGAAGTGACGATATCGGGCACCGGCACCGGTCCGATCGACGGCTTCGTCGATGCGCTGTCGCGCCATCTCGGCGTCGAGATGTCGGTGCTCGACTATTCCGAGCACTCGCTGCAGCGCGGTTCGAACGCGTCGGCCATTTCCTATGTCGAGATGGAATATCCTGACGGTAAGCTGTTCGGCGCTGGCATCAACACCAACATCGTCGCCGCCTCGCTGGAAGCGGTGACGTCCGCCGCCAACCGGATCATTGGCAAGAAAGCCGGCTGACGCACGACCAGAGCAGATCGGGACCGCCGCAAGCTGGTGATCGGTTCCGATCTTTCGGGACATTAACCACCGAACAATTATCCGGTGGGGTACGTGATCACATAATGGTTGTATACTTGTGTGGCGGTGCGGGACCTATATGATCGCGCCTCAACCTGTGCCGACTTCGAGAGGATCGACACTTGCAGCATGCCACGCCTGCCGCCCCCGCAGTGCGCGAGACACTTGAGCGACTGCTTGCCAGCCAAACGTTCGGACGATCCGAACGTGCGCGCAAGCTGCTTCGTTATCTTGTCGAACGTGAACAAGCCGGAGAAGCCGACAGGCTCAAAGGCTTCTCCATCGCCATGGATGTTTTCGGCAAGGATGGCGATTTCGATCCGTCCACCGATGCCGTCGTGCGGGTGCAGGCAGGCAGACTGCGCGAGCTTCTGCAGCACTATTTTGCCAATGAGGGCGTTGCCGAGCCTGTCCGCATCGCCATTCCGCGCGGCGGCTATGTTCCTGCCTATGAATTGAACGCCATAAGGCTGCCGGATCTGAAGCAGGACGGCGCTGCATCCGCCGATCGGCCCGACGACGCCAGTGTGCCGGATGCGGCATTGCTGGCTTCCGAGACGCCATCACCCACGCCCTTGGTGGTACGCCATCTCCGCTTCTTCTGGATGGCGATGGTCCTGGTCATCGCCATGCTGGGCATACTGATCCTTCGTCAGGGCAGCAGTGGCTTGCTGGCAGGCGGCGACATGTCGGCAACGATCGAGACCGCCGGCACAACCGGAAGCATCGCGTCATCGGCAATGGCTGACGCCCTGCCGCAAGTCTATATCGGCCTCAAGGCTGAAGGCGCGTACGCCAACCGTGTCGCCGCATCGCTGCGTGCGGGCCTGAGCGGCTTCGATACGATCGACTTCATCGGGCGCGATGCCATCGCCGATCAGGACGACGATGCCACAAGCTTCATATTCGATATCCTGCCCGGTGCCGGCACCGGCGACATCACAATCGAACTGCAAAGCGTGGCGTCCGGACGAGTGCTTCTTTCGCGCAATCTGACCCCTGCCGACAGCGCTCCTGCGGCGATCGAAGACCGTATCGCCGACATGCTGAGTTCAGCGCTTCCCGCCTCGGGCACGATCTACAACTATATCGAGCAGACCAGTACGCCAAATGGCCTGACGCAATGTCTGCTGCTCAACGGCAAATATTATCTCGACCAGAACGCCAGGACGCATGAGACGGCCTATCGCTGCCTCGAGAAGCTGGCCAATGGCGGCACGAAATCGTCCCTCGTCTATTCGGAACTGGCCTCCCTTCATCTCGAGGCGGTCTCCGATCACTATGCCTATCCGCCCAATGCGACGATCGAGAAGGCGGTGGAGTTTGCCCATCGCGGCGTGCAGATGGGACCGACCAGCCCCTATGCGCATCGCTCCTACGGCTATGTCAGTTCGCGCCTCGGCAATACGGACGAAGCGATCCGCTGGATGCGCAAGGCCTATGAACTCAATCCCTATGATCTCGGCATGGCCGCCGCTTACGGCTATGGACTGATCTTCGCCGGCCGATACGCGGAAGGAACGCCGATCCTTGACCATGCGGCAGAGACTTTCAGCGGGCACTCGACATGGTGGGACTACGGGGTGTTCGTTGGTGAGTTCATGCTCGGCGACATGAACAAAGCCATCGCAGCCAGCATGGCATTGAGAACGACGGCAACGAAATCGCACTATCTGGCGGCGCGGCTGATCGGCGCCAAGGCCGCCGGACAGGACCATCTGGTGAGCACTCTGCTGAATCAACTGACCACCGAGTTCCCAAAATTTGCCGCCGATCCGCGCGCGACCTTCGTCGAGCGGAAATATCCGGCTGACCTGACCGACCGGCTGGTCCAGGCGCTGCGCGCTGCCGGGCTTGGCAACCCAAGCTGACACCAATCGCAGGCCGGGCGCGCCACGTCCTAATAGTGGATTTCCTGTGCTCCAATCGCCGCTGCGGGTTGGTCGCCGAAGTCTGTCCGCGACCGTACAAATCGCGAAAATTTTACTGGCTTCGTGTTGACTAGGAGCAATCCAGTCACAATTGGTGTTCCGCATCCTGATAACAGCAAAAAAATCAGCATTCATGACCGCATCGCTTTTTGTCGCCGAACAGGGTGCTGGCTCGAAGGCCATTGTCCTGCTGCATGGTTTCGGCGGTTGCCACGATGTCTGGCGCGAGGTGATTTCCTCCCTGATGCCTGCCACCCGCACGCTGGCCTATGATCTGCCGGGACATGGGCTGTCGCTCGATTTTCCGTCGGCCGGTCCGGCCAAGATGGCGGCAAGGGCCGTGCTCGCCGATCTCTCGCAGCGTCGCCTGAGGCGCTTTCATCTCGTGGGCCATTCGATGGGCGGTGCGGTGGCAGCGCTGATGGCGCAGGCCGAGCCCGAAAAAGTCGCCTCGCTGACGCTTCTGGCGCCGGGCGGCATTGGCCCGGAGATCAACGGACCATTGTTGCGTCGCTATGCCGGTGCAGCGGATCGGTCCGAGATCCGGGCCTGCCTCGTCGCCATGTCGGGACCATCAGCCCGGCCGCTCGATCACATCGTGGACACCCTCTGGGAAATGCGTAGGCGAGCCGGCCAGTTGGAAAAACTCATCGAGATCGCAGCCGCCATGACCAAGGACGATCGCCAAGGCGTTATCCCGCATGATCGCCTCGGCGGGCTGAAGATGCCGGTGATGGTAGCTTGGGGAACGGACGACGCGGTGCTGCCCTTTGCCCAGGCGGATGATCTGCCGGCGCATTTTCATGTGCACCATGTGCTGGAGGCCGGCCATATGCTTGCCGAGGAAGCCCCCGACCTCGTCGCCGAGATTATTCGCCGCAACACCAACCGCCGCGCCGCGCCGCGTCGCCAGAAATTCGCCGCAGCGGCCAGCTGATCTTTTTCGCGCACGATAGGCTTCGTCCGCGCCTCTATCCTCTCCATCTCGCAGTGCATTTTGCCGGCGGCTGTGTTAACCCCGTGTTAACCAAACCCGCGAGGCAAACGCCGATGAAGGAAGCAGGCGAGAAGACCAACGATCAGTCGAAGAAGCTATCCGATGCCATCCGCGATGTGAAAAATGCCTTCGCCGACCGCGATGACGTCGTCGTCGATATGCGCGAGGCGCATCGCATGCGCCTTGATCTGCTTGCCGCCGAGCTGGCGCCGGTTTTTGCCGATGTTCCGGCCGACATGGACAATTTCGACTTTGTCGTCTCGTCCGGCCTGCAGCCGCGCCTGTGGATCGACGCCGTCAGCCATGTTGCTATGGGACGCGACCGCCGCACCTATCGCTTCCTTAAGGACACCCGTATCGGCCGGATGGTGCTTGCCGAATCGACCGAGATGAAGACGGCTGCCGATGCCGTGACGCGCTATGTCGCCGAGCGCATCGTCGAGCGTCAGAGGATGATGGAAGGTGGGGTCGAGCCGGCTGTCGCCGGCATGAAACGGGCCGATGTAGCGGAAGCCGAACCGCCGCTGCGCGCAGCGACGAGCGGCAACGGCTGGTCGACCTTTCTGTCCGGGCTTGGCCTGATCGCCGCCGGTGCCCTGGTCGGCCTGGTGGTATCGGTCGTCTTGTTGTGGGACCGTCTCGTCACCATGATTGTCAGCTTGCGGCCATAACGGCTCCGGGCTCCGCGCCAAGCTCAAGCGTCTGCAGATCGGATGGCGGTATGGACGGCCCGGTCAGGCCGCGGCGCGTCAGCCGGATCCGCCAATTGCCCTTTTCGCCGTCGATGTCGAACAGATTGTACTGCGCCGCTGGGGGCTTGCCGCCCGGTGCCTGGCCTGCGGCAGCAACGCCGACCGCCGGAATCCTGACGCCTCGACCGCCGATGAAGAACAGCGACGGCAGATGCGAATGGCCGTGCAGGACAAGTTCGGCGCCATGGCGCCGAATGATCTTGTGAAAGCGGGCGATGCCGAACAGCCGCTTGTGCTGCGGGACCGCGCCGCGCACCGGCGGATGGTGGATCATGATGGCGCGAAACAGCCCCTGTCGGCCCGTGGCATCAAGCAGCTTGCGGAGCCGCTCCGCCTGGCCTTCCATGAAGAAGCCGTTGGCCATGAAGGGTGCCGTGGCGCGCGCCGTCGAGACGCCGATCAGCGCGACGTCGCCGCGCACCCGCAGATAGGGAAATGCGTTGCGGTCGACAGGCGTGTTGATGCCGTCGCCACTCATCCAGGCCGCCCAGGATCGGCAGACCTTGTCGAAGGCGCCCGGCACATAGGCGTCGTGGTTACCTGGAACGACCGAAACGTCATGCGGCGGCCCCAGCGTCTCCAGCCAATGCCTGGCCATCTCGATTTCGCCGTCGAGCGCCAGATTGACCAGGTCGCCAGTGACGGCGAGGTGGTCGGGCGTGTTCGCCTTGATGTCGGCGACGATCGTGTCGATGACGGCATCATGCATGTGGCGGCGGCGGTTGCGCTGCCAGTTGACATAGCCAAGCACGCGCTTGGACGCGAGATCGCGATAGGATACATCGGGGAGCGGCCCCAGATGGACATCGGAAATATGCGCGAGCCTGAACATTTCTCCTTCATATGCGAGGCGCGCCCCGCTTTCCACCTGCGGTTTGGCTGGTGATGAGGAGTGATCCCGAAAAGGCCTTTCGCCAGACTGGCTGGGCGGGTCTGAGGGCCAGGCTGTTCCATCTCTATTTCGTGCTGCGGCGCCCTATGACGCTTGGGGTGCGCGGCCTGATCCACGACACCGCGTCCAATTCCGTCTTCCTCATTCGCCACACCTATGTTCCGGGCTGGCAGCTTCCCGGCGGCGGTGTCGAAGTGGGCGAGACGCTTGCCGAGGCGCTTGCACGTGAACTGGCCGAGGAGGGCAACATCGCGCTGACCGCCCCGCCGGTGTTCAAATCCATGCATTTCAACCGCCACGCCAGCCGGCGCGACCATGTCGGCTTCTACGTCATCGAACGCTTCAGCCAGACGGCACCCAAACTTCCGGACCACGAGATCGCCGACGCCGGCTTCTTCCCGCTCGATCGCCTGCCGCAAGGAACGACACCTGCAACGCTGCGCCGGATCGCCGAGGTTTTTGGCGGCGAGCAGCCCTCGCCCCACTGGTAGATCAGGCCGCCGCCTTGTTGAACCGCGCCCGGTCATGCCGTGCGGCATAATCCAGTTTCGGCCCGACCGGCACGATCCGCGTCGGATTGATCGTTTCGTGGCTGCCGTAATAGTGCGCCTTGATGTGGTGCAGGTTCACGGTCTCGGCGACGCCAGGGACCTGGTAAAGATCGCGCAGATAGTTCGACAGGTTTGGGTAGTCGGCTATGCGACGCAGATTGCACTTGAAATGGCCGACATAGACCGGGTCGAAGCGCACCAGCGTGGTGAAGAGCCGCCAATCAGCTTCCGTGAGACGATCGCCGACGAGATAGCGTTGCTTCGACAGCCGGCCTTCCAGCGCATCGAGCGCAGAGAACAGCTCTCCGAATGCTTCCTCATAAGCGGCCTGCGTGGTGGCGAAGCCGGCGCGATAGACCCCGTTGTTGACTGCGGGATAGACCAGTGCATTGACCTTGTCGATTTCGCCGCGCAGCGCGTGCGGATAGAAATCGAGGCCGGCATCACCCCATTCGTCGAAGGCTGAATTCAGCATCCGGATGATTTCGGAAGATTCGTTGGAGACGATGGTCTGCTCCCTCTTGTCCCACAACACCGGCACCGTCACCCGGCCTGAATAGACGGGATCGGCCTTGGTATAGATCTGGTGCAGGAAGTCGAAGCCGTAAAGCGTGTCGCCAGTGGCGCCGTCCTGTGCCAGGAACGTCCATCCATTGGCGCCCATGAAATGATGCACCACCGACACTGATATTACGTCTTGCAGCTTCTTCAATGCGCGAAAAATCAACGTCCGGTGCGCCCACGGACAGGCAAGCGAGACATAGAGATGATAGCGGCCGGGCTCGGCCTTGAAGCCGCGCGTTCGGCCTGCGGCCGGCGCCCCGTCAACAGTGATCCAGTCGCGCCATTGCGATTGCGTCCGCACGAACCTGCCGCCGTTGTCCGTCGTATACCGACGATCCTGCCACTTGCCTTCGACCAGCAATCCCATGCAAATCTCCTTGTCTCTCGCCATTGCATGTAGGCACAGGGTTGCCCCGTCTAAGATGTCAGGTGCTGAACAGACCGTCACTTGGCCGAAACTGCGGACAGAAACGGCCGATTGCAGCGGCGGGAAATTGGTGCTAGCGGACAATCCGCATGTTCGACTTTGCTTTAATCCGGTTTGACCGACGACGAAAGGGCGCCCGCGCTTGATGAAGCGCTGACTGGCGCATGCTGCCGTTTGCAGCAAACCTTTCCTCATTCTACCGGATCGCAAAGACCATGAGCCTTGCCGACGTGAAATACCTGCCGGAAACCCCGGCGCACAACCCCCAGATCGAAGCCATCAACGACGAAGCCTTCGGGCCCGGCCGCTTTGTGCTGGCCGCCTACAAGATCCGCGAAGCCGGAGGGCACGAACGCTCGTTGTCCTTTGTCGCCGTCGACGGCGACATTGTCGTCGCCTCGGTGCGCATGACCCGCATCGCCGCCGGCGCCGGTCGCGCGCTGATGCTCGGGCCGCTTGCTGTGCGGCCGGCCTTCAAGAATCTCGGCATCGGCCGCCGGCTGGTGGCGATCGCGCTGGAGGCCGCCGCGAAGACCGGTGCGCCCGCGGTCATGCTGGTCGGGGACGAACCGTATTACGGTCCACTCGGCTTCAAACGGATCCCGCGAGGCCAGATTTCGATGCCGCGCCCTGTCGATCTTGACCGCTTGCTGTCGCACGAGATCGTGCCGGGCGCGGTCGCCAGGCTCTCGGGCGAGGTCTGCCACGCCGATCAGGCCAGGATTGCCGCGCTCGCGGCGATGGCTTGACCTTCCCCATCGATCTGGCGCCTGATCCGTCCCACTGTTCCTGAGATAAAAAGGATGACGCCATGAACCCGAACGGCCAGATCGCGATCGTTACCGGTGGCGGCTCCGGCCTTGGCGAGGCAACGGCGCGCGCGCTGGCTGCCAAGGGCGCCCGTGTCGCCATCTTCGACGTCGGTATCGACCGCGCTGCCAAGGTCGCGGCCGAGATCGACGGCATTGCCGTGCAGTGCGATGTCAGCAGCGCCGACAGTGGGACCGCCGCATTCGTCGACGTCGCCGAAAGGCTTGGCGAGCCGCGGATCCTGGTCAATTGCGCCGGCATCGCCATTGGCGTGAAGACGATCGGCAAGGATGGTCCCCATCCCCTCGATCAGTACCGCAAGGTGATCGAGGTCAATCTGATCGGCACGTTCAACATGATCCGCCTCGTCGCCGAGCGCGCGTCAAAGCTCGAGTCGCTGCAAGGCGGCGAGCGCGGCGTCATCGTCAACACTGCCTCTGTCGCTGCCTATGATGGCCAGATCGGCCAAGCGGCCTATGCGGCCTCCAAGGGCGGCGTCGTCGGCATGACGCTGCCGGTGGCGCGCGATCTTGCCCGTTCCGGCATCCGCGTCTGCACCATCGCGCCCGGCATCTTCAAGACGCCGATGATGGCCGGCATGCCGCAAGAGGTGCAGGATTCGCTGGGCGCCGCCGTGCCCTTTCCGTCGCGCCTGGGCGAACCATCCGAATATGCCGCTCTCGCCCTGCACATCATCGAAAATCAGATGCTGAACGGCGAGACCATCCGTCTCGACGGCGCCATCCGCATGGCGCCGAAATAGACGGACATGAGCACCGGCCCGTCCGCTGCCGGCAAGACCGGCCCGCTTGTCGGGCTGAAGGTGATCGAAATGGCCGGGCTGGGCCCCGTGCCGCTGGCCGGCCTGATGCTGTCGGAGATGGGCGCCGAAGTGCTGCGCATCGAACGGGCGGGGATCAGCCAACCGCCCCTGTCGCTCCCGGATGAGTACAACATCGATCGCCATGGCCGCGCCATACTGCGTCTCGACCTGAAGCGCCGGGATGGCGCCGATCTGATGCTACGTCTGGCCGAAAAGGCGGACGTGGTGCTCGAAGGATTTCGCCCCGGTGTCATGGAACGGCTTGGCCTCGGCCCGGAAGCGATGCTGGCGCGCAACCCGGGGCTGATTTACGGCCGCATGACCGGCTTCGGCCAGGACGGCCCGCTCGCCGGCCGCGCCGGCCACGACATCACCTATCTCGCCTATTGCGGCGTGCTGCACGCGATCGGCCACGCCGACAGCCGCCCCGTCCCGCCGCTCAACCTGGTCGCCGACTATGGCGGTGGTGCCATGATGCTGGTTTCCGGTCTGCTGGCTTCCCTGTTCCAACGCTCGCGCACGGACCGGGGCGAGGTCGTCGACGCCGCGATGGTCGAAGGCGCCTCGATGCTGGCGGCGCCCTTGCACGCTTTCACCGCGGCCGGGTTGTGGAGCGAAAAGCGCGGCGCGAACCTGCTCGATTCCGGCGCCCCCTTCTACGACACCTATGAGACATCAGACGGACGCCATATCGCTGTCGGTTGCCTCGAGCCGCAATTCTTCGCCGAATTCGCCAGACTGCTGCCTCTCGACGACCACCTTGTGTCCGGTCAGTACGACAAGACACTGTGGCCGCCGATGCGCGCGGCCATCGCCGATCGGGTCCGGCAGAAATCGCGCGACGACTGGGACCTGCTGTTTGCCCAAACCGACGCCTGCGTTGCGCCTGTCCTGTCGCTGCATGAGGCCAAGGAGCACCCACACAATCGGGCGCGCAATGCCTTCGTGACCGCGGGTGCATTTGAGCGCCCTGCCCCAGCGCCGCGTTTTTCCGGCTCACAGCCGACACCGGCGACCAAGCCTGCCGACAGCGATCTCGCCCCGTCGACGGTGCTGGCACGTTTCGGGTTTTCGAAAAACGAGATCGACGAGCTTGTCAAATCCGGTTTGTTCGACAGATAATTGGAGAAAGAGAATCCACTTATTGCGGTGATGCCATGGACGAGCCGAAGAAGGACGTGATCCGTGAGACGGACGCCGAAGCGATCCGGTTGGCGAAGACGCTTCTGCGCAACGCCCGCTTTGGCGCGCTGGCGGTGATCGAACCGCAAACCGGCTCGCCGCTGGCCAGCCGGGTCGGTGTGGCCACCGACATCGATGGCGCGCCGCTGATCCTGGTGTCGATGCTCTCGGCGCACACCGGCGCCATGCTTGCCGATCCGCGCTGCTCCCTTTTGCTTGGCGAACCCGGCAAGGGCGACCCGCTGGCGCACCCGCGCCTGACACTGGTCTGCAAGGCGGCACGGCTCGAGCACGGATCAAGCCAACACGCCCGCGCTGAGCGCCGTTATCTCAACCGCAATCCCAAGGCGAAACTTTATGCCGGTCTTGGCGACTTTTCGATCTTTCGCCTCGAGCCGCAACGCGCCAGCTTCAACGGAGGTTTCGGCAAGGCCTATCATCTCGATCAGTCGGATCTGCTCACCAGCGGGCCGATCGTCGAGGAACTGGCGGCGAGCGAGCAATCCGCCATCGATCACATGAACGCCGACCATCTTGACGCGATCGCCGTATATGCCCGGCATTTCGCGACAGCATCCGGCAGCGGCTGGACCGTTACCGGTTTCGATGCCGATGGTATGGATCTGATGTTGGGCGACCACGTTTGCCGGGTCTTCTTCCCACAACCATTGGCCGCAGCGCGCGAACTACGACACGTTCTGGTCGAAATGGCCAAGGTTGGCCGGGCCTCGGCCGATACCGGGACTGGCCTTAATTTTGCTTGATTAAAAGCAACACTTGAGATTTAACTGAAATGCTCTACCTTTTGTTGGCGGCGCTGAATCGCCAGCGCCGGTTCACAAGTGAGTTTATGGAATCAGACGCCATTGCCCCCATGGCGTCGGGATGAACAAGAAGCATGGGGCATCAATGGTCTCGACAAAGCTAATCGTCAACGCGGAATCCGCGGCCGAATTTCTCATGCTGATGGGCAATGAGAAGCGGCTGTTGATCATGAGCTATCTTGCCGACGGTGAAATGTCGGTCGGCGCCATCGCCGAGAAGGTGATGCTCAGTCAATCGGCACTATCCCAGCATCTGGCCAAGTTGCGCGCGCTCGACCTCGTCGACACCCGCCGTGACCGCCAGATGATTTACTATTCCTGCAAATCCGACGCCGTGCGCGAACTGCTTGTCATGCTGGACGGCATTTTCGGCAGCGGCAAGGATGACTTGTCCCAGATGGCGCACCGTTTGCGCCGGGCCGGAACCTGACCGTGCTGTAGCCGCTGACCTCGCCGGCGATTTCAGAGCAACCTGCGCCCACCCGGGCGCATGGAGCTGGCTGACCGTCCCGAATTGTCGCATCGTGCTTTCCACACCAAAGGCTAGCGCAGGGAACACGGTCCGGATTTCCGGCCGATGGCTGCGAGGAACGCATGGATCCCATTCGCATCGACGACCCGCAAGATCCGCGCGTCGCCGCCTATCTCGACATCCGTGAGCGCGATCTCGCTGGCCGGCAGGGCCGCTTCGTCGCCGAAGGCAAGGTGGTGCTGGACCTGCTGCTCTCGGCCGGACGTTTTGGCGCCGAATCGGTCCTGGTTCTGGAGAACCGGCTGGCCGGCCTCGGCGACATCCTGCGCAAGGCGCCGGCCGACCTTCCGGTCTATGTCGCCACCGGCACGGTGATGGACGCAATCGCCGGATTTCACATGCATCGGGGCATCCTGGCCATAGGCCGCAAGGGTACGCCCCAGTCTGCCGAGGGCCTGATGGATGCCCTGCCGGCCGCGGCGCTTGTCGTCGTGCTCGTCGGCATCGCCAATCATGACAATATGGGTTCGATCTTCCGCAATGCCGCCGCCTTTGGGGCCGACGCCATACTGCTGGATGCGACATGCTGCGATCCGCTCTACCGCAAGGCGATCCGCGTTTCGGTCGGCGCCGCGCTCAAGATCCCTTTCGCATCGTTCACCGACGCCGCCGGCTTCACGGCAATGCTCGCCCGGCGGAACTTCGAACAATTCGCACTGACGCCGCGCGGACAGACCGACATCCGCGATGCGCAACGGAGCGAACGCCTGGCGCTCTATCTTGGCACTGAGGGCGAAGGCTTGCCGGAAAGCCTGCTCGCGCGCTTGCACACCGTGCGGATCACCATGTCGGAAGGTTTCGACAGCCTGAATGTCGCAGCCGCATCAGCCATCGCTCTGCATCATTTTTCGGCAAAAGAGACCTGATTTCAACTTGTCGCGTCAGCCTTCTGCAGCGCCCGCACGCGGTCGGCAAGACTGCGGTTGCCGGAGCGTGCATCCGAAGGGGCCGCCAAGGCCTTGGCGATCGGCGAACCAGGCCCCTCGAGCTTGGCCGTCAGGTGGACGACCTCCGCCGCGAGTTCGTTCATCTGCTCGCGCAGGGCGGAGCTGCCGTCCGCGGGATTGGACGCGGCCAGCGCCGTGAGATCCGCCTTCAGACGCTTGTTCTCGAGCGCCAGCGCCGTCAGCCTCGCCTCCAGGCGCTCCCGGTCGCTGTCAAGCTTGGCGATTGCTTTGTCGAGGTCGTCGCTCTTGGCGGTTTCGCCGGCCTTGCCGACCAGCCGCAAGCCCGGTTCGCTGTCTTCGGCTTTCGATTTTTCGCGCATGCGCGCCAGTTCCTTTTCGCGGCGGTCAAGCTGGTCCTCGCGGTCGGCAAGTGTCGCCAGCAGCCGTTCGACCTTCTTGTCGAGCTCAGCGGTCCTTTTCTTCTCGGCTTTCAGCGCTTCGCGTGCTGCCTTGCTTTCGGCCGCGATCTCCTGGCCGCGCCTGTCCGCCTCCTTGCGCTGACCGCGCAGCAGCGCAATGTCGCTGGCGAGTTTCTGCATTTCGGATTCGCGCGCGACGAGCTCGATCTGCCGGCTGCTGGAGGAAAAACTGGCGTCGTCATACATCTGCTCCAGTTTTTCCAGCTCGAGCGCGCGTTTTTCCAGCTTGCGTTCGGTTTCCTTGAGTCGCTCCGAAAGCTGCTGCAACTCGCTCTCGCGTTGATGCAACGCCTCGTTCTTGGCGCCGAGTTCAGTCAGCGCCTGGTTCTTGTCCATGCGCTCGACCGCCAGCCCCTTCAGGGCCTCGCGACCGCGATTGATCTCCACGAGTTGTTCAGCTGCCTTCTCGCGCAACGTCTTGGCGATGATTTCGAGGCGGCGTGTCGACATGGCGTACTCGGCGCGGATGCGATCCTTGTCCGCCTGGATTTCGGTTTGCGTCAGAGGGATCGAGGCTTCGATACGCTTGCGCGTCAGGGTGACGGCGCGACGCCATATAGCCGGAGCCACCATAAGCGCCAGAAAGCCGGCGCAGAGAAAGCCGAGGACGAAGAACAGGACCGACTGGACCAAGTGACTACCCGTTGTGGACGGCAACCATCAAACCAATGCATGTCGCCCAAACGTGGGAACCGGTTTTGGGAACCGACATGCAACAAGATAAAACAAAAGCGCCTCGAGCGCCTTTGACTGTGCCACGTTGACATGGCGGAAATCCAGCGTTGCGGCAAGGGTTTGCCGCAACGCTACCGGTTTTACGCATGTCGCCCAAAGCGGCCCCGGTTTTGGGAGAACGACATCCATAGGCCAAAGAATAGGCTCAGAAAGGATTCCAGGTAGCGCGCTCGGTAAGCTTCAGATAGCCGAGATTGATGCCGAGCCGGGCGCCGACGCCGGTACGGATCGGCACCAGCAGCACATTGTTGTTCTTCAGCACGTTGAAGCCGACGCCTGCCACCACATAGGCCGAACCGGCGACACCGCCATAGCGGTTGTAGAGACTGCCCACATCGTCGAGATTGTAGACCAACATCATCACCCGCGACCCTTCGCCGCCGAAATCCCAGCCGAGCGACGGGCCTTGCCAGAATACTTTGTGATCGCCGGCATTCTTGGTGTAGAGCGTGCCTTCGCCATAGGTCAGGCCGCCGATCAGCGCGCCCGAGCCCTCTTCGCCCAGCAGATAGCCATTGGGCAGGCCGTAGGAAGCAAAGATCTTCTCGATGACCGTGGCGAGCCCGCCCGATGTCGCGCCGAAAAACTTGTGACCGGAATCGACAATCTCCTGAGCGGTATATTCCTGGGCCCGCAGGGCCGAAGTCGAGAAAACGAGAACGCCCATGAGCGCAATCGCCATTGAGATGACACGGACAAAAGTCCGGTCGCGGACGCGGAAAAAATTGCGGCCATAGAATCGGGAAAACATGCTTCCAATCTCCGTCAGGGAGCACTTTCGCCGACGCCTCGCACCCCGTACGGCTCTTTTAGCCGGCCGTTAGGGGTAACTGTTACGGGCAAACTATGCCGTAATCCTTTTTCAACCATTAAGCTCCCACATGAACATGGCGGTTCAAAGGCTGTTTGGGGTCGCTCAAGTGGGGTCGGCAGCCTGTGTGAACGCCATTTGCCATAGCCACAATTTGGATTTGTTGCTGCACGCACGGGCGCTGTGTATTCAGAAAGTCCGAGGAGAGAGCGTGATTCGTGCGGGCAGGCGACGATCGATCGCTCGGCCGTGAGTTACAAAAATTTTGCAGGGATTTTCGCCGATGTCCGATCTGTTCACCCTTTCCGCACCCGACCTGGCAGCGCTTTTGTGCAGCCGGGTCTGCCACGACATCATTTCGCCGGTCGGCGCGATCAACAACGGGCTCGAACTGCTCGACGAAGGCGGTGCCGACGAAGACGCGATGAAGTTGATCCGTCAGAGTGCCCGCAACGCTTCGGCCCGCCTGCAGTTCGCCCGCATCGCCTTCGGTGCCGCCGGCTCGGCCGGCATGCTGATCGATACCGGCGATGCCGAAGCGGTCGCTTTCGCCTTCCTCAAGAACGAAAAACCGGAACTGACCTGGAACGGAACCCGCGCGCTGCTGCCCAAGAACAAGGTTAAGCTCCTGCTCAACCTGATCCTCGTCGCCAACGCCGCCATTCCGCGCGGCGGCAAGCTCTCCGTGACCCTGGAGAATCTCGAGACCGAGCCGCGCTTCGCGCTTGCGTCGAGCGGCCCGATGTTGCGCGTGCCGCCGAAATTCCTCGAGCTGCATTCCGGTCATAAACCGGAGGAACCGATCGACGCCCATTCCGTGCAGCCCTACTACACGCTGCTTCTGGCGCGTGAAGCTGGCATGACGATATCGATCCATGCGACACCGGAAGAGATCGTGCTTTCGGCGGCCTGATTGCGTCGTCGAGAAACCGAAGTATTTTGCCAGAGAAAGCTGTAGTTTCGGGCTCGACGACATGAAATGCTTTTGGTTGCCAAGGGCGCAGTGAAGCATTCGCGAATAAAAGCCAGCAGCCGCCATCTTTGCAAAAAATTTTACCTAACGCCTTTTCGGCTTCTTTACCAGATTGGCCCATGCTGCGTCTGGATGCCCCGGATGCTACCGGACGGCCAGACGGCAGAGAGGACCGGATATGAAACGCTGCATGTTCGTCGACGATTCAAGCGTCATCAGGAAGGTTGCAAAGCGCATCCTGGGCGGCTCCGAAATGGTTATTATCGAGGCCGCCAGCGGACTTGACGCGCTGGAGATGTGCGCCGCCGATATGCCCGATATCATCGTCGTCGACGGCGCCTTGCCTGACATAGCGGCGGTTGATCTCATCCGTCGCGTGCGTGCCATGGAGAGCCCGATAAAGCCGCAGATCCTGGTTTCACTGGTCGAGCTCGATATCGCTTCGATCATGCGGGCCAAGCGCGCTGGAGCTCAGGGCTATCTTTTGAAGCCGTTCAACCGGTCGCAATTGCTCGAGCGTTTTCGCGCCTTGAGGATCGCGCCTGATTCGGTCGCAGTGAGCGTTTCCAGGAAAAGTGCGTGACGGGATTCAGCTTGTAATTGCGTAAATCAGACGCTTATCAGCCAATCACGCAAAAAACCCGGCAAAGCCGGGTTTTTTATTGAATAAGTTCGAAAGTATTCTTCGCTCAGGCGCTGACGCGGATGTCCTCGGGTTCGCGCAGCACATAGCCGCGGCCCCAGACCGTCTCGATGTAATTCTGGCCGCCGGATGCCGCATCGAGCTTTTTGCGCAGCTTGCAGATGAAGACGTCGATGATTTTCAGCTCAGGCTCGTCCATACCGCCATAAAGGTGGTTGAGGAACATTTCCTTGGTCAGCGTCGTACCCTTGCGCAGCGAGAGCAGCTCCAGCATCTGGTATTCCTTGCCGGTCAGGTGCACGCGCTGGCCGCCGACTTCGACGGTTTTGGCATCGAGATTGACCACCAGGTCGCCGGTGGTGATGACCGACTGGGCGTGCCCCTTGGAGCGCCGCACGATAGCATGAATGCGGGCGACCAGTTCGTCCTTATGGAACGGCTTGGTCATGTAGTCGTCGGCGCCAAAGCCGAGGCCGCGTACCTTGTCCTCGATACCGGCCATACCGGAGAGGATGAGGATAGGCGTCTTTACCTTGGAAAGACGAAGCGTTCTCAACACCTCGTAGCCCGACATGTCAGGCAGGTTGAGATCGAGAAGGATGATGTCGTAGTCGTAGAGCTTGCCTAGATCGACGCCCTCTTCACCGAGATCGGTCGTGTAGACGTTGAAACTTTCCGATTTCAGCATCAGCTCGATGCTTTGTGCGGTTGCACTGTCATCTTCTATCAGCAGAACACGCATTTCATTCCCCTTTTCTGCTGCCGGACCATTTCACGACCCGTCCGGACCCGGAGCAGTGGTTGCCTTGTGCCGAGGCTGCCATTAAATGGTTAACAAAACCTAATTTCCCGCCCATGACGGTACCAGATTTTTTAACCTCTTTCTACACCCTCTTGAATCCAATAACGAATCTCAGAACCAAATTCCTAATGCAACACATCAACAATCTGGACTAAGTGACTCCAGGGACTCATCGACGTCGCTTCGCATCGGCGGCCGGAATTTTTACCCGGCCTTAAGTCCTGACCCGTATGATTAACAATGCCCGTAAACGAATGGTTACCGCCGGCAAAAAACTTTAGGGTTTTGTTTCCCATAGTTCGGGGAAAGGCGGTGGACACGGGTGCGGCCTGGGCCCTTCCAGGTGGTTTGGACGATAGATGCGGGTGTGCGTTTCCGGGAGTACCGAATCATGAAGTCACGTGAAAACCTCGTTCGACTGAAACAGTTTCAGGTGAATGAGAAGCGGCGGCAGCTGCTGCAACTCGACATGATGATCGCAGAGTTCGAACGCATGGCCGTCGAGCTGGAGCTTCAGATCACCGCTGAAGAAAAGAAGGCCGGCATCACCGACATCAACCATTTCGCCTATCCGACCTTCGCCAAGGCGGCGCGTTTGCGCCGCGACAACCTCAGAAATTCGCAAAGTGACCTCGCTCAGCAGCGAAGCACTGCCGAATCATTACTCGGCGAAGCTGAAGCGGAGCTTTCCAAGGCGGAAATGCTCGAGTCGCGCGACACCAAGGTCCGCGAAGCCGAGATCGGCGGCCGCAGTGCCATGATCGGCTGAAACTGCCCTGCCGCTCTCTGCATTAGCGCTTGCCGCCTGGCGGGGCGCAGGATCTCGACTTCCAGGCCTTGGCGGGGAAACTTGCCAAGAGTACTGCAAGCCACCTAGGCGGCCCAGTCCCTTTCGCTTCCGGCAATTGCCTTTGCCCGCGCATCCTTGATGTCCGGAGCATGCTGCTCCGCCCATGACCGGATCTGGGTAAGCAGCCCCGCCAGATTCTGGCCGAGATCCGTCAGTTCATATTCGACGCGCGGCGGGATGACCGGGAATATCTCGCGCCGCACCAGTCCATCACGCTCGAGAACGCGCAACGTCTGCGTCAGCATCTTCGGCGTGATGCCTTCGAGCTTGCGCGCAAGCTCGCCGTTGCGCAGCCGGCCTTTGCGCAGCGCGCAAACCACCAGATAGACCCATTTGCTGGCGAGCATTTCCAGCACGGTGTGCGATGGGCACGTTCGCCGGAACGCATCATAGCCGAAACCGTGGTCGTCATCACTATCCATGGGGTTCGTATATATCATGAAGGTACATACTAGACAAGAAGCCATTACCATCCAAATGATAGTGACGCCAACCAAACAGGAGATATCCCAATGCGCGCCGCTATCCAGAATTCCGTCGGCGGACCCGACGTTCTCTTCGTCACCGACCAGCCCAATCCGACGCCAAAGGCAGGCGAAGTGCTGGTCCGGGTCAAGGCGGCCGGCATCAATCCGGTCGATGGTGCCGTTCGAGCCGGCTACTTCCCATTGCTCGGCGAGCCGCCCTTTATCCTGGGGTGGGATATCTCGGGAACTGTTGAAGCGCTGGGCGCCGGCGTTTCCGGCCTCCGGATCGGCGACGAGGTGTTCGGCATGCCGCGCTTTCCCAAACAGGCGGCGGCCTATGCCGAACTGGCCGCTGTGCCCGCCGATGAAATCGCGCTGAAGCCGAAGGGCGCCGACCATGACCAGGCAGGCGCCCTGCCGCTGGCAGGCCTCACCGCCTGGCAGGGCCTGGTCCGTCATGGCGGGCTGAAATCGGGCCAGCGCGTGCTGGTTCACGCCGCAGCCGGCGGCGTCGGTCACCTCGCGGTGCAGATCGCCAAGGCGCGCGGTGCTTACGTCATCGCCACCGCCAGCCCGCAAAAACTCGACTTCGTCCGCAAACTCGGCGCCGACGAGGTCATCGATTACACCAAGGGCGATTTCACCGACCATGTTCGCGACATCGATCTGGTGCTGGACCCAATGGGCGGCGACCACGCCGAACGCTCGCTGAAGGTGCTCAAGCGTGGCGGCGTGCTGGTGTCATTGCTCGATGTCAACGACGACACCAGAGCGCAGGCCGGCGTGCGCGATATCCGGGTTGAGCGTATGTCGGTCGTGCCCGACAAGGAGGGCCTGCTGGAATTGGCTCGCTTGATCGATGCGAACAAGCTCGCCGTCCATGTGGCGAAGAGCTTCCCGCTTGACCAGGCGGCAGCTGCTCACGCTCTCCTTGCGACCAAGCCGATCGGCAAGGTTGTGCTGTCGATCTGAGTTCCACGGGCTCGCTTCGAAAAAACAAGGGGCGCGCGTCGGCGCCCCTTGTGGCGAAACACCCGCGGCGCGATCGTTTCGCTCGACCGTGACGCGAGATCCGCGATGTTGAAGGAGCAGATACGCGCCCGCTCGGTCATACGGGAATAACCAATTCGAGCAGTACCTCTTATCGCTCCTTAAGGTTTTTAGTCCAAGTTACCGAAGTAGGTGCTGAGGAATACTTGGACTCCTGGATCTTGGGACAAACCGTGGAACATTCTGGCGGCGTCGAGGAAAAGCGCAGATGGGTTCGAAGGAACGTCAATTTCCTTGTTCGCCTCATCTTTCCGTCACATGGCTTGCGCGAGGTACAGAGCGCCAATTTCCGCATGCTGGACCTGTCCGAGGGTGGAGCGGCGCTGTATGTTGGCAGCTTTTCCGGCAGGCCGGATTACTTTTACCTGCAATTTGGCGATGATAAATCCGAACTCGTAAGCTGTTATCTGGTTCAAAGAACACAGCACGCGCTGAGTTGCCGATTCACCAGTCCCCTGCCAACCGCACAGATCGACGCTATCATCGCTCAGAAAGAGATGGACCTCACCATCGAAAGTCTCTTTTCGGAGACGAAAGAGGATTTGGTCGACAACTTTCTTGGCTCGTTTGTGACGTAATCTCGCCATGCCCGATCGCCGTGCGCGGCTTTCGCCTCGCACTTTCAAGAAGAAGGGCGCGATAAGAAGAAGCGCACGATCACGTCTCGCCCTCCGCAGGTCGGCGAGCACGTCCATGCAGCGAGAAATCGAGAACGGCGAAAAGAAGCGGTTGCGCCGCCCCTTAACTCACGATCACCGTTCCTGAAGCGAATTTGCTAATGTCGGTATTGCTGGATGCGCGTCGTGCGCAGCCCGGCAAGGCCATATTCGTCGATCGACGCCTGCCAGGACAGGAATTCCTCGGTGGTGAGCTTGTAGCGTTGGCATGCCTCGTCCAGGCTCAAGAGCCCGCCGCGCACTGCCGCAACCACTTCCGCCTTACGCCGGATAACCCAGCGACGTGTATTCGTCGGCGGCAGATCGGCAATCGTAAGAGGGCTGCCATCAGGCCCAATAACATATTTGACTCTCGGTCTAACCAGATCGGTCATCGTACTCTCTACAAAAAACTCAAAGACCCAATCCCCGCCACGTTACCGCCACAGCTTTAAAAATTGCCTAAGCAGACCCTAATGACTAGGTAAGGATCATGAACGCCGCGTTAGTCTTTTTGCCGGCATTTGAACCATCTGCCCGCAAACCCTGGTTTGCCGGGGAAGAAATCATGGTTCACCGGGGAAAAGCATCCCCTCGCGCGGATCGATCGCAGCCAGTGAATCGCCCCGCACGCTGGCGCGCCGGTAAAGCTTGACCTACATTCTCGACATTGGCATTGAGACGCCGCGTAGAACGAAAGCATCATGAACAGTCTCGATCTTCCCGGACGTCCCGAAACCAACCGCATCGTCGTCGCCATGTCGGGCGGTGTCGATTCATCGGTCGTCGCTGGCCTGCTGAAGCGCGAAGGCTATGATGTCGTCGGCGTCACCTTGCAGCTCTACGACCATG
Organism: Mesorhizobium sp. M0276; assembly: GCF_040321755.1. Classification (NCBI taxonomy): domain Bacteria; kingdom Pseudomonadati; phylum Pseudomonadota; class Alphaproteobacteria; order Hyphomicrobiales; family Phyllobacteriaceae; genus Mesorhizobium; species Mesorhizobium sp. M0276. The sequence continues at coordinate 8,711 of NZ_JAMYSC010000025.1, read as the reverse complement.
GCGCGGCGACGCATCGGGCCGGCTCGTGCTGTGCCGGACAGGACATCGACGATGCCCGCCGCGTCTCCGAGACGCTCGGCATCCCCCATTATGTGCTCGACTATGAAGAGCGCTTCCGCAAGGCGGTCATCGATCCCTTCGCTGAAAGCTATGTCGCCGGCGAGACGCCGATCCCTTGCGTTTCCTGTAACCAGACGGTGAAGTTCGCCGACCTCCTCGCCACCGCCAAGGAGCTTGGCGCCGATGCGCTGGCCACCGGCCACTACATCCGCTCCGGCGCCAACGGCGCCCACCGCGCGCTCTACCGGCCGGTCGACGCCGACCGTGACCAGAGCTATTTCCTGTTCGCCACCACGCAGGCGCAGATCGATTATCTGCGCTTTCCCCTCGGCGGCCTGTCCAAGCCGCAGGTTCGCGCCATTGCCGAGGAGATGGGGCTGACGGTTGCTGCCAAGCAGGACAGCCAAGACATCTGCTTCGTGCCGCAGGGCAAGTATTCCGACATCATCGCCAAGCTGAAGCCGACCGCCGCCAATCCAGGCGACATCGTCCACATCGACGGCCGCGTGCTCGGCCGCCATGAAGGCATCCTGCGCTATACGATCGGCCAGCGCCGCGGCATCGGCATTGCTTCCGGCGAGCCGCTCTATGTCGTCCATCTCGATGCCGACCGCGCCCGTGTCGTGGTCGGCCCGCGCGAGGCGCTGGAGACGCACAAGATCTATCTGCGCAACATGAACTGGCTTGGCGACGGACCGCTCACGGACGTCCCCGCCGGCGGCCTGGAGCTGTTTGCCAAGGTTCGCTCGACGCGACCGCCGCGCCCGGCCGTGCTGCATCATCGTGCCGGCGCCACATGGGTGGAACTGGTCGACGGCGAGTCCGGCATCGCGCCGGGCCAGGCCTGCGTGCTCTACTCCGATGACGGCAATGAGGCCCGCGTGTTCGGCGGCGGCTTCATCGAGCGTTCGGAGCGTGGCGCCGAGGCCGAAGCCATGCTGACCCGGCTTGCTGCCCAGCCAGCGCAGGTCCCCGCCGAATAGGGGCTCCGTCCTCTCGGAGACCGTTTCGGAAGCGCAGAAAACGCCACTCGATGGCCGCCGGAGTAGAATCTCCAAACGATCTCAGGATTTGGTGTGCGTGACGGTGCCCGCTGTCAGGATGCGCAGCACCCTGATCGCTTCCTCGCCGCTGGTGCGCGGCTCGGCACGGGTCTCGATGCACTGGATGAAATGCTCCAGCTCGCGCGTCAGCGGCATGCCCTGGCCAACCGCGACGTAGGACGGCTCATTGGTGGTGAACGCCCATTGGCCGCTATCCTGCCACACCGCGTGGCGGTAGACGGCAAGCTTGCGCTCCCATGGCTCGACATCGTCGAACACCGCCATCGCCTTGGTGCCGACCACGGTCAGCCGCCGCTCGCGATAGGGATTGAGCCGCGAGGTGAAGAGATGGCTGCGCAGTCCGTTGGGAAAGCGCATGTGCAGATGCGCGAAGTCGCTGAGATTGTCGAGCAGCGCGGCCCCCTCGCCGCGCACGTCGATCGGCTCGGTGCCGGTGATCGCCAGGATCATCGACAGATCGTGCGGCGCCAGGTCCCACAACGCGTCGTTCTCGGTGTGGAACTTGCCGAGGCCGAGCCGGTGCGAGTGGATGTAGCGGACTTCGCCGAGCTCGCCCTTGTCGATCAGCCCTTTCAGCGTCTCGAAGGCGGGATGGAACCGAAGGACATGGCCGACCATGAAGACGCGGCCATTGTCCTTGGCCGCCTGCACCGCACGTTCGGCATCCGGCACCGTCAGCGCGATCGGCTTTTCCACCAGCACGTCCTTGCCGCTCTCGACGGCGCGCACGGCAAGATCGGCATGGAATTGCGGCGGCAGTGCCATGACGATGGCGTCGATATCGTCACGGACGAGCAGCTGGTCCGGCTCGACCGCCAGGCAATCCTGCTCGCTGGCAAAGCCTTCGGCACGGGCCCGGTTGGCGTCGGAAACCGCGTGCAGCGCGCCGAGCGCCTTGAGGGTGCGGATGTGGTTGCTGCCCCAGTATCCGCAACCAAGGACTGCAATGCGCGGCTTCATCTGTTTCAAACTCTAAAAACTCGTGGCCGAGACATAGCGACGTGCCCCTGCGAACTCAACCCCGGCGGCGGCAACCAAATGTCTGCGCGGCAAAGCTTTTCGATAATGACGATAAGCCGGCAAGCCGGTTGTTTCGAAGCTTGACAGGCTCGCCCTCCCAACCTTATATCCGCGCGACCTTGGCGAACGCCCCGACATGCCTTTCGATTTGAGGCGGATTTCGGGCCTTTCGCCGCCCTGGCGGGGTAGCTCAGTTGGTTAGAGCACGGGAATCATAATCCTGGGGTCGGGGGTTCAAGTCCCTCTCCCGCTACCATCACAATCTTATAACTATCTGCATATTTTCTGGCACGAGTGTGAGCGAGTCCATGAGTTCGCCGCCGGTCGACCACCTGCTTGAAGGGAGTGTCTCGGTTTGGAAATTTGACCGCGCCGTTTTCGCATCCGGTCCCGATCTCCTATATGCTTAGCGCAATGCGCGGGAGTGGCAATGAAGCTTGAGAGCACCCTTACTTGCCCAGAATGCGGGCATCAGTCTGTGGAAACGATGCCGACCGACGCCTGCGTTCACTTTTACGAATGCAAGAACTGCGGCGTGCTCTTGAAGCCCCTGGCGGGTGATTGCTGCGTTTTCTGCTCATATGCCGATCTGCCATGCCCGCCGCGTCAGGAGAATGGCCGTGCCCATCGCCGCCGGCAAACGCCCGCTCCTCTTCAAAATTCAAACCGAGACGCCGGAAGATGACGGCTGACCGGAACCCCTGGCGGCCTCCTGCATCACGATGGCGACAATCGCGCCAGAGACAAACGTCAATGCGGCGATCGATGTGATCGCCCATGAGAGGCCGAAGCGATCGGCGATGAGGCCTGCGGAGAGCGCCCCGATCGCGTAGCCGAGATCGCGCCAGAACCGGTAGACGCTGAGCGAGCGGGCGCGCCAACTGGGATGCGAAGCGTCGGAAACGGCCGCGATCAGACTTGGATAGACCATTGCGGTTCCAAGGCCGAGCAGAAGGCTGCCGACAAGCCACCATTCGAACCGGTTCGTGGCCGCGGTGAGAAACAAGCCGCCGGCCTGGATCCACATTCCAGCGACGATCAGGCCCTTGCGACCCCAGCGATCGCTCAAGGGGCCGGTGACGATCTGCAGGATTCCCCATGTCGCGGGATAGACCGCCTTCAGGATGCCGATGCGCTCGATGCCAAGTCCGAAGGACACGAAGAACAACGGGAAAATACCCCAGCTCATGCCGTCGTTGAGGTTGTTGACGAGGCCGGCTTGCGAAGCCGCGAACAGATTGCGGTTCCGGAACGAGGTCAGCGCAAACACCTCCCGGAAGCTGATCGGCGCGGATTGCCGTGCGTGAGCGGATACCTCAAGCCTGAGATGGTCGCGTGTGTCGCGGATAGCAGCACCGACAACACTGTGCCGACGACGGCATAGCCGATCCCGAGATAGATCGGTACCGGGCGCAATCCGTATTGCGAGGCAAGATAGCCAGTCAAGAACGCGGTTACGCCGACGGCGAGGTAGCCGGCGAATTCATTGAGGCCGACGGCGAGGCCGCGCGACTTCGGACCGACGAGATCGACCTTCATGACCACCGTCATCGACCAGGCGAGTCCCTGATTGATGCCGAGCAGCGCATTGGCCGCAATCACCCATCCCCAGCTCGGGGCCCAGATGATCATGAACGGAACCGGCAAGCCGACGAGCCAGCCGAGGACGAGAACGCGCTTGCGCCCCCAACTGTCGGCGAGTTGGCCGGAGACGAGATTGGCAAGCGCTTTGACCACGCCGAAGCTGACGATGAAGGAGACGACCAGTGTCGTCGACGTGATGCCGAACACTTCCGACCCGATGAGCGGCACGACCGTTCGCTCGATCCCGACCATGCCGCCGACAAACGCATTCACCAGCATGAGGAGAGCAAATTGTCGCCAGTTTTCCCTAAGCCCAAGTCTGACCGTCGAGCCTGTTGACTGCGAAACGCTCATCGGTCAGGCGGCAGCGGCAGCCAAGCCGGCATTAGCGGCGCGGTTGCGCGCCGCTTGCGACGGCGGGGGCGGTATGTCTGCGATCATCGTGGCGACGAAAGCGTCCTCGTCCTCGATGCGGAACGCTTTGTTGAAGCGCCTCTCGAAGCCGATCGTCGATGTCGGCTTGCCACTGAGCGAGCGCCCGCAGACCGAGCCGGAGTAGGCGCCCGGCAGCACCTCGACGTGATCCGGCAGTTGCTTGAGGCGCCGTACGCTGGAAAACAGCGTCCGCGCGCCGGCCTCCGCGCTGGTTGCCAGTTCGGTTCGCCCGAGGTCGCCAACCATGAGCGTGTGGCCTGTCAGCACGAACCATGGCTCCGCCGCGCGCGTCCTGTCGGTGACCAGGAGCGAGATGTGCTCCGGCGTGTGCCCGGGCGTGTGCATCACGGTCATGGTCACATTGCCGAGCTCGAGCACCTCACCGTCCCTGGCACGCAAAAACGGGAACCCGGCTTCCGCGCCTTCGAAGAGCACGTATTGCGCACCCGAAGCGGCGGCGAGTGAGCGCCCGGCGGAAAGGTGGTCGGCATGAATGTGCGTGTCGACCACGTAGAGGATACGCATGCCGGTTGCCTCGGCAACTTCGAGATAAGCCGCGATGTTGCCGACCGGATCGACGACCGCGGCGGCGGATTTTCCACCGCAGCCGAACAGGTAAGATGCTGCAACGGGATCGGAATGGAGGAATTGACGGAGGATCATGACTTGCGCGCCCTACCTCGCCCGAGATATTATTCAATTATTCTGCAGAATGTTTCACTGAGAAGATCGCATGTCAAGCATCGGGCCAAAACAGGCGATTTTCGCCAGCCTTGCCGAAGTGGCTCAAGCTCTCGGGCATGCACACCGGCTGGAATTGCTTGAGCACCTCGCCCAGGGTGAACGCAGCGTCGAGGGGCTTGCGGCACGGGCGGGCCTCAACTTCGCCAACGCCTCGCGCCACCTTCAAATTCTTCGACGCGCGCGACTTGTCGAGGCGCAGCGGCACGGCAAGCATGTGCTTTATCGACTTGCCGGGGATGCCCAGGTGGTTGAATTGATGAAGGCCCTGGGGCGCGTGGGCGAACGAAACGTCGCCGAGGTCAACCGCGTGATGACGGACTACTTCCACGCTCGCGACGCACTGGAGCCTGTGTCGCGCGGAGACCTTGTCTCAAGGCTGCATGACGGCCTTGTCACGGTTCTCGACGTCCGCTCGGAGGACGAATTTGCGCTCGGACATCTTCCGGGGGCGCTCAACATCCCGCTCGCTGAACTCGAGCGCCGGCTGGCGGAGCTTCCCGCGAACCGGGAGGTCATCGCCTATTGCCGTGGTCCCTATTGCGTTCTGTCGTTCGAGGCCGTCGCGGCATTGCGGATGCGAGGGTATGTCGTTCACCGGCTCGAGGACGGCTATCCCGAATGGAAGGCTGCAGGCCTTCCAGTTGAGGCAGCAGTCTGAAGTGGTCCCGCGTCCAAAGATCTTTGGACGAACAACATGACGCCGCCAATTCCGCGATCACCGCTGCTTGAGCTGAAGGACTATTGGGCGGAGTCCGTGTTTCAGGTTGAAAACATGCTGCGTGAGGCGCGGCGGCAGAAAGGCCTGCGGCCTCTACCCGTGCCTGGCGCGCCCGCGCCGGCCTGAAAGACACGGTCATTATTATAGCAGTCACTATATTAGTGTTTACTTGACAATACGCATGAGCTCTGGTTTCGTGGTTTTAACGGGTGTTTAACCAAGTTCGTTGCGTTTTTTCGGTCGGTGTTGGTCGGGCGGTGTTGGTATGTCGACTTTGGTTATCGCCGACCCGCGGGGGGTGTATCTCGCCGGTCTGGAGTGGGTGTTGCAGAAGGCTGGACACGATGTTGTCGCCCAGTGCCGCCGCCCTGTCGACGTGGTTCCTCACGTGGAGCGCCATCGGCCAGACATCGTCATCGTCGGCTTGGATATGGCGGATCCGGAGACGACCGGTCTTTCGGCCCGGCTGAAGGCCTGCAACAGCGCTCTCGGCATCATCTTCATCGTCCAGCCGGCCGGCAGGATCGACATCAAGGACATACAGGCGCTCGACAGCGACGGTCTGGTGCTGGAGGGCATCAGCCACCGCTATCTAATCGAATGCGTGAGCGCGGTGGCGACAGGCAAGAAATGGATCGACAACAAGATCGTCCAGCAACTGCTGATGCCGGAAACGCAGCCCGAGCCGATGTCCAGGCTGACCGGACGGGAGACTGAAATCGCCGATCTCGTCTCGCGCGGGTTGCGCAACAAGGCCATCGCCCAGCGGCTGCACGTATCCGAAGGCACGGTGAAGATGCACCTGCACCACGTCTACGAGAAGCTGCGCCTCGGCGGCCGGGCGGAGCTGGCCTGGATGGCGCATGGCAAAGAGGCCGAGCGTCCAGGCCGAACCGGCCTGATCTGACCATCGCTTTCGACTGACATCGACATGAAGCCGCCAACAGGCCGGAAAGCCGCCTGACGGCAATGCCGTGGAACCGCCGGCCTGATCTATCGAAGGATATATATCGTTCGATCAGGTACGGCCATTAACCCCAATACTACCGAAGCGGGAATGGACGCGCCCTCTGCGTCGGCGGCACACTGAGGCATGGGGACGCAATCCATCACGCGACCGTATGCACTGGGGTAACCGATCGGGATCCGAGACGGATCTCAAATGAAAGAAGCCGACATGGTTAATTCTGAGCGGAGGCGTACAGGCAGTCATGCCTGTTGGGGAAGAGGGGCGGGGTTAGTATGCCCTCATCATTGATACTTGGCGCCCGCCGTTGGTGGGTAGCCGATGCGCGTAGGACGCATCCCCCGAGAAATGCCTGACGGGGCACGGAGCGGGGGCGCGGCGGCCCCTTCAACACCCTCTACCCCGAGTCAAACCACTCACTCCAGTTTCCATTAACGATGGCGCGTAGCGCTGGCCTGCCGGCGGATGCGCGCCCTTGCGCCTGCCGCACCTTTGAGAGGAACAGACAATGGCACTGACCATCAATGTTTTCGGAAGCACGAAAATCGACGAAACGACTGGCTTGCAGGATAATGACGTCTTGCTGGCCAACGTACCGTCGAATGTATCGACCGCGTTCACCAACGCGGGAGTCAACCTCGCGAGCGCAATTCAAATCGCAGGCGGCGGGGGCGATGATCTCAGCGTCACGTCTGACTCGGGTTTCACCGTCAATGGCCTCGGCTTCGTCGACGCGACCAACGGTGCGCTCGACGGGGATGCCAGCGGGCTTCTCACCCTCGAGGGCAGGCAGATCTTCCTCTACGCCGACCCCAATAACGACAACGTCGTCCTCGGCAGGGAGGGCACCGTCGGGGGGGTGGCAAATCCAACCGGCGACATAGTGTTTGCGGTCTATCTCGAAGAGACCACGACCAATTCATTGATCACCGGCGGCAAGTTCTGGACCGTGCTCTTCGAGCCGCTGAAGCACACGGACAACAACAACGATCACGATTTCACTGCCAATCTCGACGACCACCTCAAGGTCGCGGCGATCCAGTCAACGACCTTCTCCTTCGACAATGCGCCATCGGGCGCCAACGAGTTCTTGATGTTCGGCAACAACCCCGCGGGCGTCAGCACCAGCGGCATCGTGGTGACCGGGCGCGCCCCCGACCCGAACACCGAGGACAATGACCATTCAGGCGACACGGTCAGCAGCAGCCAAGCCGGACCCCACGCGACGATTGGCGTGAACGGCCAGCATCTCGCGCCGGGCAATGGCATGAATTTCACCTTCGTGAATAATCCGGCTGAAGATTTCACGGTAGCCCCAAACTCCGATCCGCACTTGCCCGAAGGTCTCAACGCAACGGAGGCCGACCACGAAGGCAATATCCAGTTCAGCGGCTATACCACAGGTGTCACCTCGGCCTCGTTCACGGTCGCTCAGGTCAATCCGACCGGTAACGCCGTCACAGTCAAGATTTCCGCCTTCAATGACCATGACGGCGTGGCCGAAACAGGTACAAATTTCGTCGAGGGATTTGGTGATGACGATGCGGTCAACATCACCCAGGTCAAGGTCAATGGCGTTATCGTCGCTGCTAACCTCACCGGCGATACCGCGGTCGTCTCGGGTGTCGTGAACGGGGATGTTGTCACCTACACCACCACCAGCGCCCACACTCGGGTGCTGATCGAAAACGTCCAACCCGTGAAGGGAGCGGGTTCGAACATCACCCTCGACATCGGCGGATTCACGATCTTGAGCAGCCAGGCCGCGAGCGAGTTTGCCGGCACGCAGATCCAGTTCGACGATGACGGGCCGACGATCACCGCTGTGGTGAGCACCGCCTCGGTGCGCCACGACGAGACCGCCGGGGTGCAGGGCGACACCGATGTCGACGGCGCGGCGATCGCCTTCGGCGCGACAACTGTCGCGAGCCTGTTCACCAACGTGCCGTCACCGGGCGAAGATCCGGATGTGCCGGGCACCGGCGCGATCGGCTTCGCCCGCAGCTCCGCTTCGTTGCTGACCGTGACCGGCAGCGCCGGGGCCGACGGGCCGGCGGCGCAGGAGCTCAGCTATGCGCTGAGCGTGGTCAACGGCACCGACTCTGGGGTGGAGACCACC